>DLLC01000005.1:15092-18946 GCA_002476625.1 Porphyromonadaceae bacterium UBA7572 | reverse complement strand
CACCGAGGTGGTGGCTGGTATGCGAGGCGCTGTCACCAACGGCACCTGCCGCAAGGCTAACTTAGACGGAATTGAGGTGTGTGGCAAGACTGGTACGGCGCAGAACCCACATGGACGCGACCACTCAGCCTTTATGGGTTTTGCTCCTATGAACAGTCCGAAAATCGCCGTGGCAGTATATGTGGAGAATGGCGGCTTCGGTGCCGACTTTGGTGTGCCTATCGGCAGCCTGATGATCGAGAAGTATCTCAAAGGCAAGGTGGAGCGCACCTACTTGGAAAATGAAATGATGAATTCAATTATCAAATAAGAAAAAGGTGAGTAGCAACGAACAAAGCATACTAAAGTCGCTCGACTGGTTTACCATAGCCCTGTATCTGATCATGACCATTTACGGGGCCATCAGCATCTATGCCGCAAAATACAACTTTGAGGACGCAAGCCTCTTCAGTTTCGCAACATTCTCCGGCAAGCAGTTTTGCTGGATAATTCTTGCACTATGCCTCGGAGGGTCGATCCTGTTAATCGACAGGCAATTCTACGAAGCGTATGCCTACCCCATATATGGATGCATGATACTACTTCTGGTGCTCACAATCTTTGTGGCGCCAAACATCAAGGGGTCGCACTCATGGATTTCACTGGGCCCTGTGAGCCTGCAGCCAGCCGAATTTGCGAAGTTTGCCACAGCGCTGGCGCTGGCAAAACTATTCAGTACCTACGGCTTTAGCCTCAACACGCCTAAAAATATGGCCATAGCCGCAGGCATCATCATTCTGCCCATTCTCATTATCATCATGCAGAACGAGACTGGTTCGGCTTTGGTCTACACCTCGTTTGTGTTTGTGCTTTACCGCGAAGGCATGTCAGGGCTGGTGCTGTTTGCCGGACTGACGGCCGTGGTGATATTCGTGATTGCGCTAAAGTATTCCACAGTTCCGTTTATGGGCATCACGCTCGGCGAGTTTTGCGTATTCATCATCATCATGGCCATCATTGTGGGAATGCTGTATATCTACTGCAAATCGCGCACAGCGACCCGAAATGTGCTTCTCGGTTATCTGGGTGCAGGCGCCCTTGCGCTTGGCGCCCACTACCTCGGCTTCGACATCAATGGTCATCTGTTCTTCTTTCCTGTAATCATAGGCTCGCTCATGTATTTAGCGTGGGAGTTTATCAGAATCAACAATAACCGGCTTCTCACCACCATCATCTTTGCCATTGCCGGAATTTGCCTGCTCTTTACTGTGAATTTTGCTTTCAACGAAGTGCTGAAGCCTCACCAGCAAATGCGTATCAAGGTGGCTCTCGCCATCGAAGACGACGTAAGAGGCCAAGGCTACAACGTGAATCAAAGCAAAATAGCCATTGGCTCTGGAGGCCTGTTTGGCAAGGGATTTTTGCAAGGCACGCAGACGAAATTCGGCTATGTGCCAGAGCAGCATACCGACTTCATTTTCTGCACTATCGGCGAGGAACAGGGATTCGTGGGATCGGTGGCTGTGCTTGCGCTGTTCGTGTGTATGATTCTCCGCATCATCACCATCGCCGAGCGCCAGCACACGGCTTTTGCTCGAGTCTACGCCTATTGTGTGGCATCAATTCTCATCTTCCACTTGAGCATCAATGTGGGTATGGTGCTGGGGCTATGCCCTGTCATAGGCATTCCGCTGCCATTTTTCAGCTATGGAGGCTCTTCGCTTTGGGGATTCACCACGCTCTTGTTCATTTTGCTGCGCATCGACGCCTCACGCAGCCAATACGGCGTCTGGTAATCTAATCACCACTCGTCCTATTTCATCAGCGACTCCACTGCTTCAACAAACTGTTCATTGGGCAAGTTATAAGGAATCCAGTGTATGGGGAAACCACGCCGTTCCATGCCACGAAACCACGTCATCTGGCGTTTGGCAAACTGGTGGATAGCGGTTTCAAGTCCTGAAAACATTTCCTGATAAGTCAATTTCCCTATCACATACTTTGTGATGTACTTATATTCCAGGCCATAGTATATCAAGTCGTCCGGTGACACGCCATCTTCATCAATCAGCCGGCGCACCTCGTCTACCATTCCGGCATCAAGGCGAGCTTTCAGACGGTCGGTGATACGCTGTCTGCGCTCGTCACGCGGTATGCTCACGCCTATGGTGAGCGCATTTTGTAGTGGATGTGGCTCTGTGGCGAGCTTCAGCATAGGATTATTGTGGTAGTACACGCATATTTCAATAGCCCTGATAGCGCGTTTTTTTGTATCGATGTCGCTGTTGTTGCGAAGCGTCTTATAGGTTTTTAAAATCTCCGTAAGATCTTCAAGGCTCTTGGTTGACAGCCTGGCGCGGAGAGCCTCGTCTTGTGGCACTGGAGGAAGCTGTATTCCTTTAAGCACACTTTCCACATACATGCCGGTGCCTCCGCAGAGAATCACACGTTTGCCACGGCTGCGAATGTCGTCGTAGCACCGCTGATAGTCGCGAAGATACTCAAACAGGTTATATTTGTAGCCAGCCGGGCAAATGTCAATCATATGGTAAGGCACATCACCATATTCGTTAAGGTCCTTTCCCGTGCCCAAGTCCATACCTCGGTAGAGCTGTCGGGAATCGGCGCTAATTATCTCGGCATCTATGGCTTTTGCAAGGGCCACGGCCTTCCCCGTCTTGCCCGATGCCGTAGGCCCCGTAATCACTATCAAGTCTGTCATCGCCTATTTTTGCAAGTTTTCCTTGAAGAAGTTGAGCACACGCTGATAAAGTGGCAGGCGCACGCCACATCCGTTGATGCTATGGTTCATGTTGGGATACACCATCATGTCGAATTGCATGCCTTGCCCGTGGAGTTTGGCGATATATTGCATAGAATTAATGATATGCACATTGTCGTCGGCACTGCCAAACATAATCAGCAGCTTGCCCTTCAGCTTGTCGTAATTCTCAAGCGGCGCACCGTCGCGGTAGCCGTCGGGATTCTCCTGTGGTGTGCGCATATACCGTTCGGCATAAATGGTGTCGTAGAATTTCCACGAGGTCACAGGCGCAATCGCCACGCCGGCGGCATAGTTGCTTCCTGGGGTAGACATGGCCATCAACGCCTCATAGCCGCCATAGCTCCATCCCCAAATACCAATGCGGTTGGCATCCACATACGGCAGACTTGCCATATATTTTGCCGCGGCTATCTGGTCGATGCTCTCATATTTTCCAAGGCGCTGATACACCACGCTTTGAAAAGCCTTTTCCCGGCCACCGGTGCCTCGGCCGTCCACACACGCCACGATAAAGCCTTGAGTGGCAAAATATTCCTGCCAGTCAAGGCTCCACTTGTTGAGCACCTGCTGCGACCCTGGGCCGCTATACTGGTTCATAATCACAGGATACTTTTTGTTAGGGTCGAAGTCGGCAGGCTTGATGATGTAGCCATTAAGCTGATAGCCGTCGCTCTCCACCGTAATCAACTCGCGGTGTGGCACATTAGGCGCTGTGTATTTCTCGGCATACTCATGGTTCATTTGGAGATCACGCACTTTCTTGCCGTTTACATTGTAGATAGCGTATTGATTGGGTGTGCGCAGCGAGCTGTAGGTGCGAATGTAGTATTTAAAGCCACTGCCGAACTTCGCGCCATACGTCCCTTTGCCATTAGTGAGCGCCGTCAGCTTGCCATTGCCGTCCACACACTCCACTGTGCGGTCGAGGGGCCCGTTGGTGCGCTGGTAAAAGAACTGGTTGTGCGCCTTGTCGTAGCCATAATATTCTGTCACATTCTCATTGCCCGATGTGAGCTGGCGAATCAGCTTGCCATCGTAGGCATACTGATAGAGATGCATATATCCCGACTTTTCACTCGGAATCACAAAT
>DLLC01000005.1:675-15055 GCA_002476625.1 Porphyromonadaceae bacterium UBA7572 | reverse complement strand
CTCGGAATCACAAAGAAGGTGTGGTAATACTGCACACTGTTGGCAGTTTCGCTGTCGATCCACGACGACGACTGCTCGGCATACACCTCAGTGGCAGCGCCCGACGCCGGATTCACGGCATAGATGCGCAAATCGTTCTGAGTGCGGTTGAGCGTGCTCACCATCAGCTGGTCGTCCTTCGTTCCATAATCGATGTGTGGCACATAATGCTCTGCGGTGATGGGCAAGTTCATCTTTGTGAGGCTCTTGCCATTCAGGTCGTAAGCCATCACGCTCACCACAGAGTTTTTCTCTCCTGCCACGGGATACTTATAGTCGTAGCTGCCAGGATAAAGCGCATAGTCCTTATTAGGGTGGCAGTCGCCCTCGTACATCGCCATCGAATACATAGGCACCTTGCTCTCATCAAAACGTATGAACGCCAGCGTGGAACTGCTTGGCGACCATTTCAGCGAGTTCAGAATGCCAAACTCCTCTTGATACACCCAGTCGGGCACACCATTAATCACCTTGTTCTTCTCTCCGTCGGTGGTCACCGTGGTCACGGAGCCATCTGCCAGATTCTTTATATACACATTGTTGCTTTTCACAAATGCCACCTTCTGATTATCGGGACTGAGAGTGGCAATCTCCTCCCCGCCCTCGTCGGTGAGCTTGGTGATGCGTCCGCTTTTCACGTCATACACATAGTAGTCGGCCACATAGGAATGCCGGTAAATCATCTTAGTGTCGGTGTGAAGCAGAATCTTGCTCTCGTCGGCACTCATCTCATAGCCGTCCCAGTCGGTGATTTTACACCCACGGAGCTGCTCGCTGTCGAAAACAGTGGATTCATTGGCCTCGTTCTTATAGGCAATCCTGTATATTTTCGAGCCGTCGGCGCTCTGTTGGTAATAGTACTCTCCATTTAGCGCCTTTTGGGTGGCGGCTATGCCGTAGGGGCGGTTCGTCAGCACAAAGTCCGACAGTTCAAGCGCAGATGCGCCAAAAGCCGTGGCGCCGGCAAAAGCCGCCAACGCTAATATCTTGTTTACAGTATTCATACACAATTTGTTTATTATCATACAAAATTACGAAACTTTTCGGTAGCAATCCACATATTTCCCAAAAACTCAGAAAAGCCGCACAAAAAATCATCTACACAAACATTATTTTAAGCATTCCCCACTACCTGACAATGAAAATTAATTCTCCAAATATATTTTCAAGCACGAAGGACGATGAAAAATAAGCAGAGAAAATTCCTCCTGTTTAATATGCAATTGTTACCCATTATTTCTATCTTTGTATAACATAAACAGATGGAACGTTTCCCTATGATTGAGGCAGGCATATACGAACAAATAATCAATTCTTTGTTTAAGCACAAGATTGATTTAGTTGATAGTGAAAACTTTTACATAGCAAACAAAAAGATTAGGCGAGAAGAAGCTGCTACGATACTTTCAAGGTACCTGTATCAGATACTACAAAAGATATTTGCATCGCTGCCCGACGACGACACACAAACTTCGCGTTGCGTGTCGTTCGCCAACTCTATCATCAAGCAACTCGGTCAGGATTTCGACCTCGATGACTACAAAAACAATTTGATCGACGCACAAGCATCTATCCTTACTGCGATAATAGACAGAAGCAAATGCGACTATCCCAATATCGAGGAGCATATACGCCAGATCACCCCAATTACCACACTTTCGCGTAGCACGCTTTTCACAGGATTAAATCAATCTGTCAATATGGCGAGCGAGTTGAAAAAGGAAATTCTTTCGTCTGACGAAATATGCTTCGTGGTTTCTTTTATCAGGAAGAGTGGATTAAATATCATCAAAAAAGAATTGGTACGCTTTACCAATGCAGGGAACAAACTCCGAGTGATAACCACTACCTACATGAACGCAACCCAATATGAAGCTATTGTAGAGCTTGCGAAAATGCAAAACACAGAAATACGCATTTCCTACAATGGCGAAGAAGATCGATTGCATGCCAAAGCTTATCTGTTCCTTCGCCGCAGCGGCTTTCATACTGCTTATATTGGATCATCAAATCTGTCTCGAGCCGCACTGACAAAAGGCTTGGAATGGAATCTGAAAGCCACACAGATAGAATTGCCGCACATTATCACGACTGTAAAAAACTCATTTGAAACTTACTGGAACGACCAGACATTTGAACCATTTATCCTCGGACGTGACGAACAAAGATTGCAGCAAGCGCTCTCACAGAATGCAACTCCCAGTTTTGATTATTCAGTGCTCGATATCATCAAGGCTAAGGATTACCAAAAAGAAATTCTAGAAAAACTGGACGTAGAGCGAACCATACACGGGCATTATCACAACCTTGTTGTGGCAGCTACTGGCACAGGAAAAACCGTGATTGCAGCCTTCGACTTCAAACGATTTGCAGAAAGCCACCCAAATCGTCATAATTTTCTTTTTGTAGTTCATCGTGAAGAAATTATCAAACAAGCCTGCTATACATTCAGGCAGGTGCTCGGTGATCAAAACTTTGGAGAAATGTGGTATGGAGGAAGTGAAATACAAAACTTCAATCACGTTTTCGCCTCAAAAGACATGCTCAACAACCGGCTCGACTCTTTGCCTTTAAAAGCTGACTATTACGACTATATCGTTATTGACGAAGTACACCACATATCGGCTGACAGTTATCGAAAAATAATCAATTACTTCAAGCCAAAAATACTGCTTGGACTTACAGCCACACCTGAACGTATGGACGGGCAAGATATCACGCAGGATTTTGACAACCATATCAGTGCAGAGATTCGGCTCACAGCTGCTTTAAATGCGGGTCTGCTGGCACCTTTCAACTACTATGGAATTACCGACAGCGTAGATCTGTCACAAGTAAGATGGGAAAGAGGGCGCTTCGTTGCCTCAGAACTCTCAAAAGTGTACACAGCTAATGACCTTCGCACTCAGGTCATCTGGAAAGCATTGGAAAAGTACCTCGACAATTACAATGATGTGAGAGCCTTGTGCTTTTGTGTAGACAAAAACCATGCAAAATATATGCAAGCCAAGTTCACTTTGGCCAATCTACGCTCTGACGTCCTTACTAGTGATGACAGTGCAGAACACAGAAATAGCGTGCGCCGCAAACTTCGCAATAAAGAAATCAACTATCTATTTGTGGTCGATATTTTTAATGAAGGCGTAGATATTCCAGAGATTGACACAGTCCTCTTCCTGCGTCCAACAGAGTCGATCACCATATTTCTCCAGCAGTTAGGCCGTGGCTTACGAAAAGCTAAAGGGAAAGAGTGTTTAACCATACTTGATTTTGTTGGGCATTCACGAGCAGAATTCAACTATCAAGACCGTTTTCGCGCGATGATAGGAAAAACATCAATGAGCGTACCGGAAGAAGTGAAAAGTGATTTTCCGCATCTTCCCCTCAATTGCCATATCACTCTGGAGCCTAAAGCTCGCAAATATATACTGGAAAATATTGAAGGAGCATTACGCAACACAAATAAAAACAGAATTTTAAACATCGTTCGTGATTTTAGCCACAACTACACCAAGCCTTTGAACCTGCATAATTTCATACAATTAACAGGAATCCAACTTGAAAAGATATATAAAATCACAAACTGGTATGGTTTCTTGTATCAGGCTAACGTACATCACACCCAATCACCATATTCAAAAGATCTTCAACGTGCAGTCTATCGTAAATGGCTGGCTACGGATTCTTTCTCGTATTTCTCATTTATCATTAAAGTGGTAAAACGAAGATTTAGAATCCAGACTTCGTCACTTTCTGTCATAGAAAATAAAATGGCGCTCATGCTCTACTATGACATGTTTGACGCTGCTGGAAGATTTGATAGTGTTCAGCAAATGTTTGACGCCTTTTCAACCGACAATCTCCTTATGGACGAGATGATGGAGGTCATATCCGAATTACGTGAGCGTTGTTGTGCTCCAGAAAAAGACGACAACTCTGTATTTGCATTTACAATGCCACTAAAAGTACATGGCATATACACAAAATCACAGATACAAGTGGCAATTGGGACAAGTACGATAAATAGGAAATCGCCGTCAAGGGAAGGTTGTGAACGCAACAAGCCTCTCCATCTCGAGGCAATGTATGTAGATATCATAAAAGACCGCGAAGAAGGATCAAGCACTAACTATAACGACTTTGCCATCAATCGTGATGAATTTCATTGGGAAACTCAAAATAGCGTATCACCACAGTCGCCTATTGGTCAAAACTACATTCAACAAAAGCAACACATGCTCCTCTTTGTTCGTCAACAAGCCACCATGCCTGAAGATAAAAACCGGCGTATGGGATATATTTATCTTGGTGAAGTTGATTTGATTTCATGTGAAGGCACGCGCCCAATGCAGATTGTCTGGAAGCTACGCACACCGATGTCAGAATCCACCTATAGTTACGCAGCGAAATTTAAAGCCATAGGATAATTATGTCAGAACGCAAGAAAAATATATTAGTTGCAGCCGCTATCATTGTTTCAGACGACGAGAAGGCTCTTTTCGCCACCCAACGAGGGTATGGCGAATGGAAAGACTGGTGGGAATTTCCTGGAGGAAAAATAGAATTGGGAGAAACACCTCAACAAGCATTACAGAGAGAAATCCAGGAAGAACTCAATACACAGATTGATGTTGGCGATTTTTTGACCACAATAAACTATGACTACCCCAACTTTCATCTGACTATGCACTGCTATTTGTGCCACATGCGCTCCAGGCATTTTAATCTTCAGGAACACGAAGCGGCTAAATGGCTCACTTTTCATGAACTTGACTGCATAAAATGGCTACCAGCTGATAGAGAAGTAGTATCACTACTTAAAAAATTACACAATCAAAAAAGTAAACAAAATGAGTAACTTTGTTAAGTTAAAATTTTATATTTTTACGGAATAGTTTCTTATTAATTTAATAACGTATAGCACAACTATGTTAATGATGAAGCAAATACCTGTATTGCTGATTACAGGGTATCTTGGCAGTGGCAAGACCACTCTTCTGAACAGAATCCTGAACAATAAGCGCGGCATCAAGTTTGCCGTGATTGTGAACGACATTGGCGAGGTGAACATCGACGCCAGCCTCATTGAGCAAGGCGGCGTGGTGGGCAAAAAAGACGACAGCCTGGTGGCGCTTCAAAACGGCTGCATCTGCTGCACGCTGAAAATGGACCTCGTGGAGCAGCTGCACGACATCACCTCTATGGGCAAGTTCGACTACATCGTGATTGAGGCCAGCGGAATATGCGAGCCAGAACCCATTGCCCAAACCATCTGTTCAATCCCTCAAATGGGGAAAAAATATGTGGAAAATGGGCTGGCACGCCTCGACTGCATCGTCACCGTGGTAGATGCACTGCGCATGCGCGATGAGTTTGGCTGTGGCGACGACTTGGTGAAGAAGCACATTGGCGAGGAGGATATCGAAAATCTCGTTATCCAGCAAGTAGAGTTCTGCAACAAGATTATCCTCAACAAAGTGGACGAGGTTTCGCCTGAAGAACTTGAGCGCATCAAGAAAATCATACGCGCCCTGCAGCCCAAGGCCGAAATCATAGAATGCAACTATGGCGATGTGGACTTCGACAAGATTCTGAACACCCATCTGTTCAACTTTGAGAAGGTGGTCACTTCAGCCACTTGGATTCGTGAGCTTGAAGGACGCCACGACGAGGACGAACACGAGCACCATGACCACGAGCACCATGACGAAGATGAGCACCACCATCACGATGACGATAATCATAACCACGAGGAAGATCATGACCACCACGGCCACGAGCATCACCATCACCATCATCACCATGATGAAGGCGAGGCTGAGGAATACGGCATCGGCACATTCGTTTACTATCGCCGCCCGGCATTCAGCCTTGAAAACTTCGACCATTTCGTGGCCACCCAGTGGCCCAAGAATGTGATCCGTGCCAAGGGCGTGTGCTATTTCTCCGACGAACCCGACATGTGCTACCTCTTTGAGCAGGCTGGAAAGCAGAAGACCATCCGCCAAGCCGGAAAATTTTATGCTACAATGCCGGAAAACGAATTGAAGCGTATGCTGGAAACCGACCCGACTCTGCGCCGCGACTGGGACGAAAAATATGGCGACCGTATGCAGAAAATCGTGTTTATCGGTCAAAACCTCGACAAGGAGGAAATCACTCGCCTTCTCGACGAGTGCCTCGAATACAAATTCTGACGACAAGCCACCCACACCGCTAAAATAATAGGCGCGCCATATCTTTAGCGATATGTGCGCGCCTTTCATAACTTTCTATTAACCAGTGCTGATTGGAGGAATGGATTAATGGCTATTTCGTGGTAGCCAATATCACACATTTTGGCTCCACATTAGATATTTTCTTAGCTTCCGCGGCATACTTCTTAAAGTCGGCATTGTTTTTGTCCTTTATCACCTTAACGGTCTTCAGCACCGATGGCTTCAATGAGGTAAACTCCGATGCCGAAACCAGTTTACCGTCGAGCACAAACACGGCTTCACCTGAAAGGTAGTAGCCCGCATCTACTGATGAGGTCACGCTCTCGCCGTCTTTTAAGGGACGTACCGACTGCACCGTGCTCACCTTCTTCACTGCCTTGCCCGCCACATGGTCACCAGTGAGAATCACATGCACATTATTTTCCTTGTCGATGTAATAATTGGCAATGGTTTTCCCCACCAGTTGTGAGCCGTCAAAATTTTCCACTTTCTTGCCATTGAGCACATAGACAGGGTCTGTTTTTATATTTTGTGCTGAAAGGCTGGCCACACAAATCGCTACGATAGCGAACATTGATACTAATCGTTTCATAATAAGTCTATTTTTTGAATTAATTAATTGATTTCAGTTCTAATGATGTGCCATCAGCGCAGCGCGTCAGCTCATACGAACTAATTTTCCTACTATCACCGGCACACACAGCATCGATTAAGAATCCACTTCCCCGTGGCGATGCAGTGATAGTGACACCTTCTGCATCTGTCATGACAAGCATCTGCACAGTTTCCAGCATTTCGGCAGTACTCACCTCCTGCTCGCCTGCCATGAGCTCACCGCTCTGCCCTTTTTGCCCGTCCACAGCCATCTTCTTTTGAGGCTCCGTCCTGCTATTGTGGACATGCGGTGTGGAAGCTATCGCTTTTCCACAGGCAGTGCTGTGCGGAGGCTCTGTGGTGACATTATTCTGTGTCACAACCTTTTTCGAGTGTGCGTCACAGCCTGTTTGTGCCATCAATGCGGGTTTCGATGATGGCGTATGGGCCTTATCCACACCATTCACCCCTACTATTGCCAAAGCCGTCACCACACAAGCCACCGCAGCCCAGCGTAGCGCCCTTAGCACCACACTCCTCCTGCTTGAAGGAACGGCAGAGAGCATCGTGTGAATTTCTTCATCACTGAAATCATAGGCATCGGTTTTGAAGGAGCAGAACAGTTCCTTATACGCTTGCCAATCAGTGGGCAGTTTATCAGCAGTGCTGAAGAAATCTGCCAGCACACGCTCCTCACGCTCTGTGGTCTGCCCATCTACGAACTTTTCAAGGAGCCTATCAATATCATTCAAATCAAATTTCTTCATTGCTACTCACCTTTTTTTAGTTGATTTAATAATACCATACGCGCTTTGCTAATCATGCCTCTCACCGAAGATTCCGAAGTGCCCATCACCTTTGCAATGACAGCATACGGCAGCTGTTCCACATTGCGCATTCTAATGATGGCGCGCTGCTTGTCGGAGAGCGCCCGAATGCCCTGGCGCAGAGTTTGAAGGGCTTCCCGCTCCTCCAGTTCAGTCTGAGGGCTGTTCTCCCCCATCACCGCGACTGCGCTATTTATGGCAATATGGCATTTCGAGTCACGCAAGGTGTTGAGGCAAACATTTCTGCACACCACAGAAGCCATGCTGCGCATTTTCGCCCCGTCGGCTATACGGTCTTTTGCCATCCATAGCTTCACAAGGGTTTCTTGAACGGCATCCTCCGCGCTGTCAGCGTCGTGCAGATAGTGCATTGCCTGCCGAAGCAAGTGGCCTCTGTAACTTTCTGCCGTCTCTATAAACTCTTGTATCTCCATTTTTGTCGCATTTCTACTATAATAACACGCCACTACTGGATTCGCTACTCCAAACCTCACTTTTTAAAGAAAAAATATAGGAATGCCCTAAAAAAGCATCCCTATATATAAATATATTGTGACGATGATTGTTGCAAATTATGCCATCATCATATGCGCACGCGCAATATTACTCTGCCTCTGGAGCTGCGGCAAGGAAGTCGGCAAGGTCTTCAGCCTTGAATTCCTTGATGTAGGCATAGTGACCAGCCACAGTGCCCTCTGCATAACGTACATACACGTTTGCGCTCTTAGCGAACAGCTCTGGAGCGCGGGTAGCGTCGTCGAGAATGAGGAGCGACATAATGATTTCCGCCGTCATCTCATAAAGGCGACGTGCCAGGAAGTCGTGAAGATCGTTGTTGCCAGCAGCCTTCACATAGTTCACAGCGTCTTCATATTTTTCCACCATCTTGGCCACGCGGTCCTTCAAAGCCTGGAATTCTGGACTCACCACCTTCTCAAGCATTTCCTTGATAATGCCAAGGTAAGTGCCATTGGTCACATAGCGGATAGCAGCCACCACTTGAAGCTGCGTAGTGCCTTCATAGATAGAGAAAATGCGTGCATCACGGAACAGGCGCTGGCACTTATACTCCATGATGAAGCCCGAACCACCGTGAACCGAAATGGCATCGTAAGCATTCTGGTTGGCGTATTCAGAGTTCATACCCTTTGCCAATGGAGTGAATGCATCGGCAAGACGGGAATAGAGTTTCATTTCCTTACGTTCCTCTGGAGTGAGGGTGCGGTCGCGCGCAATGTCCTCAAGTGCCTTGTAGATATCTACGTAGCGAGCGGTTTGATAGAGAATCGAGCGCCCGGCGTCGAGCTTCGCCTTCATGCGACTAAGCATATCGTAAACGGCAGGGAAATTGATAATCTTCTTGCCAAACTGCGCACGCTCTTTGGCATAGGCAAGAGCCTCGTTGTAGGCCTCCTGCTCCACACCCACCGATTGAGCGGCAATGCCAAGGCGAGCGCCATTCATCAGCGCCATCACATATTTAATAAGGCCAAGGCGAGTGCTGCCACAAAGCTCTGCTTTAGCATTCTTGTAGGTGAGCTCGCATGTGGGTGAGCCATGAATGCCAAGTTTGTGTTCAATGTGACGAACGTCCACACCGCCATCACGCTTGTCGTAGATAAACATCGACAAGCCGCGGCCGTCTTTAGTGCCCTCTTCAGAGCGCGCCAGCACCAAGTGAATATCGGAGTCGCCATTGGTGATAAAGCGCTTCACACCGTTCAGTCGCCAGCAGTCGTTCTCTTTGTCGTAAGTGGCTTTAAGCATCACACGTTGCAAGTCGGAGCCAGCATCAGGCTCTGTCAGATCCATCGACATGGTTTCACCTGCGGCAATGCGAGGAATATATTTCTTGCGCTGCTCTTCACTGCCAAACTCATACAGCGTGTCGATACAGCTTTGTAGGCTCCACACGTTCTGAAAACCGGCATCAGCAGCCGAAATCACCTCGCTCAGCATCGAGAAAATGGTGTTAGGCAAATTCAGGCCGCCATAGCGGCGAGGCATCGAGATGCCCCAAAGGCCGGCCTTGCGTGTAGCGTCAAGGTTCTCATAGGTCTTGCTCGCATAAATCATACGTCCATTCTCCAAATGTGGTCCCTCAAGGTCCACATCCTCAGAGTTTGGCTCAATGATATTGGCAGCCACATCGCCAGTGATGTCGAGAATGCGCTTATAGTTTTCGATGGCATCCTCGTAGCAAACAGGAGCATCGGCAAAATTGTCCTTGTCTTCGTAGTTGCGTTCCTTCAAATCTACAATTCGCTTCATGAGCGGATGGCTCAAGTGGAACTCTATTTCAGGATGATCAGTATAGTAATTAGCCATTTTTTACTTTGAGTTTTGCTTGTAATACTTAATGAGTTTTGGAACCACTTCTTCCACTGTGCCATTGATCACATAATCTGCAATCTTATTGATCGGCGCATCAGGATCGCTGTTGATAGAAATGATGATGCCAGCGTCTTGCATACCGGCGATATGCTGAATCTGACCAGAGATGCCACAAGCGATATACACCTTAGGGTGAACCGTCACACCTGTCTGGCCCACCTGGCGGTCGGCGTCAACCCAGCCAGCGTCAACAGCCGCGCGCGATGCACCCACTTCGCCGTGAAGTTCCTTGGCAAGAGTGAAAAGCTGGTCGAAACCCTCCTTGCTGCCCACTCCGTAGCCACCAGCCACCACGATGGCGGCGCCTTTGAGGTTGTGGCGTGCGGCCTCCACATGGCGGTCGATCACTTTCACCACAAAGTCGGTGCTTGGCACATATTTTGCCACATCAGGATACACCACTTCTCCCTTAGCCTTACCTTCGTAAATGGCTTTCTGCATCACGCCAGAGCGCACAGTGGCCATTTGGGGGCGGTTCTCAGGGTTCACGATAGTGGCCACGATGTTACCACCAAAGGCTGGGCGAATTTGATAGAGTAGATTATCGTAGTGCTTTTTAGTCTTCACATCGTCATATTCGCCGATTTCAAGCTCAGTGCAGTCGGCTGTAAGACCGCTGAAAAGAGAAGATGAAACGCGTGGACCAAGGTCGCGGCCAATCACTGTTGCGCCCATCAAGCATATTTGAGGCTTTTCCTCCTTGAAAAGATTAACCAGCACAGATGTGTGAGGAGCTGAAGTGTAGGGGAACAGACCCTCTGCATCAAATACATGGAGCTTGTCCACTCCGTATGGGAGAATTTGGTCCTCCACCTTGCCTTTGATGCCTGTGCCAGCCACAACAGCCTCGAGGTCCACACCAAGCTCATTGGCCAGCTTACGGCCCTTAGTGAGCAATTCTTGAGATACTTCGGCCACAGTAGTGCCTTCAATCTCGCAATATACAAATACGTTATTCATTGTCGTTGTGTGTACTACTATTAACCAATAATTTTATCATCCAATAATTCCTTCACCAAGCCAGCTATATCTTCATCGCTGCCAGTGAGTGTCTTGCTCTCTTTGGCCTGGAACACAATATTCTTCACGGTCTTCACCTTTGTGGGTGAGCCGCTAAGTCCGCATTGCTTAGGGTCGCCATCCACATCAGCCACACTCCACTCGTTCAGAGTGAGATACGGACGTTCATTGTAGAGTTCTTTCCAAGGCTCCTCGCCTGTGCGCTCCATTGGGCAAGTGGCATATTTATACTTCATCACCAATTTTGCATTGCATGGACGGCAAGGGGCGGCGCTGCCATTCACGGTAATCACCACAGGAAGTGGTGCCTCCACAGTTTCCACACCGCCGTCAATCATACGGCGGATTGTGGCCACACCATTTTCAACCTTGAGGATTTCCTCGGCATAAGTCACCTGATTGAGACCAAGCTTTTGTGCCACCTGCGGGCCCACTTGGGCGGTGTCGCCATCAATAGCCTGACGACCGCCTATCACAATATCCACAGGCTTGTCGGCGCTGATTTTCTTGATTGCGGTGGCAAGGGCATAGCTTGTGGCCAATGTGTCGGCGCCAGCGAACAGGCGGTCGGTAAGAAGCCAGCCAGTGTCGGCGCCACGATACAAACCTTGACGAATTATTTCACCTGCACGAGGAGGCCCCATGGTGAGCATACCGATGGTGGAACCAGGATGCTGCTCTTTCAAGCGAAGGGCTTGCTCCAATGCATTTAAATCTTCGGGGTTGAAGATTGCAGGAAGTGCCGCACGGTTGATAGTGCCGTCGGCCTTCATGGCATCTTTGCCGACATTGCGGGTATCGGGCACCTGCTTTGCCAGCACAATGATGTTCAAACTCATAATCAGTTGTTTAATATAATTTTAATTCGATTTTCAAAAGTCATAGCATCGCTCCAAACTGCCAGGCAGTCTGAAACGGCACAAAAACTATGCAAAATTACGCAAAAACAAGCGGAATACCAAAGCATTAGTCCCGATTATAATTAATTAATACACCAAACCGCCCAGGCTAAAAAATGAAACATTTATGCTTTTTTCTCGGCAACTTCTTACATTATTTAACAAAAAAAACTGGCAAAACGACGGGACTCTCCCATTCATTTTATCCAGCTTCACATTCCGAAACTCAAACATTGAGCCCTCTCTACATATCTTTCACGTCCTTTATATCAACGAGCTTATTCACTATAGCGTAGATGGTCAATCCCGCAGCAGAGCGGATTTGAAGTTTGTTGCTGATGTTGCGTCGGTGCGTGATTACCGTGTGTATAGAAAGGCACAGTTTCTCTGCAATCTCTTTATTTGTCATACCCTTCACCACACACACTATAATCTCGCGCTCGCGGTTGCTGAGGCTCTCTGTGCTGCCTGTGCTTTCCTGCTTCTCAGTCATCAGCACCTTCTTGATTTTATCATACACATCGTCAGGGCTGTCGTAAAGCAAAAAATGCTCGTCATAGCCCGACAGCACGTTCTGGTCGATTACCGCCGACGATATAGCCACCACACGCATATCCTCCTGCTTGAACTCAGCCTTAAATGCCTTCACGTCGAACAAGCCGTCGAACACAGGGTTCACTATCACCACGTCGGGGTGATGCATAGCCACGTAATTGCGAAGCGACTCCTGTGTCTTCACATCAAAAGCCGTGGCGGCCAGCCCAGGAATATGACGCAAAACCGACACCAAGCCGCTCCTCACTATAAAGGAATTATCGGCCACCACGAAACGATAGGTAAGTATATTACTGTTCATTTCTCAACTCCTTTTCCACATGCATTACCGCCGGCACAAACAGGCAATCCTCCACATGATTGTGAGACGCCAAATCCTGCTCACAATTGTAGATGTCGAATAGTGTGGCATTGAGCAGCAAATTGTCGCTGCTCTCCGTATAATATTTTGTGATTATTCCCTTCAGCTCATTCAGCCGCTCGTCTATCTTCGAGTGGTGACTGGCAAACTTTGATATGTTAAACTTCCTGCTCAACTTTCCAGCGAGCAGCGCTTCCACATAAGCAAACACATGCTCGTTCTCATAATCCATGTGCTCACGCACCTCGTTCACAAACACGTCGAAAAACTTGATTATCAGGAACGCCACCTTGTCGTCGCGCGAACAGTCGATAGCCTCAATCAGCTTGCGGCGTATCATCGGAAGCATAAAGTCAAGGAAATAGCTGTGGGCATTCTTCAAGTAGTTCATCAGCGAGGTGATAGACAAGTGTGGCAAATCCTCCACGCTGAACGAGGTCTGCTCGCTGCTTATAAAGTTAGCCACAGCCAAGAATGTGTCGCAATCCACATTTGCGTTCTCACACACCTCCTTCACCGTCTTCCCCCCAAATCCGAGAGGAATTCCGAATCGGCTCATCACGAGCAGCAAATTGAAATTGTCGTCGATAAGGTCACAAAGCCTGTCGGCCGGCATATACTTGTTGTCGATTTCCATAAGCAAAGACACTTTTATTCCAATTTGCAAATTTACAACTTTATGACCAAACACCCAATACCTACATATAGGTATTTTTCAACCACCCCAATACCTACCAATAACCTACCAATAAGCAACTGACACAATTTGACAACGTTCATTTTAGTCACTCACCTTTTCCAATGAATTGAACTATTAGCAAGAATATAGAAAGATATGCAACTACATAAACAAAATGGAGTAGGAATAAATAATACCATTTATTGAATTTCGACTTCTCGTAATAGTCAATTATTTTTTCTCCTTTATTATTATGCCTATAATAAGTAGATAGGAATCTGTAATATGGATAATATAGACCAAAAGGTTATTGTATCTTCCAATATTGTGATTTTATATTTTTTCAGGAATATGTTTATCAATGACAAAGAAAGTAGTAGTGGTAGAAAAAAAATACACCACTCAATAACCACCCGCGGCAACTGGCAGAATTCACTTTACTCCACACGTAAAAATATAAATCAATAGTTTCCATAGTGCTTTTTCTAAAATTCATTCTCTACCAAGTTGTAAAACAACTCCCCCCAAAGAGCATCAGCAAGTCCCAAGCTAACAGAAACGAATGGCCCGACTATGGGTATATAGTTTGATGCATAAGTTGCGACAGAAACAGCGACACGTGCACCCATTGACTTATAGTGACCTTTTTTGATATCACTACAAGCATCTACACCTGTTGTTATGAAACTTGTGATAGTAAGGACTTTCCCAAATTTGTTAAGTTTAGAATATGGCTTTTCAAGAGTTTCGTATTGGGCGGCTTTTGACTGGAAGAGTTTCTCGGTCTCGGCATT
>DLLC01000005.1:0-627 GCA_002476625.1 Porphyromonadaceae bacterium UBA7572 | reverse complement strand
TCTGCTGGAGAGACGCGATTTGACGACCTTCGTAGTCATGCACATATTCCCATAGCTGATTGGTGGTGTTCACAGGGAAGGAGACGGCGGTGTTGTTGATGGAAATCTTGTTTGTGACACCAAGGCCGTCGCTCGTGGAAGTATATCCTCCCTGGTTAATGTCAAAAGGGTCTCCGTTGCCTCTGCCGCCCCACATACCTTGTGGCAGTCCATAGTACTGCATCCACTCGTTAGGGTCTTGGGGCTGATAGCGGTTCACACCCCAAGGCAATATGGGAGCAGGTATTTTCGGAGTGACCACAACCTCGTCAAGTTCCACCTCCCAGTTTTTCCAGTCGTAGGAAACCATACCTGAGGGGTCGGTGTAGCGCAGTGGGTTGTTGAGGCAGTAGGTGTAGCGGTTGAAGTTCTGGCTGTTGCCTGGGGCCTGCACCATGGGGTCGGGGCTGAGGAATCGGCACAGCGCGGGGTCGTAGAGCCGGGCGTTCATATTAATAAGTCCGAAGTCGGGCAAGTGCTCGTGGCCGCAGTAGCCTCTGCCAAGCAGCAGTTCCGGCTCCTCACCAGGGTCGTAGGCTCGGTGTGTGCGTGGATCACGGCGCACTCCCCACGGGTCGTAACTATTGC
>DLLC01000024.1 GCA_002476625.1 Porphyromonadaceae bacterium UBA7572 | reverse complement strand
ATTTCAATTCCACAAAGGTTCGATTAAAACCCATTTACGTAAATGGGGTATATGGCTGTATATTAGTAGCTTTGTATTTTACAAAGTTAATAAAAAACATTCATATATATGTCAATGTGCAATGATGGAATTTTTAGCGGTTTGCGACAACATATATGATTATTAGCTGTTTAAGTATGTCAAAGAGCGCATTTTTACGGGATTGAAGTTTGGTGTGTTGTTCATTTTTAGGGCATCGACATTTTTGGCCTACAGGAAATTGTCGGTCGACATTCTTTCCTTGCCAAGTGTTTGCTTGTTCATGTTATATCCCATTTTGTTTGTGAAGATGATTACGCTGTCCTCTTTTTCGTCCATAATGCTTTTCATCTTGATTTTCAGTTCTTTTAATTTGGCTTCGGAGAGTTCGCCCTCCAGCACTGAGTTCTGAATCCAGTTGAGATATCGCCGGCAGAGCTTCAGCATTTTGCCTACGCGTTTCTCTCCCACATCATACACTACGATAACATACATAATGGCTTTACCAATACATTTTAAATGGTTGATACTCCTCGATGCCAAGCAGATCTTTGATCAGCTTGTAGCATTCAAGTTTTATTAGGTGCTTGTAGCTCACGTTGCGTCCGAGCGTGCGGTGACGGAAAGTCTCGTTGTAGCGGTCTTCCATCGCTTTCACGAATATTTTTTTGCCGCTCTCGTTCAGGAGGCACTTGTTGAGCTTCTTGTCGAAATGGCTTGCCGACAGGGCGTGTTTGTTCAGGACCTTGAATATCACCCGGTCCACTATTATCGGTTTGAATATCTCGGATATGTCGAGGCAAAGTGAGTAGCGCCGTTCGCCGGGTGTGTGCAGGAAGCTGATTACGGGGTTGAGCTGTGTCTGGTGTATGGCGCGCAGTGTCTGGGTGTAGCACATCATGTTGCCAAACGAGATCAGGGCGTTCACCTCATTTTCGGGGGGCTGCTTTGTGCGCGAGCCCATGTCGTAGTCGTCCAGAATGGTGTCGAACGCTGAGTAGTACATTTGGCGAATGTTGCCCTCTGTGCCCATGATTTCCTCTATTGTGGATGCCTTGTCGAGGCTCGTGGCGAAGCTCTTGATTATGTCGATGATTTCTTTCAAGTCTTTGCCGCGGCGGTTGTAGTAGCTGAGGTTCATGGTCATGTTCCATGCTGCGCCCTTGATAAACTTGCGTGCAATCTCCACCCGCTTTTTCTTGTTCTGGTAGGCGCTGGCCTGGGCGATGAGCGCCTTGCCAGAGAGCAGTCCGTCGCGCGGCATGAAGCTGCCGGTGTAGTTTTCGTAATAGTCGAAGAAGTGCACCGGTATGCCTTTTTGGCCGAGGAAGTTGAACAGGGCGCTGTTTGCCCTTAGGCTGCCAAAGGCATACAGCTCGGCCACTTCCTCCACCGGGATGTAGCGGGGCGACATGCGAGTCTCCTCGTTGCCGCCGTCATCCGTTGTCACCGGCGTAAACTTGAGCGTGTTGTCTTTGCGGTCCATTATGCCTGGATTAAATAGATAGAATGTGCGCTTCATTTTTCATCCTCCTTTTCATTAGCGTAGCAAAACTCGAAATAGCTACAGTTTCGGCAAATGCCTTTTTTGACGAGTGGCGGGCAGGTGGGCTGGTTGATTACACCGGTGATGTCGCTCATCATCTGGCGTATGTTGCCGCGGTCGGTGTCGCTAAGTGCTATATTCTCCGTCTTGCGCAGCAGGGGATACTCCAGCACGCCGCTCACGCCGGTGATGCCGTATTGCTCAAACACGTATATGTAGTATTTCAGCTGCCACTCATGGGCGTGGTCCACCTTGTTGGATTTCTTGATCTCGTGAATCACCTTCCGCTTCGCGTCGTAATAGTCAACCTTAATTCCGCCAATCTCCACCTCCTCGTATTTTGATGTGCGCTGAGGGTAGGCCGACTCGTGCAGCAGCTTTCCTTCGTACACAAGGTCGGACTCCTGCTCCATGTTGATTCCGCTGGCAAAGAGCCACAGTTTTCGGTGGCACAGCAGGAAATAGTTGAAATGTGTCCCAGTTATCGTCATAAGAAAACAGTGTTTACCAACAAGGGGGGGCTTTTGGGTATTGCACAAAAGCCCCCCTTGTTTAAATTTGATAGGTGTGTTTTACAGTTGGTTTTCGTAGTCAAAAGCCATCATACGGCTAATTAAATCTTTCTTAGCCAAATTCAGGGCTTCGGCGTTTTCACTTTCCGTCACGACATAGTTTGCGCATGGTAATGTGATATAAGTGTTAGCTCCTGCGTTTTCATCCACAATAGGTTTCACCTTTGGCTTATCATTGCCATCATCTATCAATTTAGCACGTATGGCTCCGGCTTGTACATTTGCATTATCGCTGATGGCGATGGCAAGTGTTTCCATCAAACTAAACGTGCGTGCTTGGTTTGATGTGATATGCCAGTCAATTAGAGCATCTGCTAATGCTGGTATTATTTTTTCGCGTTGTTCTTTAGGCATCACAAGACTTTCGCCGAACACAGTGTCAACCATG
Source organism: Porphyromonadaceae bacterium UBA7572 (assembly GCA_002476625.1). GTDB lineage: Bacteria > Bacteroidota > Bacteroidia > Bacteroidales > Muribaculaceae > Sodaliphilus. The sequence goes on along the minus strand of DLLC01000024.1, from coordinate 16,635 downwards.
CTCCAGCCACTTGATTTAAGGTTTTCGAGCACATTGGCTTGCACTTCTGGTTCCAAAAGGTTGGTAGATACGCAGAACAAGCGCCGTAAGTCGATGGCCACATCATATACAAACAAGCCTGTGGCACGTTTGTTATCAGGTATCCATTTTCTATAAAGGCTTCTGTCGTTGCCATCCAGGAAATTACTTATCTGCTCATCTGTTAATTCATTGCCATTGGCATCACGAACCACGACCTTGTGCACGTTAGTGCGATCGGATCGGTCAAATGAGATATTCTCTTTGGGTACAGAAGCTAAAAGTGGATGGAGCGGCGTCATTGCCGAAATGCTCAAGGGGCTTCTGCGCTTGACGGCTTTTTCTGTCCCTCCTTTAGGCGTTCGCATCCAGCCACCAAGTAGCTGGTCTACATATTTTGGGTTACAAATAGAAAGTACTTCTCCTTCTTTTAAAGCTCTATTTTTATCTATATCAAAATAAAATGTTGTTGGAGCAGGCTCTACGCCTAACGCTTCCGTAAGTTTTTCCATTATGGATCGCTTGACTTGCTGGCCGCTTGAGAAGGGGACTCTCACGTTGAATTGCGGGTCAAAATATGACTTCTGCCCGTCTTCTACACAGAAAACCGTGAAAGATGCATGCTTCAATCCACGGAGATAAATAAATGGATTCTGTTTCATATTTCAATGATATTAAAAATTATTATTTCAATGCTTCATAGTGGAAACGTAATAAAGTCAAGAAGTATGGCACATTGTCGGTTGGCATTTTGTGGACTTCTTTAACAATTTCCACCAATTTTTCACGTTGCTCGGCAAGTGGAAGTATATCTTTCATTGTGTCGATAAACTGTTTTTTGTTTACAGATTTAAGCACTGCTTCTACTAAGTTCTTTGGTTTTGTACTCACCTTCTTGTCCTTGTTCGTGGACGCTGCATTTAGCAATTCTGCCAATGCGTGGGATTTATCCCATAATTCATCGTTATTCAACATAGCTAATAACCAAATTTTATATACATTATAACTGATTTTTTGCTCGTCATTCTTAGCGGGTTTAGGCAAATTTCCTTTTGTGATGTATCCGCGTAGTCCTTTGGGCTCCATTGCTTTTAGGCCGATGACTCCATCAGTGCATGAAGCCTTCAGCCCGGTGGCCGTTCCCCATAAAAGCTCTGCTTGTCTTCCATCGTCGGATCCGAATAATCGATTGTAAAGCTGCACAGGACGGCGTATTTGGGTAAGGTTGATTGGAATGAAACCAATGGTTGTGTTTGTTTGCCCTATGCTGTAGATATATCCCATAACTTGCACATCCTTGAATTTTCTGCACACGCCAATCAGTACCTTTGTCCAAGTTTGTGTGCTGATATTCATGATTTCCTTGTCGGTTGAATATGGATTGAAGCCTGCCATGGGGTTGGCGCTATTAAAGTCTCTTGAGTCGTAATAATGCGATAGCCATTGACCATTCCATGTGTTTATTTGGTTGCCTTTAAGATTTGCTGTATTGTTGAGCGCACGCCGGTAGTATTTCCACCCATTAAACACATCCAACAAAATGTCTTTATGGTTAAACAGTATGGAAAAGCCACCTTGCACACCTACGCCTAAGGCATCTCCAAACCATGACAAGAATATGTCGTCTTTGGTTTGAGTTATGGTCATATCGGTGACTTGCCCCGAAGTGGTCGCATTTATGTCAGACGCTGGAAACCCTCTCGCGATACTTGCATCGGCATCACTATTTTCTATTTTCTGCATAAGTTTAGTGAATCTTTCCTTGCGCTTTTCCGGTGTCTCATATGGCTTCTTTCCTTTTATCATGTCGTCCCAGCTCAGTTTGGGGTTCTCCAAAGGGGAATTGCCCGCTGTCATCATATATTTTTTTTGATCAAAAAATAATGGATAAAACTGCTCAATGAAAAAAGTGCGAGCATCATATTGAGTGCCATATTTTTCATTGTAAGCGTTAAGAAATATGCGTCCTATTGCTGATGTTATCATATTCTATAGTATTTCAAAAGATTGATAGTTTTCTATTTCACATTTGTCAGTAAGAAGCCCAAACTCCTTATCATACGCTTTGTTGGGAATTATGAATGGACGCATACCTCTGTCAATTTGTTCCAAATTTCGATAAGCTATAGAACGGTAGCTGACGGGTATCTCCATTCCTGCTCTTTCGAGTGCATTCGCGTTTACATACCGCTCCTTGTCATGTTCAGTTATGCATACGGCCGAATTAATGTCGAGTGTTTCAAGCAAAGCCGACTTTGGCTGATGACATAATGCCTTCAGTTGCCAATTGCCATCTATGAATGCCACTCCTGTGTAATCAATGTTTTGGAATTTCACATCGGGATACACTTTGTCTATCATGTGCTGCACTTCCGTTTCTTCGAGCAAGCATCCGTTGTCGGGAAGCGCCTCAAATGTACTCCGCAGCACCTCAATGCTGTAAGGAAGGGCCTCAGTGGAACTATCAGGTGGAGCTATGACAAACACTGGCTTATAGTGCCCGATTGTTTCTTCTGTCCGCTTTCGGTTGATCCTACCGAATCTTTGTATCAAAGCGTCTATAGGAGCGCATTCTGTAACCATCATGTCAAAACTGATATCAAGACTAACCTCCACAACTTGTGTTGACACAACTACACATGGTTCGCCATGCATCATGTTGTACTTTCGCCTCAGTTCGTTCTCTAAACAGGCTCTGTCTTTTCGCTTGTAACGGCTGTGCACGAGCATCTTCTCTACAGTAGGGTAGCGATTACAAATGAGCCTATACATATCTTGTGCCCGTTTCACTTGATTGCAAACTATTAAAATCTTTTGCCTTGAATCTATGGCCTCGTCAATGACATTGAAAGAGTGTTCCACTTCGTCAAGTTTGTAAACCTTGTGACGATTGAATGCCCTTAAGGTTCTGCTATCAAGTTTGACTTCGTACACGGCTCCTTTTCCACCTAATGTCGACAATATTTTATGATAAAGTATAGAAGGCATCGTGGCGGTTCCTATGTGCACTCTACAGCCAAGGCCCACAAGTATTTCGATTATGCGCAGCACTATCGCTTGTATTGTGTCGGAATATGTGTGTATCTCATCAAGTATGACGTCAGTGCCTTTCAGATCAATGGCCATAGCCTCGTATCCTTTAATTCCGAACACAATCGAGGCCATTTGATGTGGTGTCAATATTTTCACTGATGCTCCAACATGGCGCTGCATGATGCTTTCTTCCACTTTGTCTCCTACCACTCTGAGGTTAGATGAGGCATGAAGCAAATATATTTGCGCATCTGTCCCTGAAAGGTCTTTTTTGATTCTGTCGTACATGGCGTTGATAGACGCTTGAAAGGGTAATGTGTAAAATACCCGTCCTTTGCACCTCCTTAATAAGAAATCGGTTTTCCCAGATCCTGTAGGGGCTGTGACGATGGTGTGGATTCTGTGGTCTTCAGCAGAGATTTGCGACAAAGGATAAAGAGATGACGTTCTGTTATAAAATGTCAAATCAGGCTTGACGAACAATTTCACATCAATGTCTGCTTGTTCCGATTCCAGCGCCGAAGCCATGTGGTCGGCGGCCATCAGCAATCCTCTCCATTGAGAGCACTCTGCCTTTTTCTTGCAGCAATAGCTTACCGCATAGTCATAGTTTTCTTCTGCTTCTTCCATTGAAATTGGATGTGTGCTGAAGCCAAGCTCTTTTAATATTTCTAAAGCAGACTGCTGCCATTGCTCAAAGTCTTTAGCGTGGATAGTAAAGCAATCCATTGTGTCATCAAGGTCTAAAATGCCAAGTTCTCGAATGTCTTTATATGCCGATTTGTGATGTGCGGCAATCATTTCAATTATGGCGTTTCTATATTGTTCGTCAATCAATGAAATGAAAAACAGTGATGCAATTTCATGCCTAAACACAAACCCGGGTCTGGGCCTATAAGCTTTTTTCAGTTTTTGCTGAAATGTAGGACTTGCCTTGCCTATGTCGTGCAAGATAGCCCCTTGCCGGGCAATATGCTCGTCAAGCCCTATATTTACAGCTATAGCAGAGGCAAAGCTTGCCACATCTTTCAGGTGTTGGTATAAAGTTACGAGTCCATTCCCTTCACTTTTAGCCAAAATTTCATTATGTCTGCCCATGTTTTCACAGTAACGTTTGTCCATTATATTCAAGCCAGCCATACATGGGTTGGCTTTTGTTGAAACGGTTGTAGCCCACTAAGAATGATTGCTCGCTTTTGCCAAAACGCAACTCAAAGCCTGGTATGCTTGAAAATTCTTCTGCAGTCATTTCCGCAATGTCTTTGTCAGGAAACAGGATGTCCTCGTTTCTACAGAGACAAATGGTTTGCTTGTAAGCAGAGAGTGCTTCCGTTCTGTTGTTGAAGGCGAGGTAAAGAATGGGGTTTTGTAGAATAGATCGTTTTATGATTGACCTGGGGCGTGGCGGCATCTTACCTTTTTTATCTTCCCAACCACGTGTCTGAACCACTTCTTGCTGTGTTGTCGTTGCGGCATAGTCAAGTTTATGCCTTAAAATTTTGTGAATGCCATTGGTATTCAGCAGTTCAGGAAATAGTTTCTTTTCTATGCCCTCTATGATTGATGGCGTTAGAAATTGTTGGCTAAACGTTTCACCATCACGCACGGCCGTCCAAGGTTTTATAAATCCAAATATACCTCTATAAGTGACTACAAACATTGTTGTTCCTCCTATTGATTTTAATAAATTGCGCCAAATCCAATACCCGTACTGTTGCCAATGCCGACAGTCCAAGCAAATAGCTTTGTTTCCGGTTTGCCTTTGATTATCACAGGGCACATATTTGCCTTGTTGCCCACACCGCGATACTTTACCAGTTTCTGTTTCTTGTTAGGGTATGATAAATCAAAGTGAATATCAAGGGTTTCATCATACTCTAAACCTACTTTTTGCATCTTGCGGACAAGTGTTTCTTTAAGATATTGACTGGCTTGTGGATCATCGTAGCGAAAATGCCTTATTGTATTATCAGCAAGATGGCGTTTTATCAATATCGGACTTGCACAATAAAATAATTCGCGATCGGATAAATTTGGAAGTCTGTCAAGTTGAATATCTGTCACTTCCAGCCCATTGAACATTACTGGATCTTTCAAAACCGAACGGACAAGGTCTTCCATTATATTCTCATCGTAAAAACTTAAAAAGAAGGATGCTCCATTTATGAACTCAAGAAAGCCATTTGTAAGTTCAGCTCCCATAAGCCATGAAAATGAATAAAGTGACATGCTATCATGTATATCGTTTGGCCCAATCCATTTGTGAATGGTTCCTACAAGTCTCTGGAGATAGTCAAATTTAATTGGCTGTGTATTAGCTGATGTTTTGATGTGTATTCTCATTTTTTTTGTGCGTTAGCAGTATTATTATAGTGTGTCACTGCAAAGTTATATAAAAAACAAGAGATGAACGAATTTTTAAATATGTTGTTAAACATGTTTTTAGGGGAGGATTATTTGGCGTAGAGGGTGTTGAGGAGGTGGGCCAGGCGCAGGCCGCCTTTGAGGAGCTGCTGCTCTACGACGGGGGCGTATTTGGCTCCGTAGGCGTACGACACGCGGCTGCCTTCGGGCGTGTCGGCGTAGATGCCTGCTGCGATGGCTACGCCTTCCTTTGCCCATGAGTTGATGTCGCCTGACACTATCTTGGCTTCTTCGTCGGCCGTGGCGCGGTCGATTTGATATTGCCATTCGCTGTGGCTCCACTTGTGCACGAAGTCTATGAGCTCGCTGTCCCAGTAGCTGTGCAGGTTGGTGTCGCGGTTGAAGCTCTTGATGGCCACCTTGTTGCCCCCGAGATCGCTGCGGTGGCCCATGTGCAGTGGCTGGTGCATGTCGCCCACGAGGTGTATGAGCATGCGCAGTGCCAGGTTTTCTTCGTCGTGGCTGAGGTTGCCGCCGCGCAGTTTGTCCACGATGTCGGTCAGCGCCACCACCACGTCGCCGGTTTTGGCCTTGGGCGCGCTGTCGTAGGTTTCGCCCTCGTCCACGTTTTTGTAGTGCCACGTTTTGGTGTAGCGGTATTCGGGGGTGTTGCTGGCGTTGTCGAGCCAGTTGGCGTAGTACACCAGGGAGTGGCCGTCGAGTGCGGCTGTGATTTTGGCTTTGGCTTGCTCGGTGAGATGCTGTTCGGCGATGAATGCCGTCACGTCGTGTCCTTTCTGCCCCCAGGCGAAGGCCTGGAGCGCGCAGAAGAGGGCTGTGAAGATAAGTAATGAGTTACGTTTCATAATGTGTTGATATGTTTTGATTTTAGTTTACCTGAGTGTTGGGGGCACTGTGGGTGTGATGTCGTAAAGGTAGTGCAAAAAAAGGGTATTGGCAAGCTAAATTTGCTAAAGTGGCGGTGAACGTTTAATTTTGTGATGAAATATGACTCTGACACCAATGCGTAACTCCGTTATTTCCATCTGTAAGGGCATAGCCATCATTCTGATGGTGCTTGGGCACTCTGAGGGCCCTGACTTTTTGATGCACATCGTGTATCTGTTTCACATGCCCATCTTCTTCATCACCGCCGGCTATTTCTTCAGCCGCAAATACCTGGCCGACCCGTGGACTTTTGTGGTGAAGCGGTTCAGGGGGCTGTATGTGCCGATGGTGAAGTGGGCGTTTTTCTTTTTGATTATTCACAATCTGATGTTTCACGTGGGGCTACTCAGTGAGCGGTATGGCAACTGGGAGAATGGCGTGACGCACCCCTACGATACGCATGCGCTGCTGCAGCGCGCGGTGAGCATTGTCACTTCCATGTCGGGCTACGACGAGTTTTTGGCTGGCGCATTCTGGTTTTTCCGCGCGCTGCTGATTTCCAGTATCCTGTTCATGGCGCTTTATTATGTGCTCGACGGGCGCTGGCGGCATTTGCGAGGCAACGGCATTGTGGCGCTGATTTGCGTGGGGGCGCTGGCTTTTGCGCTGCTCAAAATTGCGAATGGGCTGCGGGTGGTGAATGTGGTGCAGGGTGGCATCCGCGAAACGTGGGGTGTTCTGTTCTTTGGCGTGGGCGTGCTCTACCGCTCGTATGAGCACCGCATAAGGGTGCGCTGGCCGGTGGCGGTGCTGTGCTTGGGCATTTTGTGCTTGGGCACGCTTCTGGGCTGGCATGGCATGACGCTGTCGCCTTGGGTGCAGGATGTGGCCACTCTTCCGCTCACTGGCGTGGCGGGCTTCTTGATGGTGCATTATGTGGCCAGGTGGATTGATGCTCACGGAGGAGTGGTGCGGCGTGCGCTGGTTCACTGCGGTGATATGACGCTCTATGTGTATGTGTTCCATATCATTTCTTTTAAAGTGGTGAGCGCCATCAAAATAGCCTACTATGGCCTTGACTGGGGGCAGATGGGGTGCCACATGGTGGTGCACGAGCACAGTAAGGCCGACTTTTTCTGGTTGCTCTACACCGTGTGTGGCACAGCTTTGCCGCTGCTGTGGATGTGGGGCTACAGAAGGGTGATGCCGCCTCTGAGGGATAAAGCGAGAGCGCTGTTTTCTGAATTTGTGTCAATAAAACAAAAATAGTGTTTAATGCTTCGTGGCGTTCGCATAAATTCATTAATTTTGTTATGATAAAATATTTAACGGTTTCTAAGCGGGAACAAAGAAGATTACAGAGATTATGCTGACCCAAATTTATAATGGTCACATCCTCACACCGGAAGGATGGGTGAATGGCGGTTCGATTTTGATGGACGGCGGCCGTATTGTGGAAATATCAAAAGAGAGTAATATTGAGCCAAAGGCCGAGATTGCAATCGACGCCAAGGGTATGCACATAGTGCCTGGCGGAATTGAGCTCCACTGCCATGGCGGCGGCGGACGCGACTATCAGGAGGGATCTATCGACGCTTTCCGCGAGGCCACTCTCGCCCATATGAAGCATGGCACCACAGCCATGTTCCCCACGCTGTCGTCATCCACCACTAAGATGATTGAGGACGCCTGCGTCACTTGCGACACGCTGATGAGTGAGCCTGGAAGTCCTATCATGGGATTGCACCTTGAGGGCCCCTACTTCAACCTGAAAAAGGCTGGAGCCCAGATGCCCGACATTATCCGCAACCCAAATCCGGATGAGTATCGCCACATTGTGGAAGACTTCAAATGTATGGCCCGCTGGGATGTGGCCCCAGAATTGCCTGGCGCCATTGAAATGGGGCGCTACCTTGTGAAAAAAGGTGTGCTCGCAGCCATTGGCCACACTGCGGCAGGCTATTCCGAAGTGAAAGCCGCTTATGAGGCTGGCTATAGCCACGCCACCCACTTCTATAATGCGATGACCTACGTGCACAATGAGCGCGAGTTTAAGCATGCCGGAACGGTGGAGAGCGTGTATCTGATGGACAATATGACGGTGGAGTGCATTGCCGACGGCATTCACGTTCCTGGCCCAGTGCTTCAGCTTGCCTATCGCAACAAGGGCGTAGGGCGCATGGCACTGATTACCGATGCGCTTGCCGTGTCGTGCAGCGAGAGCACCAAGGCTTTCGACCCCCGCGTGATTATAGAGGATGGCGTGTGTAAGCTGAGCGACCGCTCAGCCCTCGCTGGCAGCATTGCCACGATGGACCGCCTGATCCGCACGGCTGTAAACATTGCTAATATTCCACTTGTGGACGCTTGCCGAATGGTGAGCGAGACTCCAGCGCGAATTATGAACATCTACGACCGCAAGGGCTCTCTCTTGAAGGGGAAAGATGCGGATATGCTCATTCTTGATGCCGATCTCAACCTCCGCGCAGTGATCGCGATGGGCGAGATGGTGGAAGGCACCAACAAACTATAGACGCTAACTAATTATCTAAAATATCAACTTTGCGGTGACGCGCCTGTGACAGGTACGTCACCGTTTTTTTCGTAGGGGAAAGTGGGCTCGCGCAGATTTAAAGTGGTTTTGCGAAAAAATGCAACTTTTTGGCTTCAAAAGTTGCACAGATGGGAAAAAAGCTATACCTTTGCACTCGTTAATCAACAAATGGTGGGATTAGCTCAGTTGGTTAGAGCGTCGGATTGTGGTTCCGAAGGTCATGGGTTCGACCCCCATATTCCACCCTCAGTCAAAAGAAGACTTGCATTTGCAAGTCTTCTTTTTGCATATATATGTGTGGTAAGCGTTCGAGAGTGGGGGACTTTCAATATTCAAGTTTTGATGAAGAGATGGTTAGTGGGTGTAGTATTCTTGCTGGTATAGGCGGGCGAGGAAGTCCCAGTTGCTGTGGAGGAGTTTTCTTGTGGTGTCGGCTGGCAGAACGGCATCGGGCAGCAGTTCGTTTTCAAATAGGTAGCGTATGAGGTCGGCTGGGCATCTTCCCTGCTCGGTGACGAGCGTGTGGGCTTCGCGTGTGGCCTCGTCCTTGTCGTATAGGCTGTTGCCCTCCATGGCCACGAATTGCGCCACATTGGGCGCTATAAGTATGCCGTGAGCTTTGTTGGCGAGCACCACGAAGTTGTGTTGGTCGGAAAGGTTTGGAAATATGCCATTCTCGTCGGCCTCCCATCCCATTTTTTGCGTTAAAAAAGAAGTGAGCGCCTCATAATCCTTGAAGAATCCGATTTCTTTTCCATTGGCTTTTATAAAATCGGTGTAGAGATGGTGGATGCTGGTGGCATGGTTGGTGGCCTTTTCGCCAGGCAGTTCGCCAGTGGCCACCATCTGCACCCATTCTCCTATGGGCAGTGCCAGCGGTCCGCAAGGCTGGCTAAGCATCACGCGGTCGTAGAGATCCTGTATTTTTTCCGCTGCCGCCCTTCCGCTTTCCTTGAGCATTTTTTGCGCCTCGATATGCGTTTTCGCGATCGTTATTTTTGAGGCGTGCTTCATGAAGTAGCAGTGGTAGAAAAGCCATGTGCTCAGTTCGAAAATGCTGTTGGCATCCTCCACGTCGTTAGGGTCGACACCTGTTTTGATGTTGTATTCCACCGCTTCAGGTGCGGTTTCATACACCTCGTCGAGCTGTTTGTAGAATTCATTAGCCAGCCACTCAATGTCGGGGTCGAGTGGTGATATGTTGAAGTTGCGGTAATGCTGTCCCTCTATCGCGTACCAGATTAGGAAACGCAGGTCATCCACGTTTAGCTCAAAGTCGATGTAGTCGTCGCGCCGTGGATAGAAGGGCAGTGGCGTGCCATAAAGGTGGCTGTGCATCATGGTGAACGACCTCCAGATGCCTGCGTCTGTCACAATGTCCTGGAAATAGCCCACCACAGCCAGAACCACCGCCTGACGCTCGCTGTCGGACAAATTTGTGAACCTGCCGCTTTCGTCCCAGTGCTTGGCCAGGCGTAGAGCCAGCTCCATATAATATTTTTCTGCCTCAGTCACTTTTTTGGTGTTGGGCTGCATTCGCATAAATGCTTTTACTGAGATTTCCATTATTTGTCAAGTTTTACTGTGCCGTATTCATAGCACACACTTGCGGTGTAGCCATATTCGGTGTGGCTGATAAATATGGTGCATGTGGTGGTGCCAACATTTGTGAAATAGCAGTCGAAGCCGTCGACTGATGTTTTTATCATTACATATTTGTCGGCAAATGTGCTGTAGATGGCTTTGCTGAACACGATGGCGTCATCTTTTGTGAGCCCGGACTTCATGAATGTGACACTCGATAGCGTGCCACTGTCGAAATCCATCGAGGCGTAAGTGTAGGTCAGCCCCTCAAGAGTGGGGGAATTGACGATGATGCTGCCCTCATAATCCGACGAGACCACTTTTCTGCGATCAAGTGCTGTCATGGTTTCCTGCTTGGTGCTTACGCCCAGTGTGCATCCCCAAAACTCATTTTGTAGGGTCACAGCTGCGCTGTCGGTTTTCTCTGGTGTGATTTCTGTCACTCCACTTTGTGCATGCGCCATAGATTGGCAGCACAGCATCAATGCCAAGATTACCAATATTTTTATCATTTCACGTTTTTATTTTCAGATTTATACTAAGTGCCTTTATGCGAATTGCGCAGTCGCTTGCCGCAGATGCTGCTATGCAAGTGCCAATCGCTGCCTTGCTGCGTGTTCGCAAAGATAGCAACAAAAATGTTCAGTAGCGCATTATTCTGCAATAATAAAATAAAAAATCCTTCAGAATACTCTCTGAAGGATTTTGAGCCGCGAACGGGGCTCGAACCCGTGACCTTTTCGTTACGAATGAAATGCTCTACCAACTGAGCTATTGCGGCTGTTACGATGCTTCGTGGTCGCATCGTGATATTTTTTTCTGTCGGTGCAGTAAGCGCGCGTTTATTTAGAAAACCGTCTGCTTGCTGTAAACCACTTTTATTTTGGCCTTGTCGAGCCTTAGTTTCGCTATCGACGGAACTGATACCGAAGGTGAAATCTTTGTCACTACAGTCTGCGTCTGTGAATAATAGTAGCTTGATGTCTGCGTGTAGGTTTCCACATCAATAGGGGTGAGGGTCAGATTGATGTCCTCCTCCTTTGCCACGCCATTCTGATTGTTGATGATGTTAAGAATGTAGGGTCGCAGGCCTTTAAACACGTATTCTTTTTTGGTGGCATCATAAGTGGCGTAGAACGAGTCTTTGCTGTTAGTCAGGCTGTCGCCTTCAAAGAAAGTGTCCTTTTTGTCCTTCTTCACCATCAGTAGATAGCTTGGAGGGGCTATTTTGTATTCGTTGCTGATCTCTTCAGCAGGTATAGTGAGTTCAAGTGAGTTAATGATCGACAGTCCGTCGGCGGTGTTGGCCTTGTAGGTGTTGATGATGTCCTGAATCGGGAATTTCACGTTCACCTCGTATCCTGATGGCCCCATCACTATTGCCTCTCCGTTGTTCACCATTTCTTTCACGCTGTTAGCCACGCTCAGCCGCAGGTTGTTGTTGGTGATAACCTCTGGGGTGGCTGCCACATACACCTGGTTGTAGGTTTGGATGGTGTCGGTGGTGTCGTTGAGCGTGACGTGCTTTCGGTAATACACCTCAAGATCTGTGGCATAGTAGTTCATCACACGTCCTGAACCATAACTGTTTGTGAGGTAAAGCCCAGGGAAGTGCTCTTTAAACTTTAATGGGTCGCTGAAAATATCGCTGTTGTTCACATACAGGTTGTAAATCTTCTGTGCGAAAGCCTTAGGCATTGGAATGCGAATCTCTCGCCATGTAGATGTTGAGCCTGTGTAGCTATAGTCTGAGCATAGGATTGCACTCGCTGGAGAGCAGGAAGCTGTGGCTATTAGCTTGCTTGAGTCGTAGTATCCCTTCACATCGAAATCGCTGTAGATGGGGTCGGGGAGCTGTTTGTTGAGCTCATACACGTTCATACGCATTGGAGCTAAAGAGTCGCCCGTGAAGCCGCCAGTGGTTTTTAAGCTTAGAATCAGCTTGCAGGAATCCACCCATTCCACTTTAGTGCCAATGGTGTCGATTCTGTTGGCAGGCATGAGCTGGCACACCACATCGCTTGATAGCGTGCCATAGCCAGGGCTGGAGATTTCGCCCACGAGCTGTGTGCTGGTGCGGGCGTGCAGCTTGGTGTTAGGCACGCTCACTCCCGTCATCACAAACGACGAGTCCTCGATTATCGACGACTTAGTGTCGATGATGGAGTGGCCTATATTTTCGTCGGAGCATGAGTATGCGCCAATCAGCATAAGCATGGCGAATATCAAAGTTACCGATTTCTTCATTTTTAATTCTTTTTTTAAAAAATGTAGTTACAGAGATTCGTAGAATGCCTTGTACGTCTCCGCGCTGTTAGCTACGTCGGCTTGGTAAGGGAGGAAGGGTAGCCCGCTCTCCTTTACGAGCGCTAAAATTTCATCGCTCACATGCTCGCTGGCCTGCACCACACCGTCGCAGTGCTGAAGAGCGAGTTTTGTAAGTCCCACTTTGTCGAGCGCCTGATCTTTTACCCAAGCGATGTTGTTCTCCTTCATGCCGTCGAATTTCAGTTTCTCGTAGAGGCGAGCGTCGAAAGGCTCGGAGAAGTCGTCGTCGCAAAGTGAATACACCACTTTCGCATCTTTGTATGACGGATCGTCGGCGTAGAAGTCTTTGATATAAAGAGGCGCAAGGGCTGTAATCATACCTGTGCAGTGAATTACTTCTGGCACCCACCGCAGTTTTTTCACTGTTTCGAGTGTGCCTCGCACAAAGAATATGCTGCGTTCATCGTTGTCGGCAGGAGATGAATGCGTCTCCAGCTCTTTGGTGATGCTTTTTGTGAAGTAATCTTCGTTATAGATGAAATACACCTGCATACGCACGGGCTGCAATGTGGCCACCTTGATGATGAGAGGGTGGTCGGTGTCGTCGATAGTGATGTTCATGCCAGAGAGGCGAATCACTTCGTGAAGCTGGTTGCGACGCTCGTTGATGAAACCGTATTTAGGCATAAAAGTACGCACTTCCAGACCATTTTCCTGTATGGCCTGAGGCAATTCACGTCCCATCACGGCCATTGGTGTGTCAGGCAAATAAGGAGATATTTCCTGTGAAATAAAGAGTACTTTGTTTACATCCATTGCGCAAAAAGTATTATATCAGTGCAAAGTTACTAATTTTTTCTTAATTATTTAGTCGGGTTGCCATTTAGCAGTTGCTTTTTAAGAAAAACAGCAGTGTTTTTAACATTACTAAAATAAATTTTGCCATTCTCTTGTTTCTTCCCAGAGGTTGTATAGTTCATTTTTTTGCAACAATTAAAATTCTTTTTGTTTTATGATGTTTGAGGTTTGTCGGTAATATGTTAAGTTTGCATCAAGAAAATAATCGTATTCTAAATTTTTAAATGAAAGAGTTATGAAAAGAAAGATGATGGCTTTAGCCGTACTGATGATGGCTGCTACTGCGGCTATGGCCCAGACCGCTGCGCAGCATTGCAGCGTCAAGGAAGTGAAGACCGCTGTGGCCTCGTGCTGCGAGTCTGGTCAAAAAATGAAGCAGGCTGAAAAGGATTGTGAAAACTGTGTGATGGAGGCCAAGAAAGAGTGCAAGGAAGCCAGAAAAGAGTGCAAGGAAGCCAAGAAGGAGTGCAAGGAGGCTAAAAAGCAGTGTAAGAAGGCCAAGAAGAAATATGCTAAAGCCAAGAAGCAGTGCAAAAAGGCTTTAAACAATAATTGCTCGACCAAATAGAATATTTTTCTTTGCTTGCAAGTTTTTTCCTGCGGCACGTCACATCTCAATTAATATTATTTCCGCCAGGTGGGGATTTTCCCTTGGCGGATTTTTTTATGTCTTTGCTTGTAGTGACGCGCAGAAAAAATGCTACCTCGCTGTCGGCAGTGAGGTAGCACATTCGAAAGGTATTGTTTGGAATAGAATTTAGAATTCTGCGTTCTTTGGCGTGCGTGGGAATGGAATCACGTCGCGGATATTCTGCATTCCGGTCACGAACAGAATGAGGCGCTCAAATCCGAGGCCGAATCCTGCGTGGGGGCACGAGCCGTATTTGCGCGTGTCGAGATACCACCACATGTCTTTAGTGGGAATGTGGCGGCGCTCAATTTCGCTGTTCAGTTTCTCGTAGCTTTCTTCGCGAACCGAACCGCCGATAATTTCGCCGATTTGCGGGAACAGCACGTCGGTGCCTTGCACGGTGCGGCGCTCTTCTGGCTCATCGTTCTGCTTCATGTAGAAAGCCTTGATTTCGCGGGGGTAGTTGTAGAGGATTACAGGTTTCTTGAAGTGGGTTTCCACCAGGTAGCGTTCGTGCTCGCTGGCAAGGTCGCCGCCCCAGCTGATGGGGAACTCAAACTTCATGCCACTCTGCTCGGCCTCTTCCAGAATTTTGATGCCTTCGGTGTATTCCAGGCGCACGAAGTCGTCGCGCAGCACACTCTGCAGGCGCTCAATAAGGCCCTTGTCGATCATCTTGTTGAGGAATTCAAGATCGTCTTTGCAGTGGTCGAGCGCCCACTTCACGCAATACTTGATGAAGTCCTCTTCCAAGTCCATCAGCCCGTTTAATTCGAGGAAAGCCACCTCTGGCTCTATCATCCAGAACTCAGCCAAGTGGCGAGGCGTGTTGCTGTTTTCGGCGCGGAATGTGGGGCCGAAAGTGTAGATGGCGCCTAATGCGGTGGCTCCGAGTTCGCCTTCAAGCTGGCCGCTCACGGTGAGCGATGTCATCTTGCCGAAGAAGTCGTCGTCATACTTGATGCTGCCATTCTTGTCTTTCTCGAGCTTATAGAGGTTCTTGGTGGTCACCTGGAACATTTCACCGGCTCCCTCACAGTCGCTTGCAGTGATAATGGGCGAGTGGAAGTAGAAGAAGCCGTGTTCATTGAAGTAGCTGTGCACAGCCATGGCCATGTTGTGGCGGATGCGGAACACCGCACCAAAAGTGTTGGTGCGCATGCGCAGGTGCGCGTGCTTGCGCATGTATTCAAACGTTTGGCCTTTTTTCTGCATGGGGTAGTCGTTGGGGCAGGTGCCGTAAAGCACGATGTCGGCCGCCTGTATTTCCACGCTCTGGCCAGCGCCTTGGCTTTCCACGAGCTTGCCGGTGGCGCAGATGCATGCGCCGGTGGTGATGTCTTTGAGCAAACCTTCGTCGAATTTAGTGGGATCCACTACGATTTGCACGTTCTTGATTGTTGACCCGTCGTTGAGCGCGATAAACTGCACTTGCTTGTTGCCGCGGCGGGTGCGTACCCAGCCTTTCACGCACACATCGGAGCCGATGAGCGCGGGGTTGAAGATGTCAACAATTTTAGTTCTTTTAATTTCCATTGTTTGCTATATTGAGAACAAATGAGTGGTGTGGTTATTCAAATGAGTTCTGCTTCAAGAAGTTTACTTCTTCCTGAGTGAGGTAGCGCCAGCGTCCGCGAGGCAGGTTCTTCTTGGTGAGGCCTGCGAAATACACGCGGTCGAGTTTCACCACATGGTAGCCGAGCGACTCAAAGATGCGGCGCACCACACGGTTGCGGCCCGAGTGGATTTCGATGCCAGCCTGCTTACGGTCGGTGGGCGAAACGTAGCTCACTGCGTCGGCGTGGATAGGGCCGTCGTCGAGTTCAACGCCGTCGGCTATGTGCTGCATATCCTCCTCGCTGATGGGCTTGTCGGTCCACACTTGATATATTTTCTTCTTCACATATTTAGGATGGGTGAGCTTCGAGGCCAAGTCGCCATCGTTGGTGAGCAGAAGCACACCGGTGGTGTTGCGGTCGAGGCGGCCCACAGGGTAGATGCGCTCTTCACATGCGCCTTTCACGATGTCCATCACGGTTTTGCGTCCGTTGGGGTCGTCGCTTGTGGTCACACAGTCTTTTGGCTTGTTGAGCAGGATGTAGATTTTGCGCTCGCTGGTCACCACTTTGTCGTTGTATTCAACGGTGTCTTTTGCGGTGATTTTCACACCGAGCTCGGTCACGGGCTCGCCGTTCACCTTCACCAGTCCTTTGGTGATCAGCTCATCGGCTTCACGGCGTGAGCACACACCAGCGTTGGCCAAGAATTTGTTCAGACGAATTTCTGCATTTGGATCAATTGCAGCCTCCTCATATTCCACTGGCTGAGGACGTGGTACGAAACGCATTTGTGGGCGTGGCCCTTGCTGGCGCTTTTTGAAGCCGCCTTGCTGGTATCCGCCTTGCTGGTATCCGCCCTGCTGCTGACGGTAACCACC
>DLLC01000032.1 GCA_002476625.1 Porphyromonadaceae bacterium UBA7572 | reverse complement strand
TCTTGCCGAAGCCCACGTCGCCACACACCAGACGGTCCATGGGGCGGTCGCGCTCCATGTCGGCCTTCACTGCCTGCGTGGCTTTGAACTGGTCGGGCGTGTCTTCATAGATGAACGACGCCTCCAGTTGCTGCTGCAAGTAGCCGTCGGGCGAGAAGGCGAAGCCTTTCGACTCGCGGCGTTTGGCATATAGCTTGATGAGGTCGCGCGCAATGTCCTTCAGTTTGCTCTTGGTGCGGTTCTTGATTTTATTCCATGCGCCTCCGCCGAGTTTGCTCAATTTTGGCTCCACGCCCTCTTTGCCACGGTATTTCGAGAGTTTGTGCAGCGCGTGAATGGAGCAGAATATGATGTCGCCATTCTGGTAGATGAGTTTGATCATCTCCTGCAGGGTGCCGTTTGCACGGGTACGCACCAGTCCGCCAAACTTTCCGATACCGTGGTCTTCGTGCACGATGTAGTCGCCCACCTCTATCTGGTTCAGCTCTTTGAGCGAAAGGGCCAGTTTGCCCGAGCGGGCACGGTCGCTCTTGAGATTGTAGCGGTGGAAGCGGTCGAAAATCTGGTGGTCGGTGAATACGCACATCTTCAGTTCGGGGTCGACGAAGCCTTCGTGTATGGTGCTGCTCACGGGGGTGAACGGAATGCAGTCGCCGCGGTCGTCAAAAATCACGCGAAGGCGGGCGGTCTGCTTCTCGCTGTCGCTGAGAATGTAGATGCTGTAGCCTTTCTCTATAAAGTCGTTAAACGAACTGCTGATGAGGTCGAAGTTCTTGTGGTAGATGCCCTGTGGCGTGAAGCCGAACGCCAAATGCGCATCGCAAGCGCCTTGGCTCTCGGCAGCGTGATACTCTATGCGGCGGAAACTGGCGAAATCGTCGATAAAATCGGCATAATCCACGATTTTTTCCATAGCGTGGGCATCGCATTCCTCGGCAATCATCGCACTTGACGACAGGCTCTCCTCGGTTACTGCCTTCACTCGGCTGAGCAGCCATTCCGCACTGTGGCAAATGAGCCATGCCTGGGGCTGGATGTAGCCCAAGAGTGATGTTCCGCTGCTGGTGGCCTCGGTGTTGCTGTTGAGGATGGAGATGCTGTCGAGGCGCTGGTCGCTGAGCTGCGTCTCTACATTGAATGTGCGAATACTATCGATTTCATCGCCGAAAAAGTCGATTCGATAGGGCATTTCGTTGCTGAACGAGAACACATCGAGAATTGAGCCACGGATAGAGTACTGGCCAGGCTCATACACATAGTCCACCATCTCGAAGCCAAACTCGCGGAGCTTCGCCCCGGTGGCTGTCAGGTCGGTTTCCTCTCCTTTGGTGAGCGTGATGGTGGAGTCGGCCACCACCTGCTTTTCCGCAACTTTCTCGGCGATCGCCTCTGGGTAGGTGACCACGCATCTCAACTTGGGATTGCTGTACCACTGGTTGAGCACCTCGGTACGTAGGATTTCGCTTGGCGCGTCGATTTGACCGTATTTGATGTCGCGCTTGTAGCCTGAAGGGAAGATGAGCGTGGAGCCTTCACCGTTGATTTGGTAAAGGTCGTTATAGATGTAGCCGGCTTCGTCGAGGTCGTTGGCGATAATGAGGTAGGGCGTGCCGATCTGTGGCAGTCGGGCAAACAGCATGGCCGCCGACGAGCCAGCAAGCCCGTCGATCGACACAACATGGTTACGCCCCCCGGTGAGCAGTTTCTTTACTGCCGCGAGGCGTGCCTTGTTGCAGAATATGTCGCATAATTCTTTTATTTCCATATCTTTGTAGTAGAGAAGTTAGAAGTTAGAAATTAGAGGGCAACAGCTTCTGGATAAGGCTCCTCCATCTTTCGTCATGATTTCCTTAACATCTTCAACATCGTTTATAGCTTCTAATCTCTAATTTCTAACATCTATTTCTTCTTCTTCTTTTTCAAATGCAGGATACGCTCGTATTCACCGGGCTTTTTCATCATTGCCGTAGCGGCTTCCAAAGCCTTGTGGTATTTGAGCTCGTTTTCGCATTCGCCTGTTTCGTAGTAGTAACGCTTCACAATTTCACTGGCAAGGTATCTGCTGATTTGGGCTCTGTTTCGGTCGAGGTCGTGGCTCAGGTTGTGCTTCAGCATCTTTTCCAGCTTGTCGAACTCCGTTTTCACGGAGTCGGTCATATAGCCCTCGGTTTCAGCCGTTTTACGAAGAAGCGAAAGACCGCTTTCGCACACCTTGTCGTACTCAAACTTGTTAGGATCGATAAATTTCTTGAAATCCTCATAGATTTCATCTGTGATTTCAAATTCACCCGCGGGGGCAATGGAGGGATGCTCCGAGGCGAACTTTGTGGCATAGTCGAAAGCCCAGTTGCCGCGCACGATGTTGTACACCAGCCGGTTTGCCTCAGGGAAAGTGACCTTGATGTCGGGGGTGATGCCACCGCCGTCGCGCACTTCGCGCCCGTGTGCCGTGTGGAACACGTTGCACAGGCTGTCGGGCTTATGCTTAAATGTGCCGTCGGGGTTGCGCTGACTATAGTCGATTTCCTGAATGAGTCGTCCGCTTGGAATGTAGTATTTAGCTATGGTGAGTTTGAGCAGGCTGTTGAAGGGCAGTGGTCTCGTGGTCTGCACCAGCCCCTTGCCAAACGAGCGCCCGCCCACAATCACAGCCCTGTCGAGATCTTGAAGCGCGCCAGCGGTGATTTCGCTTGCCGAAGCCGAGCCGCCGTCGATAAGCACGGCCAGTGGCATGTCGGGCATGATGGGCTGCTCTGAAGTTTTGTAGACACGGAAATCTTTGGTGGCGCGTCCTTTGGTGGTGAGCACCTCGGTGCCTTTGGGGAGGAAGAAGCCGAGAATCTTGATAGCCTCGTCCACCAGTCCACCGCCATTGCCGCAGAGGTCGAGCACCACGCCCTTCACGGCAGGATTGGCCTTGAACTCGAGTAGCGCCTTCTTCACTCCCTCGGCGGAATGCTCGTTGTAGGTGTTGAGCGCTATGTAGCCCATTCCGTCTTTCGTCACGCCGTAGTAAGTGACGGGGTTGAGCTTGATTTTCTCTCGGTTGAAGGTGAACGTGCGAATGCTGTCGGGCGTGTAGGGGCGTTTTATGGTCAGTTTGATTTGAGTGTTGGCCTGCCCTTTCAGCCGTTTGCTCACCTTGTCGCTCTTCCAGCCAGCCACGCTGTCGCCATCAATCATGATAATCTGGTCGCCGCTTTTCAGCCCTGCCCGAGCCGCGGGACTTCCTGCGTAAGGACCCGATATGTACACCCCGCCAGTCTTCCGCTCCATAATGTAAGAGCCTATGCCGCCATATTCGCCTGTGCTGATGACCATGAAGTCGTCTTGTGCGTCGTCGGAAATGTATTCGGTGTAGGGGTCTATTTCATCGAGCATGGCATTGATGGCCGTTTCGATGTGCTTTTTGGCATTGAGCGTGTCCACGTAGAAAGTGTTCAGCTCCTTGTATAGAGAGTTGAAGATATCAAGATTGCGGATTACCGCGGCATCGTTGAGTGCGCTTGCGGCATCGTTGCCGCCTTTCTGCTCGCTGAAAGCGGCGGGAGCAAAAATCGCCGCCACTGCCGTGGCTAAAGCCAGATTTCTAAATTTCCTTTTCGTCATTCGTAGATGTTGATTTATTCTGCTAAAGTACTACTTATTGGTGAAATATGGGGTGTGTGGGTGCTGAAAAAAGTGTAAAATCAGTTTTTTTGATAAGTTTTTCCTCGAAAATATTGCATATGTCAAAAAATGCGACTACTTTTGCAACGCAATTCTCGGAGAGACCGGTTTTCTGGGTTTTGCAACTGCTTCAATAGCTCAGTTGGTTAGAGCACCTGACTGTTAATCAGGGGGTCGTTGGTTCAAGTCCATCTTGAAGCGCATAGTCCAGGGATATGGACTTAAAACCTAATATTCCATTTGCTTCAATAGCTCAGTTGGTTAGAGCA
Source organism: Porphyromonadaceae bacterium UBA7572 (assembly GCA_002476625.1). Lineage (GTDB taxonomy): Bacteria > Bacteroidota > Bacteroidia > Bacteroidales > Muribaculaceae > Sodaliphilus. The sequence continues at coordinate 14,277 of DLLC01000032.1, read as the reverse complement.
CCTGACTGTTAATCAGGGGGTCGTTGGTTCAAGTCCATCTTGAAGCGCAAAAAGTGAAGGAGTCACACACCGTGGCTCCTTTTTTAGTAACACGCCTCCACTGTTTTATATATAGCGATAGCGAGTGGAGAATTCAAGTATGAGGTTGGTTTTTGCGATTTTGAACTTATATATATAATCTCTTTATTAATTTAGCTATCTTTTCACATGAGGAAAATTTTTAATTTGATGTTTGCGGCAGTTATGCTGATGACGGCTCAGAGCGTGGCGGCACAGGATGTGACCACCGTGTTTGACGAATCATTCGCCGCATTCACCGAGGGCAGCGAGGCAGAGCCCTCCACCACCGACATTTCAAGCGGTGTGACCAACAAGTTGAGCACCACCCTCACGGGCTGGAGCGGTCGATATGTGTATGAGGCCGGCGGTATGCTCAAAATAGGCGACGGCGGCAACTTGCAGACTGCACGCTACGACATGAAGGCCAACAAAGGCATCATCAAGATTTCGATGCGTGTGCGCTCTTACGACGAGAGTGGCGCAATGTTTACCATCGCCGTGAATTACAGCAACAAGGTGACCGACTACGTTTTCGATAACAATTGGCACGAAGTGAGCTATGTGGTGAATGGCGCCAGCACAGTCAGCACCACTTATCTGAAAATCACCGCGTCGATGGCGGCGAGCGGCATTCTCGTTGACGACCTGAAAGTGGAGCAGAGCGAGGCCTTCTATCCCGCGCCTGTGGCCAAACAACCCACTCAGGCCGACGGCACATCTTTCACTGCCAAGTGGGACTATATATCTGGCTCCACTGGCTATTACCTTGATGTGTATACTAAGGACGATAATGGGGACCCTGTGTATGCGTTGCAGAACCAGCTTGTGTCGGGCGGCTACACCTCTTCTTATAAGGTGACCGGCCTTGATGCGTCGAAGCGCTACTACTTTGTGGTGCGCGCCACCAATGGCACAGCCACATCTGAAAACTCTAATGAAATTGAGGTGGTGAAGGTGATTTCAAAGCTTGATGTGCCAGAGGCGTTGCCCGCAAGCGAAGTTACTGCCAACGGCTTTACCGCCAACTGGAATGGCGTGGCCGATGCTGAAGGCTATGAGGTGAGTGTCTATAAGGTGGAAACGATGAAGGAAGACAAGACCGTGACTGTGGCGGCTGAAGACTTCTCCGCACTGAAGGAAGGCACCGTGTCAGCTCCAGTTTACCCATCGCTTAGTGAATACCTCGACAAGTACACCAACGAGAGTGGCTGGTATGCCTATGCACATCTCTATGCAGAGGGGCTTCTCGGTTTGGCACCATTCTCTTCCACTTCACCCGCCACGTTGCTTTCTCCAAGCAAGGATCTTTCGAGCAACGGAGGCAAGTTTACGGTGAAAGTGCGCATGGGTGCCACAAAGAGTGGCGTGTATGTGGCAGGCGATGAGATCACCGTGAATGTGTATAATGATGAGACTTTGTTGGAAAGCCAGAAAGTGACTCTTTTGGAAGGCTTGAACGACTATACGCTTACCTTTACAAAAGGCAATGCCGACACTTTTGTGGAGTTTAGCTTCCCCAGCACCACCGACCGTGCATGGATCGACAATATTGAAATTATCCAAGACAAAAAGAAGGGCGACGAGGTGATTAGTTTGATTTACGTGGCAGATGCGGAAAATCATTTTAGCCACGCATTCGATTTCCCTTTCACCGATGGCGTAAGCTACCGTTATTCGGTATGCGCTTATGTTTTGACTGTGGTTAACGGTGAGGTGTCAGTGCTCCAAAGCGATGATTCTGAACTTGTGAGCGTGGCTTACAAAGAGCCGACAAGCGTGGCCGATATAGATGTGGCAAAGGCAGTGAAGAGCGTTCGCTATTTCGACCTTGCTGGCCGTGAAGTTTCGCAACCTGCCGAAGGCGTGACTATCGCAGTGACCACCTACACCGATGGCACAGTGTCGTCAAAGAAGGTGATGAAGTGATAATCGTCATTAGGTCGCCTCGTTGATTAGGCGACCAGGCGAGAATGTATATGCAAGTGCTCCCGGCAATTACTGCCGGGGGCACTTTTTGCGTTAGGCGAGGGGAGTGGTCGCTCTCGGCCCGTGCACACATGAAAATTCTAAAACATGGCTCTCGGACGCACGGACGAGGTGTGGGCATTCGAGGGGGCGGACGCGCAACAAGTATGAAAGCGTGCGAAATATCGCGTCCCTACAGCCATCATACACCCTGCCTTGGGTGGAACATGGGGGTGAAAAAAGTGAAGCACTCGTGCCGATGCCCTTTCTCGAGGGTGTGGCCGAGTGCTCCTTATAGGAATCAAGGTTTAGTTCCTCGATAGGCGCATGGTGATGGACTCCTGTGGAGCCCTCTTGCGACTATCGGACGCTAAATTATTGGATTTTTAAACTAATGGCGTTGTCATCAGCAGCCTTTCTCTTATCATCAACGAGAAAATCGCTTGTCATTAACCACGGAATGATGATAAGGCATTCACTTAAACCGCTGACATATATTAGTTTATTTATGTTTTGCCCTGCTTGTCTATTTTTGCGCTCCATTCAGTGGGGGAGATGCCCTCTTGCGTTTTGAATGCTCGTGTGAAATTGGGATGGTTGGCATATCCGCTTGCTTCTGCTATGGCTTGCAGCGTGTGGTCGGGGTGGAGCTTCATCAGTCGTTTGGCCTCCTCGATGCGCAGTTGTGGCAGCCATTTGCGGAAACTGGAGGCGGTGGTGTTGTTGCTGAGGTATATGTTGAGCGCCGGCGCGGAGATTCCCATTTGCGACAATGCCACACCTATGGTGAGGCTGGGGTCGGTGAAGTGCTTATCCGCCACCCACGCCTCGATGCGCTTGGCCACATCTCCGGATACGTATATGTTGTGGCTGCCTTCCTCGATGAGCTGCGCCTCCTGTATCTCGTCGTTCACCTCAATCATTTCCGCCATGTCGTAGCCATATAGGCAAAACTCCACCACAATCCATAAAAACACCATCAATATAACTGTTCCTAATATGGCATACAGCCACAGTGTGGAGGTAAGCCCAAGCCATGGGGTGATAAGCGAGAACATCAGTGCCACGTTCATAGCCTTGGCAGTGTGGCGTAGCGCCTGATGCCGTCTCTGTAATTCTTCATCGGTGAGGCTTGCGCAAGCTTTTTTTAGGTCGCGGTGCAGCGCTCTTGACATTTTGAGGATCTCCAGAAACAGCCCGATGGAAATGACAAACGTGGAGGATATGAAAGGGTTTTCATCGTTGACAAGCGTTCCTGACGCCAACCCATATGCGAATACACCCCCACAAAGGACCACAAACAGCATTGCTCGCCTGATGATTGCTTTCATTTCGTGTCCAGCCCGCAGGAGGTTGAGGTTGCCTAAAAATATGGAGGGGATGACGATCGTGAGAAACATGACCGTGATGCACCACGACAGGGTGGTGCTTTGCTCGCGAAAATGCCCGAAAAATTGTAGAAAGTTGTGTACACACAGCATGGCACAGCCCGTAAAAATCAGCCAACGCGACTTGTTGTAAACGCTGAGCTGGCTTTTGCCTCGGTTCACACACACGAGAATTCCCGATAGTAAGAGCATAGTGATGGCTCCAGCGAAGCGTGCGCCGGTGATGAGATCGTATCCGATATTGTGAGGAATCTGCATTTGACTATTTTCTCCTATAAAATATAAAAGCCGTTACCGCCACTGGTGGCATAAATTAGCCTGACAGCCAAAGATGCTAAGCATGAAGGATTAGTTAGCATCACAAAGATAATAAATTTTCGTTAATTCCGCCAAATGTATATTTGCGGATTGTGTCTTCCGATTTCGCGAAACGGGAATGGATGATTGGCACTTTTGAAATATGGGAGTTTTTCCCTATCTTTGGGAAGAATTCAAAATGTATTGACAAACCTCATAAAATTTTCCATCCGCATGAACCGAATTAACGTCCTGCTTGCACTGATTCTCACAGCCTCAGCAACCTTAGGCCAACGCATTTTCAGCGTGGAGACATGTCCCGCAGAAAATGCCTCGGTGGCCATGAATGTGAGCTGGGCCACCACCACCGACACCAAACAGACACTTGTGGAATACACAGAGGCCACCGACAGGCAGTGGCGCAATACGCGCCGTGCCAAGAAAGTGGAGCAGAGCCTGTGCACCGTCTTCGACAGCATTTTTAGCAAAACGCCACTGAACGAGGACGTGTGTGAACGGTGGACGTTCGTCAAATGCGGCGTGACCCTCAAAAAGCTCAAGCCCGACACAGAATATATGTATCGCGTGGTGGCCGACAATGTGCGTAGCTCCGCCTACCACTTCCGTACTGCGGGGGCAAAATGCTGGAGTGCGTGTGTGATATCCGACTTTCACCACTACACACCCCTGCCAGGCAGGCTCCAGTCTGCCATGGCGATGATCGACACGATATGCCGTAAAGACCCCTCGCTCGACTGGGTGCTGCATCTTGGCGATGTGACTGCGTGGGGAGGTAGCTACTCATTCTGGAAAACGATGTATGAGGCTCCCGTGTTTCGCAAATATATGTGGGCCGGCGTGATTGGCAACCATGACTTTATGAGCCGGAAATACGCCAAATGCACCAACCAGTATTTCCGCTTCGCCAATCACTATCCGCAAAATGGATATGCCGGAGAGGAGGGAGTGAGCTACTTTTTCCACTATGGCGATGCGCTGTTTGTGATGCTCGACAGCGAGGCAATGCGTACCGACGAAGGACTGGCGCAGGCGCAAGAATGGTTCCGGAGGGTGATGGCGGCGGAGCGTGGCAAGGCTCGCTATGTGATAGTGTGCGAGCATTACCAGTGGTTTTACGGCAACGACGGCAAAACCTCGCAATACGCGCGATGGGCAAAATTGTTCGATGAATTCGGCGTGGACCTTGCGCTCGCAGGCAATAATCACATATATGTGCGCACCGATGCGCTTTATCAAGACAAGACTACGGATGGCACGAAAGGCACGGTGTATGTGCAGACGGCCTCGAGCGACAACGAGCGAGGACAAGCCACGCGTGAATGGACGCTTAACCGCGACTTGATTAAGAAAATATGGACAGAAGGACCGCCAACGGTGAGTGCCATACACCTTGACGCCACCCCAGAAGTCTTGACGCTCACGCTCTACAATAGGCACGGCACCGCCATCGACCAAGTGAAAGTGCCAGCCAAGCGTTAAGGCAATTGCGTGTTTTTTTAGGGAGGAGCTGACTAAAAGTGAGTGCCTAATAGTAGAAAACCAATTAATTGCGTGTTTTTCTGATTTTTTGTGTCAGATGGGTAGGCAACGGGGGCATAGCTCCTGGCTGGGCGCATACATACGCCGACACTTCGGTGGCGAGCTGATGGGCTTCGATTGTAGAGCTGCCTGACACGAGAGCCGCGCAAAAAGCCCCGGTGAACGAGTCGCCGGCGCCCACGGTGTCAGCAACCTTCGTTTTCGGGGCGGGAATGTGCAGTGTGCTCCTGCCGTCGAGCACGTAGGCGCCATCTTCTCCACAGGTGAGAATGAGCATAGGAATGAGGTAGCGGTGCATCAGTTCACGGCAGGTGTAAGCGTGATTTTTGAGTAGTGCTGGCTTAAATGACGGTGGCGCTGCAGGAATGTTCAGCATCTTTTCCAAAATGCAGACTTCATCCTCGTTGGCTTTGAGGATGTTGCAAGCGTGGAGCGATAGCTCCACCACATCGCGCGTGTACCAGCTCTGACGCAGGTTGATGTCGAACACTTTCAGCGCCGTAGCGGGTGTGGACTGTAGAAAACGCTGTATGGTGTGGCTCGAAACTTCTGAGCGCTGTGCCAGCGAGCCAAAGCACACGCACTGTGTGTGGTGAGCGATATGCTCGATTTCGGACGTGAAGGGAATGTGGTCGAACGCCACGTCGGGGCGAATGTCGTAGCTGGGTGTGCCGTCGGCAGAAACTTTCACCTGCACAGTGCCTGTGGAATATGGCACTTCCTCGATAAGGAAATTGAGTCCCTTTTCTGTGAGCGCATGTCGAGCCTCGTTGCCGAGAGCGTCGTGCCCAACTGCGGAAATCACCATACTGTTTAGTCCAAACTGAGAGGCATGGTAAGCGAAGTTGGCTGGTGCGCCCCCTAATTGCCTGCCACTGGGCAGGCAGTCGAACAGCACCTCCCCGATGCCCACTATGTATTTGTCATCGTTCATCTGTGATATGGTCTTTTAGGTGTTCATTACGTTGCAAAAATATGAAAACTCGATAGAAAAGCCAACGCTGTAAATCCTGATTTTTTGTATTAGTGCGCTTAAAGTGTTAATTTTGTAGGCTAAAATTCTAAAAACAAACAGAAATGCAAAAATTTACTACAATTTTGATGTCTTTGGGGCTTTGCCTTTGTCTTTCTGCACAGGCTTCCGCACAAGGCATGAACAAAGTGTCGGCCCGCAAAGGTGGCGCCGAAACCTCGTGGAAGTATCTCGGCAAAGGCACTATGGTTGACGGCTGGGTGGTGCCAGGCTTGGCTCCCACCAAAGGTGAGGAACTGAACCCCACTGATTACGCTTTCAGCGTGGAAGTATATGAGAGCGCCACCACAGCGCATGTATATAAGCTTGCAAGCCCTTGGACCTCGTCGTCGTTCCCATTCCTCGACAAGAACGAGAACAAGGAGGCGCACGATATCGTGATTGACGCTTCAAACCCAGACTTCGTGAAAGTGGAGCCGCAAGTGTCGGGCTTTGTGAATGTGGACAAGACACGCACCAACTTCTCCGACCCGTTCTATATTGGCAACGCTGGCTGCTACTTCAATGAAGAGGAAGGCTACAGCGAGTCGGAAATCATTCAATATCACTTCAATTCCACACTGAAAGACGGTGTGCTGACCATCGTGTCGCCACGCTTCGGCAAGGCCGCTAAAGGCGCCAGCTATGGCTACAACTGGCAGGGTGAATACAACACCGTCATCACCCTTCCATCAGAGCAGCCTGTGGAGCAGTGGAAATCGGCAGGTAAGGCTTCGTTCACCGATGGCTTCCTCTCGCCAGGCTTCACTTCGAACGCCGACGACTATACTTGGGACGTGGAAGTGGAGGAAAGCACCACCACGGCCGGACTTTACCGCCTGGTGAACCCTTATTCTGCCACAGGATGCCCATTGGCTTCAAAGAACCTCGACGGCGCGCCAGCTTATGTGCGCATCGACGCCTCTGACCCCGACATCGTGGTTGCCCAGCCACAGTACGCTGGTTTCAAAGCCGTGCACAGCGGCGAGACCATCAACTTCTATATTGGCAACGATGCCGGCATCTATGTGGCTGATGGCGTTTCGAAATCCGACCTGAAGGCGTCTGCATCGTTTGCTTCAAAGATCGACAAGATGGTGGATGGCGTCATCACCATTAAAAAGCCGCTGTTCGGGAAGAATGCCACAAGTGAGTTTGGCTACGAGTGGACCGACGGCGACGGACAGACCATCAACCAGTCTGCCGTTATTCAATTCCAAGTGGCATCGTCGATTGGCACCGTGGCGAGCGACGACAACGCAAAGGCAGAATACTACAATCTGCAAGGCATTCGCGTGGCCAACCCACAGAAAGGCGGCATTTATATCGTGAAGAAAGGTGGAAAAGCATCAAAGATGAAGATGTAAGCGCGTTCTTTTTGAGCTGATTAATATAACGAGTAGCCCCCGAACTGTGAGTTCGGGGGCTACTTCTATAATAAATAGAGATAGGTGTGCTTGTGTGTGCGGCTACGCGCTATTGCTGTGGGCGCTCCACCTCGCGGCACACAAACAGCTTGTCGCTGGGGCGGATTTTTGTGTCGGTCTTGATTGAGAACCGCTCGCCCTTCTTCGTGGCCTCCACAGGCTTCAAATCCACACGGATCTCTTTCACCGTCATGGGCACTGCACCGGTGGTGGGGCCAATGATGAAGATTTCATCGCCCACACGTAGCTCTCCAGCCTCCATCTGGAATTCAGCCACCCCCAGCTTTGTGAAATACCGAATGCCCTTGGCGGCGTACACCTTCACGCGTGTGGCGCTGGAGCCGTATTTTGAGGTCCACTCGCCCAGTCGCTGCCCCAGGTAGTAGCCGTTCCAGAACCCACGGTTGAACACCTTGGCGAGCCGCTCGTCCCAGTCGGCTATTTTTTCTTCACTGTAAGAGCCATCGATGATGGAATTGATGGCCTCGTTGTAGCATTCCACTACGGTGCGCACATATTCCGGCCCACGGGCGCGCCCCTCAATCTTAAACACGCTCACACCCGCGTCGATCATCTTGTTGAGGAAGTGGATCGTCTTCAAGTCCTTCGGGCTCATGATGTATTTGTTCTCGATAGCCAGTTCCTCGCCCGTGTCACGGTCGGTGACAATGTAGCCACGGCGGCAAATTTGCCGGCATGCGCCCCGGTTGGCGCTTGCGCCCGTTTCGTGCAGGCTCATATAGCACTTGCCGCTCACGGCCATGCACAGCGCGCCGTGGCAGAACATCTCGATGCGCACCTGCTGCCCGTGCGGTCCGCGCACATCGTTTCTCACGATAGCGTCGTGCACGGCTTTCACTTGCTTCATGTTGAGCTCGCGCGCCAGCACCTCCACATCGGCCCACTGCGCATAATATCGCATGGCCTCGCTGTTGCTCACGTTCACTTGCGTGGAGATGTGCACTTCCACATCGATAGAGCGCGCATACATGATAGTGGCCATGTCGCTGGCGATGATGGCCGTCACGTTGGCTTTCTTGGCGGCATCTACGATGCTGTGCATATATTCAATGTCTTCTTCGTAGATGATAGTGTTGACGGTGAGGTAGCTTTTCATGTGGTGCTCCTGGCACCAGGCCGCTATGGTGTGCAGGTCGTCGAGCGAGAAGTTCACGCTTGACCGGCTGCGCATATTCAGGTTCTCAATTCCAAAATATATGGCGTCGGCTCCGCCTTGCCATGCGGCGGTAAGTGATTCCCACGACCCCACAGGAGCCATAATTTCAAAGTCGCTTCTTTGCATATTAATAGAGTGTGATTTACTCAGCAAAATTAGCTATTTTCCCACATTTAAGCGGAATAAAGTGTATCCTTTTTGTAGAAGCGGTAGATATTTGGCTGAAATAAGGCAATTTCATTCAATAAAAATGCTAAATTTGCACTTGCAACTATGAAAATTACCAGAAGTAGCATTATTAGCAACAATAATATGGCGGCACGAAGCCAGCCACGCCACAGGAGGGGCCGCAAAGAATGAGCAACCCCGCCAAGGTGTATGTGGTGGCGGGGCTGACGATGGTGGCCTTGCTCCTACTGTATTATCTCCCTGAAATAAAGGTAGGCGACACTCCATTGCGCAAGGTGGATTTGCTCGCCGACATTGATCCGCGAAACACCCTTCCCGACGACACTGTGGCAGGGAAAGCCCCCGACACTTTAGCCCACGCTGTAAAGAATACGGAAAAGGGCGCATGGGAATACTCTTGGCCTAAGGGCGTGGAGCCAATATTGGACTTCGGCACTGAGAATGGCAGCGGTATGGACCGGTTCTATGCTGCACTGGCGCAGGCGGGCAAGATGAATAGACCCGTGCGCATCGCCTATTTGAGCGACTCGTTTGTGGAGGGCGACATTATGCTTTTAGACCTCCGCCGCAGTCTTCAAGAGCGCTTTGGCGACGGTGGTCTGGGCTGGATGCGCTGCCGCACCTATTTCGATGAAGGCACTTATGCAGCCTCACTGGTGAGCAGTGGCTTTGAGCCACGCCACATCATGAAACCCAAATCACTCAGTATGGGCGAGTATATTCTGCCACAAGGCTATTGCGAAGTGAATGGCTCCGCGTCAATGACCGTGTCGGCGATAGCCGGCGGCTTCAGCGGCACTTGGAGCCGCGTCACAGCCTGGGGCTATACCGAGGCGGGAGCATCTGTCAGTGCAGCGGGCAAGACGGTGCACTGGAAAGGCTCGAAGTCGATACAGTCGGCGTCGTTTACCGCTCAGAACAGCCGGAAATTCTCCATGTCGGTCAGTGGTAGGGCTAAAATGTTTGGCGTCAGTCTCGAAAACGCCCATGGCATTGTGGTTGACAACTTTGGCATGCGCGGCAGTTCGGGCCTGACGCTTGCGCAGATGTCGAAACGCCTGTCTGAAGAATTTGCGCGTGAGCATCCCTACGATTTGGTGGTGGTGCATTTCGGGCTGAACGCCATATCGCAGGCGAGCGGCGAGAAAGTATGCTCCGCCTATGTGTCGGAAATGAAGAAAAGCATAGCGTATGTCAAGAGGCTGTATCCCCACAGTGCCGTGCTGGTGGTGAGCGCGTCGGATATGGCGAGCCGTAATGCCTCCACAGGCGTGGTGCAGACGATGGCAGTGGTGCCAACCCTTGTCCGGCACCAGGAAAAAATGGCTGCCGACATGGAAGTGGGGTTTGTAAACCTCTATAACATGATGGGTGGCAGAAACAGCGTGGTGAAGATGGTGGAGCGTCATCTTGCCGAAAAAGACTACACTCACCTCAACCGCCGTGGCGGCGAGGTGGTGGCGAAGGCGTTTGCCCAGTCGGTGATTGCCGGTTATAAAAATTATCAACGTAAAAAAGCCGAGGGCTATTAAAAGGTATGGATCAGATATTCAGCAATATAGTAAACCAACTCACCTACAATCCGCAAAGCCCCATCATATTCAGCAGTGGCTTGTTCTTGGTGCTTTTCGTGGGTGTCACACTCGTTTACTATCTTTTGCGGCGCACACCCACTCCCAGAATACTGTTTGTGACGGTCTTTTCCTACTACTTCTATTACAAGAGCAGCGGCGTGTACTTCTTATTGCTGGCGGTGGTCACTATGAGCGACTTCCTGATAGCGCGCGCCATAGCCCAGAACAGGAGCATCTATGCCGATGACCTCTCGCAAGGGAGGGGCACCAGAAGGGCGCTTTTGGCACTGAGCCTGCTGATAGATCTTGGCTTTTTAGCCTACTTCAAATATGCCAACTTCTTCGGGGCAAACTTTGCGCTGATAGTGGGCAGCAATTTCCAGCCGTGGGACATCTTCCTGCCCGTGGGCATCAGCTTCTTCACCTTCCAGAGCTTGAGCTACACGATCGACGTGTACAGGGGCGATTTGCGCCCGCTCGACTCCCTGCTCGACTCCCTGCTCGACTACGCATTCTATGTGTCGTTCTTTCCGCAGCTCGTGGCAGGCCCCATTGTGCGTGCCCGCGATTTCGCGCCACAAATCCGCAAGCCGCTCGTCATCACCAACCGTATGGTGGCTATGGGCGTGTATCTTGTGATTATCGGCTTGTTTAAAAAGGCGGTGATCAGCGACTATATCAGCATTAATTTCGTGGACAGGGTGTTTGAAAACCCTCTTCGCTACACAGGCGTGGAAAACCTTCTTGGCGTTGTGGGTTACGCTATGCAGCTCTACTGCGATTTCAGTGGCTACAGCGACATGGCCATAGGCTTGGCGCTGCTGTTAGGCTTCCGGTTTCCTGCCAATTTCAACGCCCCGTTCAAGGCCGACAGCGTGAACGACTTTTGGCGACGCTGGCACATATCCCTCTCTTCGTGGATCCGCGATTATGTGTATATTCCCCTTGGCGGCAGCAGGATGGGGAGCGTGCGCACGGGTTTCAACTTAATTCTCACGATGCTGCTGGCGGGACTGTGGCATGGCGCAAGCTGGAATTTTGTGCTGTGGGGAGCCATGTTCGGCACAGCACAGATGATTCACAGAGTGTGGCGCTTGCAGGTGCTTCATCACCCGCGCCACTATCACAGCCATGGGGTGAAGCGCTTTTTCGCGGTGCTGAGCACCTTCACATTCGTGATGCTGTCGTTCATAGTGTTTCGCAACGCCAATCTTCAGGGCGTGGCAGATATGCTGCGGCAGATTTTCACCAAGTTTCACCCCGAGGTGTTTGTGCAGTGCCTGTGCGGCTATGCGTGGGTGTTTGCGCTTATCACGCTGGGCTATGTCACACACTGGATGCCCGACCGCTGGCAAAACCGCATTGTGGCGTATCTGTCGAAGTGCCACCTGCTGGTGTATGTGTTGCTGCTCACAGGAGTGGTATTCATCATTTGCCAAGTGAAGACCAGCGATGTGCAGCCGTTTATCTACTTCCAGTTTTGAGCGGTGTCAGAAGCGAAATTGGCATTGACATAAAGATTATTTAACACAAGTTTTTGCACTTGGGCGAAAAAATGGCACAATCGATGTGCTATCTTTGCATTGTGTAAAAGGAAACATAATAAAGAATCAACAACAAAAACATAAAGATATAATTATGGCAGAAGACACAAAGACAATGACAGGAGGCGCAGCAGAAGGCAAGCAGCTGTCGCCAGAAAAGTTGAAGGCTCTCCAGCTGACAATGGACAAAATAGACAAGACCTACGGCCGCGGCTCCATCATGAAGCTCGGTGATGAGCACATCGAGAACATAGATGTGATTCCCACGGGGTCTATCGGCCTGGACTATGCCCTTGGCGTGGGCGGATACCCGCGGGGCAGAATTATAGAAATCTACGGTCCGGAGTCGTCGGGTAAGACCACTCTGGCCATCCATGCCATTGCCGAGGCGCAGAAGATGGGTGGCATAGCCGCCATTATCGATGCCGAGCACGCATTCGACCGCTTCTATGCCGAGCAGCTTGGGGTGGACGTGAACAGCCTGCTCATCTCTCAGCCCGACAATGGCGAGCAGGCGCTGGAAATTGCCGATATGCTGATTCGCTCGTCGGCCATCGATATCATCGTTATCGACTCAGTGGCAGCCCTCACGCCAAAGGCGGAGATTGAAGGCGAGATGGGCGACAGCAAGATGGGACTTCAGGCTCGTCTGATGTCGCAGGCGCTGCGCAAGCTCACCGCCACCATCAGCAAGACCAATACCACCTGCATATTCATCAATCAGCTTCGTGAAAAACTTGGCGTGATGTTTGGCAACCCTGAGACCACCACCGGTGGCAACGCCTTGAAGTTCTATGCCAGCGTGCGTATCGACATTCGCCGCATAGGCCAAATCAAGGACGGTGACCAGGTGAACGGCAACCTCACCCGTGTGAAGGTGGTGAAAAACAAGGTGGCACCGCCATTCCGCAAGGCGGAGTTCGAGATACTTTTTGGCCAGGGCATCAGCAAGGTGGGCGAAATCGTGGACCTTGGCGTGCAGTTTGGCATCATCAAGAAGAGCGGCGCGTGGTTCTCCTATGAGGGCACCAAATTCCAGGGCCGCGACACGGCAAAGCAGCTCATTGCCGACAATCCAGAACTCGCCGAAGAACTTGAGGCAAAGATTTCAGCCGCTATGCGTGGCGAGCCCATCGAAGAGCCAGAAGCATAAATTTCTATCTTTTTAAAATAGCAGGTGTAGCCTTCACACGAAGGCTACACCTGTTTTGTGTGAAGGCTACACATTTTTGTAAAATGCTACACCTCTTAGTGGAAGGGTTGTGTTATTTTTGCTACACGATATAGCGCGAATATCTTCTAATCACTATTAATAATTAATAAAACAAATTATTCTATGACTGCAAAATCGTATTTTATTAGATTGAAATTGTCCGTAACGGCTGTGGTGCTGGCTGTGGTGTGCGTGCTTACGTTCAGCGGAGAGGCACTGGCTCAATCGGCAGAGCCTTACGCGGTGCTTGGCGCAGATGGTACCCTCACTTTTAGCTATGGTGAAAAACCCGACGAGGCCTATGGTCTGGACCACATTGACGACAACGGAACGATGTTGCCAAGGTGGACCTCTCAGAAGACAAGGATCAAGAAGGTGGTGTTTGACTCCAGTTTCGACAAGGCTCGCCCCACCGACTGTAGCTATTGGTTTTGGGGAGCAAGCAACTTGCAGAGCATAGAAGGATTCAATTATTTTTACACGGAACAAGTGACCAGCATGAAACGCATGTTTAGCAATTGCTCGAATCTTGTCAGCCTGAACCTTTCCACTTTCAGCACGGACAACGTGACGGATATGTCGTCGATGTTTGAGGGGTGCAATAATCTCAAATCCCTTGATCTGTCGAAGTTCGCCACACGCAATGTGAAGGACTTTTCCCGAATGTTTTATGGCTGCTCAAGTCTTACAGCCCTCGACGTGTCGAAGTTCAGCACACCTGTGGCAACGAATATGGCGTATATGTTCTACAAATGTGCGAAGATTTCCTCTCTTGACGTGAGCGGCTTCGATACGCAGAACGTGACCAGCATGAAGGATTTGTTCAGCGGCTGTAAAGCCCTCACCGCCCTCGACGTGAGCGGGTTCAACA
>DLLC01000067.1:11360-35874 GCA_002476625.1 Porphyromonadaceae bacterium UBA7572 | reverse complement strand
CGCTCTCCTTTTTTTTGTGCCCACTCCACAGCACAATCCCCACGCCTTCCCAACCGTTCACCCAGGAAACAGCGGACTTGGAATGCGGCGCGGCGCCCCACACCGCCCCCGCAGATTATGAATGCTTGATTTAGATGGCGCAGGCCGTGCCTCGCACGCTTCACACCGCCCCCACAGAACATGTAATGTTTGATAGTTGTTCCCATCTTTCACTTCCCTTTCTCATTACACGGATCTCGCCAATATTAAGGAATGTGGCATTATGGGGGTATTATGGTAGGGACGAGGCTTCGTTCCTACTGTAATCAATCCACGTCCATTCTACTGTGCTATAATTTTATGGATGATATGCGGTGTCTCATGCTGACGCCATAACTTTTAAATTTACGACAATAGAGTCAATGGTGGTCAATTTCTTAGCTTTGGCGCATGCGCTTTGCAGGGAAAATCTGTCTTTGATTGTCTCTATTGCCGTTAATTTAATAATGTGTGTTGATGGTATTTGCTATCTTTTTATGAGCTTTACTCTTGATTTATGTACATACCCTAAGAAACTTTTGTCAAGGTCATAAACAGCATACCAGTTACTATCGTACAATTTTTCAATATATATGGTCTCTCCGTCCCATAGAATGTTTACAACGCCTGCTTTTATTGAGGGTTCATGTCGGACATTAGTATATCCATCACGGTCAGAAATTATACCTTTTACCATTTCTGTCTGATTAGAGACATCTTCTTTAGTATTTTTCGCTTTACTTTTAACTTCATTGGTGTTTTCTTTTTTCTCTGTTTTGTTAGAAGCAGTACCTGCTGGTATATTAACAGATACTTGCATATTGGGCTGCTTATCTACGCTATCTTTTTTATTAAGTGTAAAGTATATAATGGTGCATAAAACCAATATAACACCAATAAGTAAGCAACCAATTGCACCAAAAAAGAAGGTGATTTTTTTATTTTCCATTTTTATGAATAATTATTTTAACATTTTCTTCTCAAAGTTATAAAAAAACACACAAATTACAATGTTTATAGTTTACTTGGGTACAATGTGTAGTGGATATGTCTTTTACTTGCGAATGTAAGTGCTGACGTTTTTGTATGATTTCATAGAATTTCGATATAGTTGAGTACTGTCGCTTTTTGGGGTTGATGTTGGCGTATGTGGTCTAATATTCTGTAAGTTTCGAGTTGGCGGTGGTGGTTGGTGTGGCAGCTCTTTTGCCAGCTTCACGCCTCATCGCTTCTTCGCAAATTGTTGCTCGCACGTCTTTTGATACTTCAGCGCTTTTTGCGCTCTCATTTTTTTTGTCTACTTTTGCCATAGTTTTATTTTTATTTACAGCCCCATCGTTCGTTGCGATAGCGCGCGCGGGCTTTTGCGCGCTTGAGGGTGCGATCTGGTCGACCTTTTCTCTCTTTCACGTTGCAAACGTTAACACCTTTTTTGCTGGTAGTGTTATAAATAATATTTTCTATTGTGGTTATTTCGGCGTCATATTTGTTTTCTACTCGATCAATAAAGTTTTTGATTGCGTCAAAGTATCCTTGAGTATAGATTTGATTGTTTTGCAGTGTGGGAACGATGTTGTTGCGCTCAACTAAGTTTTTCTCGATTGTTTGCTGATGGAAAATCTTTTCTAATGGCACTCCTGCTATGCTTTTCGGCTTGCTTTCCCATTTGAGTTTTTCTATTTGGTCTAATTCGAAGATACCCTTGCTTGTGTTCACTGTAAGGTGCTCTTTACTTCCATTCCAGGAGTAGTTTGTGGAAAGTTCTACAATTCCAGCTGCATTCTTATGCTTCACAATCAATAGTAGTGAGTGATTTTCCACACGCAGATTCCAAAGAGATTTTATATTCGATTTTTTTAAAATTCTATAAAAGTATACTTCTTCAGTTCCTGCGAAATTTCTATTTTTTATTATCTTTCAGTGCGTTGTTGAGCTGTAGGCACTCTTACCACGTCCACTACGTGGCTGCCACTGCCGATGAGGTCCTGCCGCTCGGATATGTACTTCTGATATTCTATGAACCGCGTGAAGGTGTCTTCGCTCATCTGGTTGAGTCTTGTGCGCATATAGTCGGCTGCGCCGTCGGGTGAAAATATGGTTACGCGTTGCAGTCCTGCTTTCTTGTTCAGACGGTTAATGTCGTCGGTGCGTACATAATCGTACAGCTCATCGGCTTTGGCTTGAATATGGAATTTATCATCGACTACGCCACGCTCCATCAGTTTGCCTATTCTCTCCTCGGCAAAGCAGTAGGTGAGGATGCTGTACTCGTTCATGAGGTAAGCCACGAATATGAGTCCGCCGGGCTTAGTTACGCGTTTGGCCTCGCTAAGCGCCTTGAGCTTTTCTTCGTCGCCTATCAGGTGGTATAGGGGACCGAGCAGGAGCGTGATGTCAGCGCTGGCTGTTGGTATGGACGGAAGGTTGCGTGCGTCGGCTTGGAGCACATCGGCTGTGGGTTCGCGCTTTAAGAACACGTCGATGTTGTGTTTTACCAGTTCAATGGCTTTCACGCAGTAGCCTTCAGCCATTAATGCCGATGTGTAGCGTCCGGTACCGGCGCCTATGTCGAGTATGGTATGATCTGACTTGAGAAATCTGTGTAGGTGATGCATGGTTACCGAAAACTCTACGATGCCATGTCGTCGCTGCAGACGTAGGTCTTCTGGGTGTTTGTTGTAGTGACGTTCGATGTTTGAAAATGCCATAGTTTAGTTGTGTTCTTATATAATGCCTCATCTATGCCTGCTTTGTTGGCTATTATTTATAGTCAAAGCCATGGGCAGAAATCTGTGGGAGGTGGACCAGAAAATATGTCTGCAAAGTTAGGCAAAACTTTCGAGAATCTACTTTTGGAAATACTTTTATTACCCGTTGGTTGAATTAAATCAGAGAGTTAAAGGAACTTTGATTAAAAAGGATGGTGATAAGGACACACATACGAATTTACCTTGTTTTTCAAATACCTCAGAGATCTATTTTAGGAAGAATACAAAAGGTGTTTGCCAAGCCCGTGTTTATGTGGAGCAGAAAATGTTCTTGGATTTTGACTGGAGTCACAACCATACTAATAATGGTGATAATCGCACTTTTAAAAGAGGAACGGTGCATGTTCAAGTCTGGATCCGAGATACTGATGGCTCGTTTTATCGTGTAAATGATAATGCTAGGCTGATGAATAATACCGAAATGAAGCGTTATGGCCCCATATTAAAAACATTCTGTCCCACAGTGAAATTGAGGTGACTTTTTTTACTATGAGAATGCGCATTCTCATGGTTGTGTCTGCATTGTAAATGGAGGGATGTAGAAGTAAGGATTCATAAATTTTTAAAAAAAGGCGGTGAAATCTGGAGTTTCAGACTTCATCGCCTTGGATTATTGTTTAATGTGATGTGTGGTCAATTACTTGATTTCTGCACCTTGCACATTGTATTTCTTGTTGCCGATTATGATGACTATCTGGCCGTTTTCAACGCATTTCACTGCCTTGGGCGCATTGGTCACGATGGAAGCAACGCCAGAAGGCTCCACTTCCTTCACTTTGATAGACTTGAGGTAGAGGCCGTTGTTGTTGGCGTCGGATACGGCGTGGATGCCAAAGTGATAATTACCATCTACTTGAGCAGTTATTTGCGAAGTGAAATCGGCAAAGTCTTCTGTTTGAACATTCTGCACGGGCATTACCTCTGTGGCCATACCAGGCACAGAACATTCTGTGCCCATCTTTACTTCAAACTTTTCAAGCAGGCCAGCCATACTGCGAGCGTTCACTGTCACGAGGTAGGTTTTGCCGGCTTCAAGTTTCACTTTTGGTGAAATCAGCCAATCGTCGGCTTTGTTCTTCATTGAAAAATTGTATTCAGCAGTGCTGTTCAGCTTGTTAGAAACCCATGTCACGCCATCATTGTTTGCGTCGATTACAGTGAAGTCGCCAAGGCTACCTGTGAACGTGCCCTCGTATGGGGTGGGGTAAACGCCGCCTTCAGCCACTTTTTTAATCACAATCTGGTCGAACGCATCTACCAGATACACCGTCTTTTTAGCAGTGTTGAGCACGAGGAACTGAGGAGTGGTGTATTCTTTGGCATTCTCGTCGTAGGTGAGTACGAAGTCTTGAATCTCAGAAGTGTTCTGGTGATTGCAGGCAATCATATAATAATTTGTGGTGCCAGTGTTGGTGGGAGCGAGATACTGACCCGAGGGGAAAGTGATGGTGCTGCCGTTCTTCACGCCTTTAATCCACACATTAGGCAGGTCGGAGAAGACGCCTTTCAGGTAAGCGTCATTACCTGAAAAACCGAGCTCCACATTATATGCCACATTCGATCCGCTCACATAGGAGTTGCAGCTCATACGATAGGTTTCGGTCTGCAAGCCTTCTGGAGCCACTACTGGCACGTCGTCCATAGACTTTAGAGTGTATTTCGACTCATAGTCGCCATATTCAGCCCAAAGTTTTGACGATTTCCACACTGCGCCAAAAAAAGAATACTTTGAGGTGCCGTTGAGCTTGATAGTCTCGTTGGCATCAATAGTGAAAGTCACATTGCCTGTGATTTTCTCAGTGGTCACTTCTTCCTCATCGGGGTCAAAGGAGAGAATGCCGAGCACCACGTCGTCGTTTTGCTCAGTGTCGTGAGCAATTACTTGACCGAGTGGTAGTGTGATAGTCTTGCCGTCGGCACTTAGTGTTCCTTTCACCCACACGCCAGTGGGAGCCTTTGCCAGCGGATCCTTCATATACACATCGCCACCGTCGGCAAACACGATAGAGATGGTGCCCGTCTGTGCGCCTCGGCGGATATAGTCGTTATATACATAATATGAATAGCCGCCTCGATCGTAAGTTTTGAGAGTGCCCTCAGGCTGCTTTGTCAGCAAGCCATCAACGGTAGTGGCAGCTGCTGCATTTGCGATTGCAAGAATAGCAAATGCAATCGAAAAAAGTAAATTTTTCATTGTAATAAAAATTTGGTTTAAATTGATTTATAAATAATAGTTGAATGATACTGCGTTATGTTTCTGTATATTCCTCGCATTAATTAAAATTGAGATGTGCGCATTGTGCTTTCGCTTTGCAGCGCTTTCAGTTTTATATCGCAAAGTTACTGCTTTTTCTCGACACCACGTTACTGATTGCTTCTATAATTACAAGAAGCAGTTCACATTCACGGTATGCGAAAAATGCGCAAAAATGTATGAGTTTGTTTAATTATTTTTTATATTTTGGCACAATCATCATGTGATTTTATTAAATTTGTAACTAATTTCAGTGTTAATTTAACTAACTTTATTAAAAAGTTGCTTATGAAAAGAATTATTACTTTCCTCACCTCGTTGCTCGTGGCGCTGGGCTTTTTTGCCTCATTGGCAAGCTCAACGGTGCGCAACGGGGTAACCCTCTTGGGGGTGGACAGAGAGGTGATCAGCAAGTCGCTTAGCCCTTCGGGGTTCACACAGGCGGCAAGCGAGGAGCCTGCTCTGCGTGTGAAAGTGGCCAAGGCCAAGCGGCGCGCTCCTGCGCTGGCGAGCCTTAAGGGCTACTATTACACCACCGACTATGGCACGAGCGTGCCCCTTGCTGTGGCTCGCCGCTATATGGTGCAAATCACGCCATTTGCGGCCGACTCGGTGGAAATCTACAACTTGATTGGCGGACAGCGTGCAATCAAGGGCGTTTACAATGCATCTACAGGCGTGATCAAGGTAAAGCCTCAGGTCACCTATGTTGACGACAAGTATGGCGAGCTTTATTGCTGCCTGGTGGACCTCGACAAGAAGGTGTATTACTCCGATGCGGAGATAGAGTTCACGGTGAGCGCCGATGGCAACATCAGCGTTGGGTCGTGGGGTATTTTTGTGCTCAGCGGCCAATACAAAGGCACGCAGATCGTCAGCAGTAAGTCGAAACTGTATAGGGCCAACGCAA
This sequence comes from Porphyromonadaceae bacterium UBA7572, assembly GCA_002476625.1. Classification (GTDB taxonomy): domain Bacteria; phylum Bacteroidota; class Bacteroidia; order Bacteroidales; family Muribaculaceae; genus Sodaliphilus. The sequence goes on along the minus strand of DLLC01000067.1, from coordinate 29,924 downwards.
TGATCACCGACCATAGCCTGTCGCAAACGGTCGACAGTCTGAAAGTGCGCACTTATCCAGCCTGCTACACACGCGAGAGTAAAACGCAGGTTGCGGTGCGCAACTTCTATAACTGTGGCTCTGAAGTGGTGATGACGGTGGACAGCACTGGCGCTGTGTTTATGCCTCACCAGGTGCTTGCCACATCGGGCGTGACCAACTTCTACAACTACTGCATTACCAAGTACACCACAGCCAGCGATGTTACGCTCAAGGCATCGGGGCTCAATGGCACGTTTGATGCCGACAGCATCAGCTTTGGCGCTTGGGCAATGTCGCGTGGCACCAGCAGAAGCTATATCGTGGAATCGCTGGTGAAGAGCGTGATAAAAGTGCCAGAGGCATTTGCACCATTCTCCTCCAGCCTCGGCCTTCAAGGAAAAGGAACGGCCGACGAGCCTTATATAGTGGCCAATGCGCAGGATCTGGAGGCTCTTGCCAATGCTGTGAACCACAATGCCGCCTATAAAGACGCCGACGGCAATGTGTTCACTGGCGCATACTTTAAGCAGACCGCAGACATCAATATGGCTGAAGTGCTCAATCACGAGCCTATTGGCGTGGCAAAAGTGGCTTTTAACGGCCATTACGACGGCCAAGGCCACACCATCAGCAATCTCGCCCAAGACCGCCGCGATGAATTTAACGCGGGTCTGTTTGGACTAACGGGCGAGAACGCAGAAATCTCCAACATAAAATTCGAGAAACCATCAGTGCGCAGCAACAAGTCGAAAGTTGGCGTAGTGGTGGGAGAGAACAATGGCAAGGTGAGTGGCATTACTGTGACAGATGGTTATGCCGGCTCCGACGCTTACTACATAGGTGGCATTGTGGGAATGAACAATGGCACTGGCGTGGTGACACAGACAGCCTTCTCGGGCACAGTGGAAGGTGAAGGCCTTATCGGTGGCGTGGTAGGTGTGAACTACAATGAGATTAGTTTCTCTTGGAGTGATGCCACTATCAGTGCCACTGCGGCAAAAGGCGCCACTGGGGGGGTGTGTGGCTCGGCATCTCGCGCCACATCAAGTATCAACGACTGCTACTTCACCGGCGTTGTCACCGATGCTTTTGGCAATGGCGACAATGGTGGCATAGTTGGCTACTATTATGCGGGCACCATCAACCGTTGCTGGAATGGCGGACAGGTGAACGCTTCGTACAGCCAAGCCCATACAGGCACTACTGGAGGTATTGTGGGTCGTGCTATCGGTGTGAAGGTGAACGACTGTTACAATTCTGGTATCGTGCGTAGCTATACCAGCGACATTGTGGGCGGCCTTGCCGGCAAATTTGAGATGGGTAAGAAAGGCACCACCACCGAGAGCGACGCTCCAGAATTTAACGGAAGTCTCAACATTGGTATGATGTTCTGCTCGCCATCAGCTAAAAACAATGAGTTGGCTGGCGCTTATGTGGGCGACACTGCCATCATCAACCATACTTACTACGATAGCCAAGTGTGTGTGAATGGCTCTACCGAACATGGATTACCTACCGCCACACTCATTTCAGGCAATGCACCGGAAGGCTTCAACGCCACGGCGTGGACACTTGTGAAGGGGCATTACCCACAGCTTGCCAATGGCGTGGCCACCGACAAGGCTAAACTTGCGGCAGTGCCATTCACTCTTGCTTCTGGCGAAACGGTGAAGCGCCTCAAGAGCAACTTCACCGTGTGTACGGATAATAATGTGAAGTGGCTGTTCTACAATGGCGGCAAATTGGCCACAACTGGCCATGGCCTCAAACTTGACGGCGGCAATGTGACCGTGACAGCCACAGCTGCCGTGAGCGACACGCTTACCGCCACACTTGGCAACGATTTCAGAATCTACATTCTGAAAGTGGTGCCTGATGAATTTGAGGGACAGGGAACCGAGGCTAATCCTTATCTTATCAAGACGAAAGAGGATATCCTCAAGATGAAGAACGCTGTGGATATTCAGCTTTACGACTATACCGGCGTGTATTTCAAACTCGCCAACGACATTGACATGGGCGGCGACAGCGATTTCTTTGGTCTTAGCGTGCATGGCGTGGACTATGGCTTCAACGGCACACTCGATGGCGCAGGCCACTCAGTGAAGAACTGGAGAGTGAACCGCTGCTTCACTGCCGATGGTGGCTATGTGGCCAATATGGAAAACGCTATGGCGGCACTCATGATCTATACAGGCCACAAGGCGGTGATCAAAAACCTGAACATCGCGTCTGACTGTCAGATAGAGGGCGGAAGTTATGTGGCTGGTGTGGTCAGCTATAATGGCGGCCGCATAGAGAACTGCCGCAACTACGCCACGATTAAGGCTTTGAAGACAGGCGCGGCTGGCGTTGTGGCTTACAATGCAGAAGGCTCTTCAGTAGCTGGCTGCTACAATGCTGGCTCAGTGCTCACAGGCCAGACGATAGCAGGAGGTTTGGTGGCTGCCAACTTCGGTACAGTGGACAACTGCCAGAATGATGGCGTGGTGGGTGCAACGGTGCTCACATCGTTTGAAACCGACAGCACTAAACTTGAGAATGTGGGTGGTGTGATAGGTGTGAACAATGCCACCGTCACCAACTCCCTCAACCAAGGCTATGTGAGTGGCGGCAGTTGTGTAGGCGGTGTGGTAGGCTATAGTAATGCGCGCACCACTAATCAGCAGTTGCTCTCCACGGGCGTGGTTTACTCCTTCTCAAATCTTGAGAAGTTTGGCACTGTGTTTGGCTATTACAATGCCAATGGCACAGCCACAAGTAATTGCTATTATGATTATCAGCTTGCTGGCAAAAACGCAGGCAATGCCCTCGCTGTGGATGGCGTGGACAAGCTCTCCACCGCCACATTGGTGTCGGGCAAAGCTCTTAAAGGAATGGAAGCCGAGCAGTGGAGCTATGTGAACGGTCAGTATCCCGTGCTGAAATCGTTTGCCAATGAGCCTGCTGCAACGTTTAACCGCGGTAACTATATTCTGTTTGAGTCCGGCGACAAGACCGACTCCCGATTCTCGGTGCGCTATGCTTCGCAAGTGGTGGCACAGAAAGGCGTGACCTGCGCGCTGAAGCGTGCTCAAAACTTTGCCATCGATGGCACCACTCTTAATATCTCGGCTCTTACTGAAGTGGAGAGCGACACGCTCACCTTCACACAGGGCATCTACTCAAAGCAGTATCCACTTTTTGCCACTCCAAAGATGCTCCCCAACGGCGACGGCTCTAAGACCAACCCTTGGCGAATTGCCAATGTGGCCGACTGGCAGACTGTGGCCCGCTACTCGAAGAATTACCAGGCTTCGTTTGACGGTGAATATTTGCTCTTGACCAATGATCTTGACTTTGGCGGTGATGCCGACGCTTCACTCATGCTTGTGGATGATGGCGCCACTCGCTTCCAAGGACATTTCGAAGGCAACGGAAAGACAATCGACGGATTCGTATATAGCAATGACGACCAGAAGACGGGCAGCAACAAGGGCCTGTTTGGCCTGGTGGGTGAGAATGGTGTGATTGAGAACCTCACCCTTGGCGCCAACACCTCGATAGGTGGCTACTGGTATGTGGGGGGCTTTGCTGGCCTTTCCTCTGGCACAATGCGCAATTGTGTGAACTACGCTACGGTGCAGACCATCAAAATGGGCTTCGTGGGAGGCTTCGTGGGCACTGCCAATCCTAAGGCACGCTTCATCAACTGCCGTAACTATGGCAACATCACTTCATCAAATGGACAGGCAGGCGGTATTGCAGGCTCTACCGATACTGATGTGAAATTCGACAGCTGCTACAATGCTGGCGCGATTGTGGGCAAATACTCCAACGGTGGCATTGTGGGATCAAGCAAGGGTTCTATCACTAATTCTGTAAACAACGGCACAGTCACTTCGAGCCAGTACTGCTCGGGTGGCATTGCCGGCTATCAGAACGACGCTTCTGGTGTGGTGACCAATTGCGAGAACAACGCCAAAATCGTGACCAAGACCTATGGCGCAGGTGGCATTATCGGCAATATCTCGAAGGCTAACGTGGTTAGGCACAATGAAAACTACGGCGATGTGGAATCTGGCTCTTATGGAGCTGGCGGTATTGCAGGCTCTACGGGATCTGGGGCGTTCAATCTGCTCGACAGCTGTGTCAATCTGGGTTATGTGCAAGCACAAACCAATGGCGCTGGCGGCATTGTGGGTAGTTTGGGCAATGGCTCAGATGAATTCCCCGCATTGGTAGCTCACAACGCCAATTATGGGAAAATCGCAGCCGTTAAGAACAACGCCGGTGGTATCGCTGGCTCTACTGGATCGAAATCCAATCTTGAGGCAGATGTGAACTATGGCGATGTAGTGGCCGACTATCAGGCCGGCGGTGTGGTAGGCAATCACTCAGGCAATGTGGTTGGATGCTACAATGTGGGCACTGTCGAGGCTCGCTACAATCTGGGTGGCTTGTGCGGTAACAGCGGAAGCGGCTCGGTGATAAAGGAGAGTGGCAATGCCGGTAAGGTGTCGTCGACAGGTACGTCGGCATCTACAGCCTACAATGTAGGCGGTGTGATGGGCACCGGCAAGGGTACACTTACTGATGTGTTTAACCATGGCGAAGTGAGTGGCTATAAGCAAGTGGGCGGCATTATCGGTCTGCCTGTGAAATACTACACAGAGGTCACCAATGCTTACAACACTGGCGCTGTGGAATGCGCTTCAGTTGCCGACTCTGCATCATGTGGTAATGTGTTTGGTGGAAAAGGAATTACCAACGTCACTTACACCAACACTTATTTCGACCGGCAGACGGTGGACGCCACATACGCCAACGATGCCGACACGATGGCGCTGCCCACAGTGGCAATCACAACCTTGAACCTTGGCGACACTTGGACTATGGTTCCTAACTGCTATCCTGTGATGGGTCGTCTTGCCGACAACGACGTGGTGAAACTTAATTCTGCAGCCATTGTGCTTGACTCGCTTGACACCCGTGACAGAGTGACAAAGAGCTTCAATGTGGGTATGCCTGATGGTGTGACCTGGACAGTGAGCGACAATCTTCGCCTTTGTGAAGATGGATCAGTGATTCTGATGAATGCAGGCAGAGGAGAGACAGCCACGCTGAAGGCTGCTCTTGAAGGTGGCAGCATTAGCCGTGAGTATGTGATTACACTGGCAGAGCCAAGTGGCGCACATGAGCTTGATGCTAACAAGGAGGTTGACCATGTGGATTATGTCACAGTCGGTGGCCTTGTGCTCACTCAGCCTGTGGAAGGCGTGAACATTATGCGCACCTACTATAAAGACGGCAGCGTAAGCAGCAGAAAGGTGTTGATCCGACAGAAGTGATTCCATTTCTGTAATATATACCCTATCACTCGCAGAGAGTGAATGTGGCCGCGGAAGCAAACTGAATTGTTTCCGCGGCTTTTGTTTTATATCGTGGGCAAAGATTTATTTGCAGATGGAGAATGGTTTGATTAATTTTGTGCTATAAATTAGCTATTATGGATAATAAGGAACTTTTGGAAAGGGTTTCAGAAAACCTGGGACGTAGTAAGGCCGATGTGACAAAATTGCTGGAAGCTTTTGCAGAGGTGGTGAAGACTCGCTGTGGCGCTCTCGACAGTGTGGCCATTCCTGGTTTCGGAAACTTTGAGGCCAAGAAGAAGAATGAGCGTGTGGTGGTGAATCCCAGCAATGGTAAGCGTATGCTCGTTCCGCCGAAGGTGGTGCTGGCTTTTAAAGTGAGCAATGTGCTAAAAAACCGCTTGAAATAATCTGTTATTCCCCTCTCTCCTTGACGCATATTTTATATGAACAATAAAGTAACATTTCCCGAACTCGTAGAGCAAGTGGCACAGTACGCCCACACGTCGAAGCGTATGAGCGAGCTGTTTCTGAAAGAGCTGTTTGCCACCATATCACAGGCGCTGATTGATGGCGAGAGTGTGAAAGTGAAGGGTGTTGGCACCTTTAAGCTCACAGAGGTGAGTGCCAGAAAGAGTGTGGATGTTAACACTGGTGATGAAATAGAAATTCCCGGGCACAAGAAACTCTCGTTTGCTCCCGACAAGGATATGGCAGAGGCCATCAATCAACCGTTTATTCACTTTGAGACGGAGATTCTCGATGACGACGTGACAGATGATCAGCTTGCTGCTATCGATGCTGAAGATGCGTCGCCAGCATCTGCACCTTTGGAAAAAGAGGCAGAGACTAAGGCAGAACCAGAATCTGTGCCTGAATCAGAAACTGCGCCCGAGCCAGAAACTGAAGTGGAGATGCCGCCTGCATTTGTGGCTCCTGCTGATGAGCCAGAAGATGGCGTTCCAGAAGCGGAAGAGCCAGCTAAGGCAGATTCGGAAGAACCTGCCGCAGAGCCACAGCCTGAGTCGCCTACAGAACCAGCAGATAATGTCGGCGAGCCAACTCATGAACCAGAAGATGAGGCAGAGGAGCAAACAGAGACCATAGCTGAACCTCAAGCAGGCTTGCAAGAGCAAGAGGCTGCCAATGAACTTCATGCCGACGAACCGACCTACGATACAGCAAATGAAGGTGAACTGGTGAGTGAGGAGTTGGCTGATGAACGCGTGGGGCAGGAAGTGGACAAGCGCCGCATCACTCGGCGTTCTTTATTTGAAGGATTTGTGGTGGGCGTGGTCACTACGCTTATTGTCACCCTGTTTGCCTACCGACTGTATCTAATGAAGGGATATGGTGCAGACGACAAGCCGAAAGCGGAGCAGCAGGCATTAGTGGCCGACAGCGTGGCTGCTGACTCGGTGAAAGGCGCGCGCCCCGCATCCATCGCCAAAACTTCCGCTGACTCGGAAAAAGAACAGCAAACCGCTATGCAAGAGCAGCAAAAGAAGCAAGCGGAAGAAGCCAAGAAGAAGGCAGAGGTGGAGGGTAAGGCTAAAGCCGCTGCCACAAAAACAGCAGGTGTGCCAACTACCGACACCATTAAGACGGGGACAAACCTCTACCGCATGAGCCGTAAGCACTATGGTACAGATAAGTTCTGGGTGTATATCTATGAGGAGAACAAGGCAAAGTATCCCAACCCCAACGCCATACCTGTGGGTGCGGTGTTACGTGTGCCGAGTCTGGAAAAATATGGTGTGAAGACTGGCGACGCTGCAAGCCTGAAAGCGGCTAAGCAAAAGCAGTCGGAAATCTTCAACCACTTGTCGTCTCAAAGATAGCGCGCGTAAAATCTACGCTACGAAGGCAATGGAAAGAGGGTGTCGTAAGGACGATTGATTATCGCAGTCCTTTGCGGCACCCTCTTTTTATATGGTTGTGGACGCGGGAAAAGGTGGCGGCTACTTCTTTAGGTTGGTTTTTTCGTACACGTTGGCATCTATCACCGCCATGGTGGTGAGGTTCACGATGTCGCGAACTGAAGCGTCGATGCTGGTGAAGTGGATAGGCTTGTTCAGACCAATTTGAATTGGACCGATGATTTCAGCCGCACCAATCTCAAGAAGCAACTGATAGGCGGTGTTGGCAGCGCTCAGATTTGGGAAGATGAGAGTGTTCACATCTTTTCCCGCAATCTTGTTGAATGGGAATTGCTTGTCGCGAAGCCCCTTGTTGAGCGCATACTGCATTTGCATTTCACCTTCCACTTCTATCTCTGGATAGTCGCGGTGCAGAATGTCGATGGCCTCATGCACTTCGCCTGGTCCGTGTTCGGGGTTGGAGCCAAAGTTGCTGTAAGAAACCATCGCCATCACGGGGTAGTGCGCGAAATATTTCACAGCGCTGTAGGTGAGGCGTGCAATGTCCACGAGCTCCTCGGTGGAATTTTCGTGGTTGATTGATGTGTCGGCAAGGAAGAATGTGCCACGTTTTGTGTTAAGGATATGTAGCGTGGCAAAATGCTTGAATCCGGGCTTGATGCCAATCACCTCTTTTGCAATCTTCACGGTGTTGCCGCTACCGGCATAAGTGCCGGTGATGAAAGCGTCGGCCTCGCCGGTTTCCACCATCATCATGCCAAAATAGTTGCGGTCAAACATTTTTTCGGTGGCCTCGGTGAGGTTGATGCCGTCACGCTGATGCTTGTTCATGTGCAGTTTTGCAAAGCGCGCGCGCCGACGTTCCTCCCTGTCGTGACGAGGGTTCACGATTGTGATGCCACTGATGCTGAGGTCGAGTTTCTTGGCACGCTTGGCTATCATTTCCTCATTGCCAAGCAGGATAGGAATGCATACGCCACTCTTGTAGGCCTCCACTGCTGCTTGCAGCATATTGTCGGTGTTGGCTTGGGCGAACACCACGCGTTTTGGCGAGTTTTTAGCCGTGTCGGTGAAGCGGCGTAGAAGTTTGTTGTCGTAACCCAGCACCTTGCGTAATTCTGCTCGGTAGGTGTCGAGATCGTCGATCGGGCGGCGTGCCACGCCCGACTCCATGGCGGCTTTAGCCACAGCTGTCGATACGGTCTCGATTAGCCTTGGGTCGAGGGCTTTAGGCAGAATGTATTTCGGTCCGAATTTCAGATTGTTCATTTTGTAGGCGGCGTTCACCACGGGAGGCACCGTCTTTTTAGCCAAGTCGGCAATAGCCTTCACAGCGGCGAGCTCCATCGGCAGGTTGATTTCGGTGGCAGAGCAGTCGATAGCTCCACGGAAGATGTAGGGGAAGCCCAGCACGTTGTTGATTTGGTTAGGGTAGTCGCTGCGACCGGTGGCAAAGATAAGGTCGGGGCGCGCTGCCACAGCCTTCTCGTAGGAGATTTCCGGGTCGGGGTTGGCCAGCGCAAACACGATGGGCCTGCTCGCCATCGACTGTATCATCTCCGGTGTCACCACATCCTTTACTGAAAGCCCTAAAAACACATCTGCTCCCTTCATGGCTTCGGCAAGAGTGCTGATTTCTCGGTCGGTGGCGAACTCCTTCTTTTGCTCGGTGAGTTTATCGCGCCGTGTGGTGATAACGCCATGGCTGTCGCACATCACGATGTTTTCCTTTTTTACACCGAGTTGCATGTAGAGCCTTGTGCAGCAGATGGCAGCTGCGCCGGCGCCGTTGACCACCAGTTTCACGTCCTCCACCTTCTTTCCTTGTATTTCAAGGGCGTTGATGAGCCCTGCGCCAGAAATGATGGCTGTGCCGTGCTGGTCGTCGTGCATCACAGGAATGTCGCACTCCTCTTTGAGCCTGCGCTCTATCTCAAAGCATTCTGGGGCCTTGATATCCTCAAGGTTGATGCCGCCAAAAGAGGGCGCGATAGCCTTTACTGCGGCGATGAATTTATCGGGGTCTTTCTCATCGAGTTCGATGTCGAAGCTGTCGAGCCCTGCGAATATCTTGAACAGCAGCGCTTTGCCTTCCATCACAGGCTTGCCTGCCAAAGGGCCTATATCGCCCAGTCCGAGCACGGCGGTGCAGTTCGACACCACTCCCACAAGATTGCCCTTATTGGTGTATTTGTACACATCGTTGGCATTGTCCTTGATTTCAAGGCAAGGAAATCCCACGCCAGGGGAGTAGGCGAGTGAAAGGTCGTTTTGAGATTGGTATGGTTTAGTGGGCACTACACATATTTTCCCAGGCTTATCATCTAAGTGGTGATAGTCGAGTGCCATCTTTTTTGTGATTTTCGTCATAATTATTGTAATACTGTATGTTAATGTTTTCTGATTGGTTTGTGCCTGCTGCATAACCACACACAAAGGTAAAGTTTTTTCGGAGCAAATCAAACGGTATGACACCATTTTTGAGTGGTCAATTTGTTAAAAATAATTGTACAAAATGGTGTATATGGCTTGATTTCCAAAAAATTACTGTAATTTTGCATTGTCAATGATTAAACGAATGCAGGTTTATTTAGTCGTAGCTTCCGAACATAGATTTAAAAGCGATTATGATGAAAAAAATATTACTTCCAATATTGTGTGGCTCACTACTGATGAGTTCCACCACCAGTTGCAGCTTGGCACAGTGGGCTGTGCTCTCCGACCCTGATGCGAGCAATTCTACGAAGGGCGCAGTGGTGGGTGCTACATCGGGTGCAAGCACAGGCTCATTCATTGGTTCGCTCATCGGTAACAGTTGGCAATCCAATCGCGACAATTCCATTATTGGGGCGGCAGTCGGAGCTGTGGCTGGCGCCGCATTAGGTGCCGCCATAGGCAATGATATGGACAAGAAGGCCGAGCAACGGGCCACTGATAATTCGAATTCAGGCGAGACCACCTATTATTATGGAGGAGATGATGTGTATGGCCAGAGTGGCGCTCGATTGAGTGCCCCACGAGTTAGTACACCACGGCAAAGCGACAACTGCATCTACTATGGGCAAAGCAAGACCAAGCTCGACGGAAAGGCAAAAAAGGCGCTCGACTATGTGGCGCGTAGACTACAAGCCGATCCATCGGCCTGCGCTGAGGTTTATGGCTATACCGACAATGCCGGCACATACAACCAGCGTTGCCGCCTGTCGGTGGAACGTGCGCAAGTGGTGAAGGCTTACTTGATGAAGAAAGGCGTGCCTGCTAACCAGATTTACTGCAAAGGCATGGCAGATCAGCGTTCGGTGGGCGACAACCGTACAGCCGATGGGCGTGCAGCTAACCGCCGAGTGGAAATACTCATCACCCACAATGTGGAAAATGATTACAGCACCCCTTCGGAATCTAAGTCAAACTTCAATTACCAGAATAACCAAACCATAGATGCCGAACCCATCGACAACTCCAACGCGATAGAATAAAAAAAGCATAAAGAAAACAAATTCCGATTAGTAGGGAGAAAGCAAGCGAAACCAGGCGCTTGCTTTCTCCTTTTTTTGCGTTTTATCGGTGAATAAAGGGTAATTTTTGTTATATTTGCAAGTTGAAACACTGTGGAAAATCGCAGCATTTCCCACAGTGTGAAATTAAACAAGGCCGTGGTGGTTCGCTTGCTTGTTAATTGTTTGATTTTGAAATCAATACATATAAGTGAATGTGCTTTGAAATGCTGGATGCCAACCATTGCGCTTAAAAATATATAAGAATTACAGATGTCGGACAACGATTATATTAACGAACATTTTCCCTTGCTGGCAACGATTGACAGTCCTGCCGACTTGCGTCGGCTCGACGTGAGCCAGCTTCCTCAAGTGTGTGAGGAACTGCGCCGGTTTATCGTTCATTTCCTGTCGTCGAACCCAGGGCACTTTGCCTCGAGCATGGGGGCTGTGGAGATAAATGTGGCACTGCATTATGTGTTTGACACCCCTAACGACCGTTTGGTATGGGATGTGGGTCACCAGGCTTATGCGCACAAAATTCTCACAGGCCGGCGCGACCGGTTTTATGAAAATCGCACAATGGGCGGATTGAGTGGCTTCCCCAATCCCTCGGAGAGCGAGTACGACACCTTTACCGCAGGCCATGCGAGCAACAGCATATCAGCAGCTTTAGGCATGTCGATAGCCTCCGAGCTGACCGACAAGCAACGTAAAATCGTGGCTATCATAGGCGATGCCTCCATTAGTGGGGGACTGGCGTTTGAGGGGCTGAACAATGTGTCGACGCACCCCAACAATATGCTGATTGTGCTTAACGACAATGATATGTCGATTGATGAGAATGTGGGTGCCTTGAGTGCCTATATGACCAAACTCACCACCTCAAAGCGCTACAACAATCTGCGCTACAAGACTTACCAGCTTTTGCGCCGTCACCATATCATCACCGACAAAGGAAAAGGACTTGTGCTTCGGTTCAACAACGCCATGAAGTCGCTCTTGTCGGGTCAGCAAAACATTTTCGAGGGATTGAATATCCGCTATTTCGGTCCCTTCGACGGACATGATGTGGTGCAGCTGGTGAAGACCTTCAGGGATGTGAAGGATATGGCTGGGCCAAAAATTGTGCATCTCCACACTCGCAAAGGCAAAGGCTACAAGCCAGCCGAGGAGTCGCCATCGATATGGCACGCACCCGGCAAATTCAACGAAAAGACGGGCGAGCGCATCGTGGCCGACTCCACAGGGAAGCCGCTGAAGTATCAGGATGTGTTTGGCCACACGATAGTGGAACTGGCCGAGGCCAACGACAAGGTGGTGGGCATTACTGCAGCTATGCCCTCGGGAACGTCGATGTCGATGCTTCAAGAGGCTATGCCCGAGCGCACTTTTGATGTGGGCATCAGCGAGGGCCATGCCGTGACCTTCGCGGGTGGACTGGCGAAAGACGGGATGCATCCGTTCTGTGCCATCTACAGCAGTTTCCTGCAGCGTGCCTACGACCATATTATTCACGATGTGGCCATTCAGCATCTGCCCGTCACCTTCTGTATCGACCGCGCAGGGCTTGTGGGTGAGGACGGTGTCACACACCATGGCGCCTACGACTTGGCATATTTGCGCAGCATACCGGGCATGACGGTGTCGGCCCCGATGAACGAGCATTATCTCCGCCATCTGATGTACACCTCGCAGCTCGCAGGAAAAGGCCCGTTTGCCATTCGCTATCCGCGTGGAGGCGGTGTGTATGCCGAATGGAAGTGCGAAATGAAGGAACTGCAAGTGGGTAAGGGCAGGAAGCTGGCAGATGGCCAGGATTTAGCTGTGCTCAGCATTGGAGCCATAGGCAATGACGTGCAAAAAGCGCTCGCCATCTTGAAAGAAAAAGGCATAGCAGTGGCGCATTACGATATGATATTCCTCAAGCCGATTGACGAGGCCATTCTCGCGGAGGTGGCCAAGAATTATACGCATGTGCTCACTGTGGAGGATGGCACTGTGGTTGGTGGCCTCGGCAGCGCCGTGGCTGAGTGGCTTGCTGACAAGGAACACGCTCCGCGGCTCACGAGGCTGGGCATACCTGATGAATTTGTGCACCAGGGCACTGTGGCGCAGTTGAAGCACAAATGCGGCATCGATGCAGAGTCGATAGCCGAAACCGTTGAAAGGATATTACATAAAAAATAGATATGAGAATATTTATTGCAGGGGCTGGAGAAGTGGGAACGCACTTGGCAAAGATGCTCAGCGACGAAGACCGCGACATCATCGTGATTGACAATGATGAGAAAAAGCTCTTTGCCCTTGATTCATATAATCTGAAAACCTGTCTGGGCGAGTGCATCTCTTTCCGCACACTTCGGGCTAACGGAGTAGACGACTGCGAGCTGTTCATTGCGGTGACTCCTTACGAGACAAGGAACATTTTGGCTTGCTCCATAGCAAAGAGCATGGGCGCAAAGAAGACAGTGGCCCGTATCGACAATTATGAGTTTCTGCGCCCGGAATATTCTGACTTCTTCAAGGAAAAAGGCGTGGACACGCTGATTTACCCCGAGCTGTTTGCCGCCGAGGAAATAGCCACGGCGCTGAAGCACAATTGGGTGCGCAATTGGTTTGAACTTTTCGACGGACAGTTGATAGTGGCGGCTGTGAAATTACGCGCCACCTCGCCAATGGTGGGCAAGCAGCTGAAGGAGATAGGCGCAAGCAGCACCTTCATTCACCTGAACGCCATACGCCGAAATGGCGAGATTCTCATACCTCGAGGCGTGGACCGCGTGATGGAGAATGATGTGGCATACATCACCACCACGCGCGACCACCTGCCGCAAGTGGTGGAGCTGTGCGGCAAAAAGAAGGTGCAGGTGAAGAAAATGCTGATTATGGGTGGCTCTGCCATTGCCGTTCAGGTGGCAAAAGAACTGGAAAATACAGGCGTGAAGGTGAAAATCATTGAGCCCGACGACGACCGCTGCACCTATTTGGTGGATGTGCTTCCACACTGCAAAATCGTGCATGGCGATGCCACCGACAGTGATATTATGGAGGAGGAAGCCGGAGGAATGGATGCTTTCGCGGCATTGAGCGACCGTTCCGAGACCAATATTTTGAGTTGTCTCATGTCGAAGGAGTATGGCGTGCGGAAGACGATTGCCGAAGTGGAGAATATCCAATTTGTGCATGAGGCTGAGCGCCTGAACATTGGCACCATCATCAATAAAAAATTGCTTGCGTCGAGCCGTATCTTCCAGATGCTTCTCGACAGTGAGCAGGACAATGCCCGATGCCTGGCTCTTGCCGATGCCGAGGTGGCCGAGGTAGTGATAAAAGATGGCAGCAAACTTTGCTCCAAGGAAATCAAGGAGTTTGACATTCCACCAGAGTTCACCTTGGCAGGGCTGGTGCGAGAGGGCAGAGGTATGCTTGTGAAAGGCGACACACGCCTCCAGCCTGGCGACCATGTGGTGGTGTTCTGCATGCATGGGTCGTTTCATAAGGTAGAAAAATTCTTCAAGAAGTAAGCGTATGAGTTTTCATTGTCACCGTATCAATATCCCCGTGGTGCTGCGAGTGATAGGCTTGCTGCTGATGATAGAGGCGGGCTTTATGCTCGTGCCTTTGCTCACTTCGGTTATCTACGCCGAAACCGTCTGCATGAAGGCTTTTGTGTGGTCGGTGGGGATTACATTTGTGTGTGGATTAGGGCTGTATCATGTGCCAGCAAAGTCCACCCAGATGCGCCGTAGAGAGGGATTTTTGCTTACGAGTGTGGTATGGGTGTTTTTTTCGGCATTCTCGGTCATACCATTTTTCCTGTCGGGAGTGCTGACCGACGTGACCGACGCGTTCTTCGAATCGATGTCGGGCTTCACCACCACGGGCATGACCCTGATTAAGGATGTGGAAAGCGCGCCTCACGGCATACTGATGTGGCGTGCGCTATCGCAGTGGATAGGTGGTATGGGTATTATCTTGTTCACGCTTGCGGTGATACCGATGCTCAACACTAAGGGCGGCATAGCGATGTTTAATGCCGAGGTGACGGGTATCTCTCATGAACGTCTGCGCCCGCGTGTGAGCGAAACCGCTATGTGGCTGTGGGGACTTTATGTGTTCTATACGGTGGTTTTAGGTGTTTTGCTCTCGGTAGGGCCGATGAATGTGTTCGACGCTGTGTGCCATACGCTCGCCACGGTATCTACTGGCGGGTTTTCCACGGTGAATGACTACTCCCAGTTTTCCGACACCTATAGCAATGTGATGATACTCATCTTTATGTTTGTGTGCGGTATCAACTTCTCGCTTGTGTTTGCCGTGTCGAAGCGTAACGGAATGAAGGCTCTGAAGCATAACACCACACTCAAGTGGTATGTGCTGGTGGTGATTGTCACTTCACTGATAGTGACGGCGCGTATGCTGTATTACGATATGCACACTAACGCCTACTCGTCGATTGGCGACGTGGCTTTGGCCAAACATGCATTGGGTGCAGTGTTCGATACCGTGTCGGCCATCACATCCACAGGATTTGCCGCTATCGATTTTGAGAAATATGGCCCGTTTGTGTCGTTCACTATTATGGTGGTGATGTTTTTTGGCGGTATGGCGGGATCTACGGCCGGTGGCGCTAAAATCGACCGTATGATAGTGATGGTGAAAAACATCAGAAACGAGTTCTACAAGGTGATTCATCCCAATTCTGTGACCGCTGTGCGAATGGACGGTCGTGCAGTGCCACCGTATTTGGTGTCGCGTGTGGTGGCGTTTTTATCCATCTTCATCTTCTATATGGTGGTGATGGCGCTCACCTTCAACTTTTTGGGAATTAACGACCCATTTGACGCATTTTTCACCTCGATGTCGTGTATCAGCAATGTGGGGCTTAATATCGTGGAGAATTTGGATGCCGTATCCCCTGTGGCCAAGTGGCTGATGTCGCTTGAAATGCTGGTGGGCCGTCTGGAATTGTTCACAGTGCTGGTGCTGTTCACCAGAGACTTTTGGTTTGAAGACTAACGAATTAAAAATCATTTTAAAAAACAAATAAATAAGAAATAACCGACAATGAAAAAAGACACAACATTTAATCCCGACCTCACAGGCGTGCGTAACGACGCACGCCGAGAGCAGGAGGCCAAGCGGCAGGCGGAAGAGGAAAAGCTCACCTTCCGTAAGCGCGTCTCATACTTTTTCAAAGACGGGCGTACCCGACTGATTATTGGATCGCTGCTTTTATTGATAGGCATGTTTCTGTGCGTGGCGTTCATCTCGTTCTGCTTTGGGGCTGGCGATACCGACCAGAGCATAACCGCCGATTCCGCCATTGCCAATGCTCGGCAGCATGTGCCCGCTAAAAATGTGATGGGCACGCTGGGTGCATCGGTTTCGGAATTCTTCATTCGTCAAGGTTATGGCTTGGCCTCCTTTGTGCTGGTGGTGTGGTGTCTTTGCCTGGCTTACCGCTTTTTTAGAAAAGACAAGAAAGTGCTGTTTTTCTCATTCTCACTGGTATGCCTGTTTTCATTGTTCGCATTTTCGATGCTTATCAGCCTATGCACCATGAATCTGAATATTGCCTCATTCCCATTGGGCGGTAATTTCGGAAAAGAGTTCAATGAGCTGCTCACGGGGCTTCTGGGCTTCTATGGGATGGTGGGAGTGAATGTGTTTGCCGCTTTTATGTGGATTGTAATCACCTACAAGACCATCAGAGTGATGTATAAATCGCTTAAAAGCCATGTGGTTCCTCACCGTCAGTTTAATGGTGACATCATTGACCAAGACGAAGATAGGCACGCCGTGCATTCTGGATTTTTGGGCGACGATCACAAGAACCAGCCCAAAAAGGAGAAGCCAGTGGTGGTGCCTCGGCCAGAGAAAAAACGCAAACCCACCCCAAAAGACACCACGGTGCTCAAGCCAGGTGGTGACCCAAACACTGGCACACTCTTTGGCGCAGCAGAGGGAAGAGTCAACAGCGACGACCCCACTTACGAATATGCGCATTACCGGTTTCCACCGCTCGACTTGCTTGCCCCAGCCACCATGGGGGTGAGTGTGGACGCCTCGGAGCAGGAAGCCAACAAGCAGCGCATCACCGAGACGCTCAATAATTATGGCATTAAAATCAAGCACATTGATGTGCATGTGGGGCCTACGGTCACGCTGTTTGAGATAGTGCCTGAGGATGGCGTGCGTATTGCCAAAATACGTGGGCTGGAAGATGACATAGCTTTGAGCCTGGCGGCATTAGGCATTCGTATTATAGCGCCAATGCCAGGGCGTGGCACTATAGGCATCGAGGTGCCTAACCACGATCCTCAGGTGGTGCCCATTCGCCGTGCATTGGAAGACCCGAAATTTCAGAACACAAAGTACAAGCTGCCTATGGCCATTGGCTGCACGGTGTCGAACGAAGTGTTCGTTGCCGACCTCACTAAAATGCCACATTTGCTGGTGGCTGGTGCCACGGGCAAAGGTAAATCGGTGGGCTTGAACGCCATCATAGCCTCGCTGCTCTACAAAAAAGGCCCCTCGGAGCTGAAGTTGATACTCGTTGACCCAAAGCGTGTGGAATTTAGTGTGTATGCCGATTTGGAGAAATATTATTTCGCACGTGTGCCTGGAGAAGACCGCTGCATTGTCACAGACCCAGCCAAAGTGGTGAAGACACTCAACTGCCTCGTTCAGGAAATGGAGAACCGCTACACTGTGCTTGAAGAAGTGAAAGTGCGCAAGCTGGAAGACTACAACGAAAAGTGGCGCCGTGAGCTTCGGGAAGTGCTTGATTCCGATGGCCATAAGAAATACAAATTTATGCCTTACATCGTGTGCATTATCGATGAGTTTGCCGATATGATCATGACTTCGGGCAAAGAGGTGGAGACACCAATTGTGCGCATCGCCCAAAAGGCCCGTGCAGTGGGCATTCACCTGATTGTGGCCACCCAGCGCCCTGCCGCCAATGTGATTACGGGCAATATTAAGGCAAATATTCCAGGGCGTATGGCGTTTGCCGTGTCGCAGATGATGGATAGCCGAATCATTCTCGACCGGCCAGGCGCTCAAAACCTGATTGGCCGGGGTGACATGCTTTTCTCGGTGGATGGCGACATCACCCGTCTCCAGTGTCCGTTTATCGATACACCTGAGATTATAAAAATTTGTAATTATATCAAGGAACAAGAAGACGCCGACCTGGACGTGAACCACGAGGAGCCATACGAACTGCCTGAATATGTGGGCACGGCAGATGGCGACGAAGGCCATGGCGGTGGATCCGGTGGTAGCCTTCACGACCGCGACACTCTTTTTGAAGAGGCAGCTCGCTGGGTGGTTACGGCAAATGTGGCTTCCACCTCATCGCTTCAGCGCCGTTACAGCATAGGCTATAACCGGGCAGGAAAAATTATGGACCAGCTTGAGGCCGCCGGCATCGTGGGACCATCGAGTGGCGGTAAACCTCGCAATGTGTTGATGAGTCCAATGGATGTGGACCAAATGTTTGCCACAAGTTTTAATAAAAAATAAAAGTGATGAAAAGATTATTGACAATGACGATGTTGCTGCTGGCGGTAATATGTGGCCAAGCTCAAAACGCAACACAGATATTCGACCGCACGGTGGCAGCCTACAAGGCTGCCGGCGCAGTGAGTGCCAACTACACCATGGGAGCCTCGCACGGCGCCATCGTAATGAAGGGCAATCAGTTTCGCATTCTTGCCAACAACTTGAAGTCGTGGTACGATGGCAAGACGCAGTGGACTTATTCCACTGCCACTGGCGAGGTGAACGTGTCGGCGCCTACCTCTG
>DLLC01000067.1:1832-11325 GCA_002476625.1 Porphyromonadaceae bacterium UBA7572 | reverse complement strand
CCTCACAGCAGCTTGTGATGATTCACCCTTTGGCTGCAGCGCAGTCTCTAAAGTCGGGCTACACGATGAGTGCAAAGAAAAATGGCACAGGCTACGTGATCACGCTGAAGCCAAAGACTAAAAGCAAGGTGGTGTCGGTCACGCTTTACGTGACCCGTGGCTATGTGCTGACAAAGGCGGTATATACAACCAAGAAAGGAAGCGAAACCCTTAAAATCAGCAACTACAAGACAAAGGTTGCCACTTCGGCTGCTACTTTCAAATTCAATAAGAAGATGGTACCGGCAGGAACAGAAGTGGTGGACTTGCGCTAAACTATTAATTATTATCTTTAACAACCGAGATTTTCCTTATTGATATTATGCAAATCAGCGATACAAAATGCCTTGTGGTGGGGGCTGGTCCAGCCGGCTACACGGCTGCCATCTATCTTTCCAGGGCAGGAATTGACAGTGTGCTGTATTCGGGCATTCAGCCTGGCGGGCAGCTCACACAAACCACCACCATAGAGAACTACCCAGGCTTTCCAGATGGTGTAGAGGGATGCGACTTGATGGAAAAGATGCGTCAGCAGGCTGTGAATGTGGGCGCAGATATTCGGTCGGGAGTGGTTACATCTATCGACCTCTCCACCTATCCCTTTGTGGCCACCATTGATGGCAACTACACGCTTACCGCCCAGTCTGTGATAGTGGCAACTGGGGCATCGGCCAAGTACCTCGGGCTGCCGGATGAAAAGAAATATGCGGGAATGGGCGTGTCGGCCTGTGCCACTTGCGACGGTTTTTTTTACAGGAAGAAGGTGGTGGCAGTGGTCGGTGGTGGTGACACCGCATGCGAGGAAGCATATTACCTGAGCAACCTTGCCAAGAAAGTGTATATGATAGTGAGAAAACCTTACCTGCGGGCTTCGGCTGCAATGCAGAAGCGCGTGAACGACAAAGACAACATTGAGATTCTATACAACACCAATACCATAGGGCTGTTTGGTGATCAATTTGTGGAAGGGGCGCATCTGGTGAAGTTTAGGGGCACTGACCATGAGCAGGCGTTTGATGTGGCAATCGACGGCTTTTTCCTTGCCATAGGCCATCATCCCAATACGGGATTTCTTGACGGGCAACTGGCGCTTGACGATCAGGGCTATATCACACTCTCCGGCACCTCCACTGCTACCAGTGTGAAGGGGGTGTTTGCCGCAGGTGATGTTGCCGACCCGCATTATCGCCAGGCTATCGTGGCAGCAGGGTCGGGCTGCCGTGCAGCTCTCGATGTGAAACGTTTTCTTGACTCCTTGGTTAATCCATAATACGCATCTGATATGATAAGAAGAATAGTTCTGAAATTATTTATGTCGGTGTGCGCTATGTCGGTGTGTTTTACCTCCTTTTCGCAGTTGCGACCACCGAGAGGCTGTAATTATGCCATTGGCGACTTTAATGGTGATGGAAAGAATGAATATGTGTATTTTGTAGCGCCACAAGGGGCCGATCATTGGGACGAGCTCGATGATTTGAGTGGCTTAAATGGATTGCTAAAATTCACAGACACCTCAATCCCCGACATCTTTATCAAGCAATGCGCCTTTGGAATGCCGCGCAACTTGGGCGATTTGAATGATGACGGAAAAGATGAAATAGGCATTCAGCCAGGATGGGTGACTTCTTCTTGGCAGGTTTATCGTATTTTCACGCTTCGTCCGCAAGGCTGGGGGGATGCGGTAGAGCCTTTCACGGTGTGGCTTGGCGATGATGACACTGATTTCGATGCTAATCCGCCTGTGGCGAAAATAGGGAATGGCAAAGTGCGTATCACTTACTATGGAATGCCTTCAAATGGAGATGCCCCTATGCCAAAAACGAAAGTGGTGCAAATCAAGTAGTCAGTCGCTTAAATAATTTCATTATTCCACTGCCAAAGGTGATGCCGCATTGGTGGTGGAATTCACTTTTTTAGGAACAGACGCTTGTGGAATTATGAGGTGTGCCGTTATATGCAGGTGTCTTTGTGCTTTTTTAGAAGTTGCTCAAATTCATAGTCGGCTTTCATTTTTTCGAGCATAGATTTCACGAAGCGGTAGATTTCACCATTTTCGCTATAGTCGGCTTTAGCGATGAAGTCCACTCTGTTATGCTCTATTAGTGTCTTGGCCTGGTCTTTGTGGCTGTCGTCGGCAAACACTGCCACGGAGTGCCCACCGAAATGGCGGATAAACGCCATGCTTGGCACATCGGTCATACCATCGCCAAAGTATATCATGTGCTTGTATTGCACGGGCATTTCGTCGTCGGGTATGTATTCGTTCACTTTCAGATTGTCGCCAAGCTCTTTGATGCCTCGCGCTATTTTAAAGATGAATTGTGTTTTTGCGATGGAGTCAACCGCCACACCAGGCCAGTACGCCACCCCGTCCACATTGTAGAGGTATGTGCTACTGTAAATGGCCTCAAACTCGTGGCAAATGGAAGTGCCTTCGATCATCTCCCTCAATCCGGAAGAATTAATGTAGTGCTTCACATTGAGGCCGAGCTCGTCGCCCAGTTTATTGACGACGGAAAACCACTGCTCCACGCCAGGAAAGAGCTTCACCATGGATCCGAACCTCATAAAACTTTCACGCTTCAGCGAGATGCCATCGGCGCGTGCCTCGTTGAGCATGGTGTACATGTAGGTGAGGATATGGTTGGCGTCGTTGTTGCTGGCAAGGCTGTTGCACTTCTTCCAGAATTGCTCAATACCATCTCCAATGGCTTGAATGAAGCCGAATTCCTGCATGTTACCGGGGGCGAGTGTGCCGTCGAAGTCGTAGATGAGTGCTATTTGTGGTCGTTTGTCGCTTGTCATTGTGGTTTATTAATGTTGAATGCAAATATACGCAATATTCGTCAGATTTTATAGGGAATTGGCTATGGATTCGGCTTTTGCGCGTGCTGGTTTTCCTGTTTCGGTGGTAGGGATTTTGGTGATATGGAAAATGTGGCGTGGCTGGTGATATTTTGGCAGGTGCTCGCGGCAAATCTGAGCTATGGCATTGGTGTCGGGGTCTTCGGTGAGCATGGTGAGTGCCTCGCCTAAGGTGCTGTCGGCACGCTTAGTGATGATGAACCGATTGTGAATGAGCGGTTTAAGCATTTGCTCCACCTCCTCGATTTGTATTTTTATGCCGCCGCTGCACACCACATTGTCGATGCGGCCAAGAATGCGAAACCGATGGCCTTGAATTACAGCGCGGTCGTTGGTCACGAGCGTATGCTCGCACACTCTTGGCGCGCTGACCACAAGGCATCCGCGAGGGTCAAGGCTTACCTTTACGCCCTCGAGAGGGGTGTACCATTCGGTAGCGTCATTTCCGCTGATGCGGCGTAGGGCAATGTGCGATAGCGTCTCGGTCATACCGTAGGTGCTCCACACAGCGTTAGGAAAGGCTCTGAGTTGGCGTTCCATGTCGGCATCAATAGCGCCTCCACCTATTATCAGATGCTTGATTCGCTTCAGCCTTACACGCTCGGTGGCGTTTTGCAGCGAGTTGGCCACTTGCAGAGGCACCATGGCGGCGAAATGTATAGAGATGCCGGGTGGCACGCTGGCCAGAGGATGTCCGCAAGGATTGACTCGGAGGAGGTTCAGTCCGCAGGTGATGGCGCGAACCACCATCATTTTCCCCGCTATGAAATCGAGCGGCATGCAGAGGAGTGCCGTGTCGCCATGCTTAAGTCCTAAAAACTCACAGGTGATGCGTGCGCTTGCCTCCATGCGGCGCTTTTCCACCATCATGGGTTTGGGCGCGCCGGTGGAGCCACTTGTGTGCACCAGCACACGGGAATCAGGGCTGTTCCACTCGTTTATGAACGCTTCGTAATCCATAGGCAGTCGCGTCTGATTTCCAATGGCACGTCAATGTTGTCGGTGAAGAGCATACCAGTGCCTAAGCCTTGCGGCATAGTGATGTGTGGCCCGTAAATTTGGGCGGCGAGTTGTGCAATGGCGTTAAGTCCCACATTGCTCTCTAAAGCGCTCGTTATCCAGCTGCCAATGCCACGCTCCTTTGCCAGCGCTATCCATTCACGCGTGCCCGTCACGCCTCCGTGGAGCGATGGCTTGAGAATGATGTACTGTGGCCTGATGGTGTTGAGAAGCTCTTTCTTCTCTTCGGTGGTGTTCACGCCTATCAGTTCTTCATCAAGTGCGATAGGAAGAGGCGAGGCATGACACAGGCGCGCCATCTCGCTCCATTGGTGCGCCATGATGGGCTGCTCGATGCTGTGAATGTCGTAACGAGCCAGTTCTTGTAGCCTGTCGAGGGCAGTGGATGGAGAGAAACCGCCGTTGGCATCAACTCTTAGCTGCACATCCTCGCTTGAGAAATGCTTGCGGATATGCTTAATTAGGTCAATTTCTTTTTCAAAATCAATTGCTCCAATTTTAAGTTTCACGCAGCGGAAGCCGAGTGCGAGTTTTTCTTTTAGCCGCAGAAGCATTTCTTCGTGAGAGCCCATCCATACCAGTCCGTTGATGGGGATTCCTTCCAGTCCGCGGCTGAAGGGCGTGTCGTAGAGTAAGCCGTCGTGTCGTGAGAGTTGGGCGAGTGCCGTTTCCATACCGAAAAGCATAGAGGGGTATTGGCGCATTTTCTCGTATGGAATGCAGTGGGTGGCTTCCACCTCGTGGCAAAATTGCTGAAGCACGTCTTTATAGTTGGAAATGTCGTCGCAGCTCAACTGTGGCAATGGTGCGCATTCACCAACAGCGGAGCGCCTGTTGTGCTCCACGTGCAAAAGCCAAATCCGCCGAGTGGTGTAGATGCCACGTGATGTGCCGGCAGGACGCTTAAAATGCAGTAATTTTTCTGAAATTTCTATTTTCATAAGGAGTGAAGTTAGAGATTAGAAAATAGAGAGAGGGTAGATTGAGTGGGGGAAAACAGCCATTAGGGGCAATAGGCATAATGACATGCTTTCTAATCTCTCTAACATCTAAATTCTAACATCTAAATTCTAACATCTAATTTCTGATTTCTATTTTACGGCATTTTGGGATATTTTTGGAAGTCGGGTTTACGCTTCTCGAGGAAAGCCCTGCCACCCTCTTGCGCCTCATCGAGGAAATAATAGAGCATAGTGGCATCGCCAGCGAGCTCTTGAATGCCCGCCTGCCCGTCGAGTTCGGCGTTGAGTCCGGCCTTGATCATTCTCAATGCCATGGGAGAGCGCTGCATCATGGTTTCTGCCCACTCCACACAGGTGTCTTCCAGCTGGTCGAGAGGCACCACTTTGTTGACCATCCCCATTTCCTCAGCCTCTTTTGCCGAGTACTGACGGCAGAGGAACCATATTTCGCGAGCTTTTTTCTGCCCGACAATGCGCGCCAAATATGACGAACCGAAACCGGCATCGAATGAGCCAACCTTTGGCCCTGTTTGTCCGAAGATGGCGTTCTCGCTGGCGATGGTGAGGTCGCACACAAGGTGAAGCACATGGCCTCCACCTATGGCATAGCCATTCACCATAGCGATGACCGGCTTTGGCAAGCGGCGAATTTGCATTTGCACATCAAGCACATTGAGGCGCGGCACGCCGTCTTCACCCACATAGCCGCCACGGCCTTTCACATTCATGTCGCCACCGCTGCAGAATGCCTTGTCGCCTGCGCCGGTAAGGATGACCACACTGATGCGGCTCGCCTCGCGGCAGTAGGCGAAGGCCTGGCTCATTTCCCATGTGGTGCGTGGCGTGAAGGCGTTGCGGTAGCGTGGGCGGTTGATCGTGATTTTCGCTATTCCGCCATATTCCTCAAAAAGGATTTCTTGAAAGTTGAATCCTTCAATTTTTTTCCATTCTCTCATAATTCAAATGTATGATATATTTTACTGATTTCTTCTTTGTCGATTTCAGCGTCGGTGAACACTTCCAGCAAGATGGGTGAGCCTTCAGTGCCGAGCCTTGAAATATTGGCTTCAAGTTCCTCCATGTTATGGATAGGGACATAGGTTACCCCATTCTGAAGGCATATGCCCTCGGCTGTGGCGTGATGCTTTCCACATGCAAGTGGATTGTCGCCAAAGCCTTTCACTTGATTGAATATGCCACCTTCACCATTATTGAGCAGCAGAATGCAGAAATTTTGTGGAAGTTCGGTGTTCCATAGCGCATTGCTGTCGTAGAAAAACGACAGATCCCCCGTGACGAGTATCACCAGTTCTTTTTTGCTGGTTGCCATGGCGAAGCCAACGGCGGTGGAAACGCTTCCGTCAATTCCGTTGATACCACGGTTGCACCATACTTGATGACGGGCAAACAGGTTGGCCAGACGAATAGCGCAGCTGTTGGAAATATGGACGTTAAACAAGTTGTTGAAGTCGTAAATCACCTCCTCAAACAATTTCATCACAGCAGCTTGTGAGTAGGCTGGCTCGCATGTGTCAATGTGCTTATTAGCTCTTTCTAAAGCGTTGTCCCATAGGCTAATGTAGCTTTTTGCAGAAAGCGGTACAGTATAGTTGCTTTCTATGTAATCCGCTGCAATGTAATTTAATACCATGGTGGTATCACCTTCTAAAACCCCGGTAAGATTCTTAAAGGTATCGGTAACAGTGTTTTTGGAACTGATGCGCCACACTTGTTTCGCTTTCTGAAGGAAGGTTTTTAATCGCGCGCTCACAATTTCACCACCTACATAGAGAACAAGATCGGGGATATATTTTTTGTCGCTGTCTTTTATGGCCTTTAACACCATGTCCACACTATTATAGTCATCGAAGTCGCAAAGCGTTTCATGGATAATGGAAGCCTTCTCCCCTAAAATAGTGAGCGCATTTTCGGTTGCGGTGATACTTTCAAAGTCCATTTGCCCAACCACTATCATTGCGCGACGGGCAGCGATGAACTCATGCATAAACATTTTGCAATTGCAGGTGTCGCTTTCGTAATATTCGATGGTGCGCTCTTTCGGAAGTTTTTTCACTGTGTATTCAAAAAGAGGCTCACCTAATGGCACATTGATGTGTACGCTTGGACGGTGGCTCTGCTTAGCCATGATCAGCGCCTCGTTCACCAGGCGGTTGATGTGCCAGCGGTCTTCATCGGTGTGTGGTTCTGGTATGTTAACACATTTTTCTACAAATTCACCGAGTGCGCCGGGCTGGGGCATAGTCTGCCCTGCGCCTTGCCCGATCCAGGCGGCAGGACGGTCGGCAGAAATCACGATTATGCCATGGTGCTGGTAGGTGGCTTCTGCCACAGCCGGGGCGGTGTTGAGCAGGGCGGTGCCTGAAGTGACGCACACCACCACGGGAGAGTGAGAGGCTTGTGCAATGCCTAAAGCCACAAATGCCGCACTGCGCTCATCGGTCACGGGGTGGCATTTGATTTTGGGGCATTCGCAAAGGTTGTGAATGATGGGGGCATTGCGTGATCCTGGACACACTACCGCATCTTTTATTCCATGGCTCACCAGCAGAGCGGTGAGGATGTTGATATTTTCCTTGTTGCTATACATATTTATAATAGTAAATGAGTGAATCACATTTGGCCATTGATACAGCGTAGCATCGTGCGCATTTTGGCTTCGGTTTCATCCCATTCTTGCTGCTCATTGCTTTCGCTGATAAGCCCTCCGCCAGCATACAGCGTGCAGTGGCTGCCATTCAGCGCCATACATCGGAGCGACACATAAAGGTCGGTGGCGTTAGCATTGATGTTTAGCGGCCCCATAAAGCCGCTGTAATATCGGCGTGGCTTTGGCTCGTGATGGACAATGAATTGGCGCGTGGCATCCTTGGGTAGGCCGCACACGGCAGGCGTGGGATAGAGGTCGTGGAGCAAATGGCCCACATTCGCCTCATCGCGCAGATGAAATGTGAAATCGCTTTTCAAATGCACCAAATCACCAGCATGCGCCGTGGAAGGGCCTTGTAAGTGGATGTCATAGGCGTGGCTCTGAAGGCATTCGCCGATGTGGGAGGCTACCAGTTGCTGCTCTTGAATATTTTTCTCGCTCCACCCTCCACCTTCTTCTCCAGCTTTCATTGTGCCAGCCAATGCCATAGTGCGCCACTGTAGCCCTCTGCCTTGAAGTAGAATTTCGGGTGTGGCCATTAGCCATGTGCCACAGCTTTCTGCGCTGACTAAGACCACCATTTGCCGAGGATACAATGCGCAGGCGCGGTCGAACAGGCTGACAGCGTCGGCTTCAGCGCAAAGGGTGACCGTCTTTTGACGGGCGAGCACCACTTTACGGAAGGTGCCATCGGTGAGCTTTTGATGAAATTTGGCAAACGTATTCGCATAAGCCTCCCTGTCGGCATAAGCGTCGCCCTCTTGGCAGTCAATGGCACAGCCATTATCAGGCCGAGGAATATACTCACTCATTTCTTCCGGCTCTATCAGGAGAATTGGCTCGTGGCTTGAGGGAACGAATGGCGCAATCACGAAACCGCTTTGCCCGTCAAGGTCGCAGCAGCTGCCTAATGCAGTGGTTTTGCTTGCCGAGACGCGTGTGGCCGCCTTCTCGCCTGGCAGTCGGTAGAGGACGAAAGGCTTCATTTATCTACGGTGACCATAAAATTAGTGACGTGGGCGGTGAAGCACAGCGCTCCGTCCTCGTCGTAAATATTCACATTCCAAACGTGCGTGGTGTGCCCTTGGTGCACAATTTTTGCCACTGCTCTGATAGTCTGTCCTATGGGCACGGCGTGGAGGTGGTTGCCTGTCACGTTCAGCCCCATAGGAAAATGCTCGCCGTCCAGCCCCATGCTGCCTATGCCGGCAAGGTTCTCAGCCACTGCCAGAGAAGTGCCGCCATTCAAGTAGCCGATAGGCTGGCTCACGGCCTTAGTCACTTTCAGTGTACATACCGCCTCATCGGGCTCAGGGGTGCTGACAAGCTGCATTCCAAGTGTGGTGGCAAGGAACTCCACCTTGTCGGCCATATCGATAAATTTATCAAGATTCATTGTAATTGCATTTAAATTATTGCTAACTAACATACAAAGTTACCAATAATTTTCCACTCACGCCCCACAATGAAGCCGCTATATCTATGTATTAAATAATGGTTACCTCCATTTTTATCTTAAGCATTGCTCCAATCACTCGAAGCAGTTTCACTTTATCTTTCGTTGGGCCAGGCACGGTGATCCAGCGATTACAGCCCACTTGCACCTGGTTGTTGAACATTTTTGAAGTGGAAACCAACGGTTTGCCACCCCATGATAGTTCTTTCTGCTTTATTTTGTCGATACCAAGTTCCCATATCACTTCCAGAAAAGTGTCTAATGTGCTGTCATTGGCGATGTATTTCCTATTGGAAAACTTGACCAAGAGTTTGTTGTTTGACTTAGTATGTATCTCCCTGTTAGGGTTTTTACAGGCTTCAAAATCCTCGCCAATCTCTATCGTTAGTCCTAACGCAAGTTGGTTGTTAATCGCTTTTAGCTGTAGGAATTTTGTGTCGGAATTAGACTGCATATTGATATACCACCCGTCGCAAATGGGCT
>DLLC01000067.1:0-1782 GCA_002476625.1 Porphyromonadaceae bacterium UBA7572 | reverse complement strand
ACCCGTCGCAAATGGGCTTAATCCATTCTTTGTATTTAGGATATATCTCTTTAGAGACTAAGGGCAAATGGCACATTTCAAGTTTAACTTTTGAAATCACGTCAGTGCCAAGCTCTTGAAGTGTGGCAATCATAGTGTCAGAAGCCTTATTGTAGCAGATCACTTTCCCATTGGGGAATGTTACCCTTATGAGTTTTCTTTTGGCCCTTCCTCGCTTAATGTCTTCCATATTGTTTCAAATTAGTTATGATTCAATGCATGGCTTTTCCAATTAAAGTTTATTCAATTTAATCCTAACCATTGTATCCTAATTCTTCAGCTTTCACTTTATAAATGATTGAAATTATGAGGCGGTTTTTTTGTATGTGATGAAACCACCTCATAATTAAATGGATTTGGTGTGAAATTATTAGAGCTGGTGGGCGGTGGCGAGAATGGCTTCGCCAAGGGTGGGGTGGCCGTGTATGCTGGCGGTGAGGGTGTCGATGGTGGCACCTGCGTTCATTGCCATCACCACTTCCTGAATCAGGTCGGCGGCGTGGGGGCCGCAGATGTGGCATCCTAATATCTGGCGGGTGTCGTTGTCGATTA
Source organism: Porphyromonadaceae bacterium UBA7572 (assembly GCA_002476625.1). Taxonomy (GTDB): domain Bacteria; phylum Bacteroidota; class Bacteroidia; order Bacteroidales; family Muribaculaceae; genus Sodaliphilus. Next base: position 1,191 of record DLLC01000067.1, on the reverse strand, counting down.
TCATTTTCACCAATCCTTCCGTTTCGCCCATGGCAAGGGCTTTTCCGTTGGCGCGGAAAAAGCCTTTTTTTGCTGTGTAGCAGAGGCTCCGTGCCTTGCATTGCTCCTCGGTGAGGCCCACCATTGCCATTTCTGGAGAGGTGAACACTGCGCTTGGAACAATGTGTAGCTTGATACGGTCAGGCGTATTGCCCTCAATGGCATTTAATGCGCGCATTCCGTGTGCGGTGGCGGCGTGTGCGAGCATACAGCGCCCATTCACATCGCCTATGGCGTAGATTCCTGGCACGGAAGTCTGCATATTCTCGTTCACCACTATGCCTCTGCGGTCTGTTTCTATGCCGAGAGCTTCAGTTCCATCAGGGACCACAGGCTTGCGGCCCACAGCCATCAGCACAGCCTCGCATTCGATGGTTTGCTCTTTGCCTTTCGCCTCGAACAGCACGGAATAGCCTTTCTCGGTTTTGGCAATAGATTTCACTTCAGCACCCACTTTAATGTCGATGCCGCGTTTGCCCATGGTGGTGCGGAGTCGCTTTGCCACATCCTTGTCGAATGGCGGTAGAATTTCCTTGCAGTATTCCACCACGCTCACTTCCACGCCAAAACTGCCGAAGATGCCAGCGAACTCCATGCCGATTACGCCGCCGCCAATCACGCATAGACTTTTGGGCAAGGTGGTTGCGGAAAGTATATCGTCGCTGGTCATAGCGAGTTCTGCGCCATCGATAGGCAGTGCCTTTGGGGCAGAACCTGTGGCGATGACAATGTGGCTGGCTTCTACGTTTTCTCCATCCACGCTCACGGTGTGTGCGTCCACGAGTTTTGCCTCGCCTTGCATAACGGAGATTAGTGGGCTACTGAGGAGCGTGGTGATGCCATCACGTAGCTGGTTTACCACAGCGTTTTTTCTCTCTACGGCTGTTGCGTAGTGGAGGTGGTAGCCATCAATGCTGATTCCAAACGCCTCTGCTTCTTTTATGGTGTTGATTACTTCGGCATTGCGGCAAAGGGCTTTAGTGGGTATGCATCCTCGATTGAGGCAGGTGCCCCCCAAACTGTCGCGCTCCACAATGGCGACTTTATGTCCTCGATGTGCCGCCTCGGCAGCCATTTCATAGCCGCCAGGCCCTGCACCAATAATTATAATATCGTATGTCATTGGGGATGAGATTAGAGGTTAGAGATTAG
>DLLC01000010.1 GCA_002476625.1 Porphyromonadaceae bacterium UBA7572 | reverse complement strand
GGTCGCGTGTGAGGTTGGTGAATATGCCTCCGGCGAACTTTAGCCCGTCGATGCGGTGCTGCGCGCAGGCATGCGAGCTCACTTCCATGAAAGCGTACTCACAGCCGGCTTCCACCATTTCGTGGAGCAGCCGGTTGAGCGACAGGTGGTCGGGGGTGGTTTGCTTGGCAGGATACTCGGTGCGGTCCACCACATTCTTCACGGTGGAGAGCAGGCCTGCCTTGTGGCCCAGGCTTTGTGTGAGCTCGTAGAGCAGGGTGGCGGTGGTGGTCTTGCCGTTGGTGCCGGTCACGCCCACCAGCCGTAGCCTGGAGCTTGGGTGGTCGTACCACGCACTGGCCAAGTGCCCTAATGCGATGGTGCTGTTTTCCACCTTTATATAAGTGACGCCATCGCTTAGTGCTTGAGGCAAATCCTCGCACACCACTGCTGCGGCTCCGGCTTCCACCACTTGCGGAATGAATTTGTGGGCATCCACAGCCACACCTTTCACAGCGATGAACAGGGCGCCGGGTTTAGCCTGGCGCGAGTCGTTGGTCACGCTTGTGATTTCCACTTCGCGGCTGCCAATCACTTGCAGCGCGGTGATGTCGGTGAGTAACTGATTTAACTTCTTCATTATGATAGCTGTTGTGTTATATGCACTAATTGTTGTTTTATGTTATGATTTTCTGGCACGCACTATGCGAGGGTTGTTTGACAGGTGCAGCCTGATGCTTGTGCCACGGTGATAGCTGGAGCCTGGTGCCACGTTTTGCCCTGTCACGAAGCCCACGCCGTCGCATTCCACCCTCAGCCCCAGTTTCTCGAGCCTGTCGATGGCGTCGCGCAGGTTGAGCCCCACCACATTAGGCACGCCTTTGCCATCATTGCTTGGCTTGGCGGTGTGCACTATTCTCGCAGAGCCAGTGGCTTCCTTGATGTAGGTGGCGCGTGTAGGGCTGTCGCTGGCTGGGGTCACCAATACCGACTGGCTGTCGGTGTCTTTTTCGCTGCGGTAGTCGCTTGCGTTACCGAGCATGCCTTTTGCGTAGAGCTTGAGCGCAATGTTCTTCAGCACGGTGCCGCTGCCGCCTGCGGCGCTCTTTGTGCCACCGTAGATGAGCACCATGCAGCTATACATGGGCTTCTCATAGGGGAAGAATCCACAGAAAGCGAAACGGCGCACCCCGCTGTAGCCAGTCTTTCCGTTCGATACATAGGCGGTACCCGTTTTTCCGGCGATGTGTACCACACTGTCGCGCAGTGATCGGGCGGTGCCTTGCCGCCACACCACACCGTGAAGCAGCTCGCGCATCTTGGCGGCGGTTTCGGGTGAGCACACTTGCTGGCGCACATAGCTCACCGGCACAATGGAGTCGGGCTCGCCTTCTCTCGACAGCTTCTTGATGAGGCGCGGGCGCACGAATTTGCCGTCGTTGGCCCACGAGTTATACATGGCGAGCGTGTAGATGGGCGGGATGAACACATCGTAGCCAAACGACTCTCCACGGAGGGTGCGGCGGCCGTCCTTGCTGTTTTTTAGCTTATAATAGAGAGGCTGGCGCTCACCGGCGATGCCGGTGTTGAACGGCTCGAAGAATCCCATGCCCTCAAGGCGCTGGCGCAGACCGTCGGGATTGTTGCCGTATTTTCGCCACATGATGCGTGTCATGCCCACGTTCGATGATTTGGCTATGATGTCGCGCAAGTTGAATGCGCTTGCACCGTGCTCGTCTCTCACCACGATGCCTGGCTCAAGGGTGTAGCTGCTGCCTGTGGTGACCATCTCGTCGAGGTTGCTCACCACGCCGTCTTCCAGTGCCACCATCATGTTGATGGGCTTAATGACCGATCCGGGCTCGTAGCCGAGCACAGCGTGGTTCTCGCCTTCGTTGTATTCTCCGGTGTCCATGTCGCGGTCGAGGTTGGAGATGGCTTTGATTTCGCCAGTGCTCACTTCCATTAGTATGGCGCAGCCCCATTTTCCCTCGCACTCTTTCAGCATGCTCATCAGCTCGTTTTCCACGATGTCCTGAAGCTGCACATTGATGGTGGTGGTCACGTCGTAGCCAGGGATTGGCTTGCTGCCGTAGTTGGCGGTATTGGCGTTGAGCGCCACTTTAGGGGCTTTTGCCGGCACGCCGAAAAGCAGGCTGTCGAGAAACATCTCCAGTCCAGTGATGCCGTGTCGTCCGCCCTCGGCGTCTTTCTTGAGCTCACCGAAGAACATGCTCTTGCTTTTGCGCAAGAACGGGAATTTGCTCAGCCGTGTGATTACGGCCTTTTCCACGGGGCGCTTGAGCAGCATGAAGCCATCGCTGCCCTCTTTTTGCGCCTTGGTGAGAATTTCTTTCCACTCCTCGGCCGAGGTGCGGGGAAATGCGCTTGTGAGGCTGTCGCACAGGGCGGGCAGGGCGCGGTTGAATTCTTGCAGGTTGAATGCCCGGTCGTGCCAGTTGATGCGTGCGTTGAAGAGCTGTACGGGGTCGCTCACGTTTCCGATGCTTCGTGCCGCCATTGAGCCGAAAGGCTTTTTGCGTCTCATCAGTCGCTCGCCATACAGAATTTTTCCGCTTTTCTTAAAGAACGGGAACTTTGACAGACGCTCAAACTCGCTGTGTGTGACCATGTGGTCGATGAGCTTGTAGCAGTGGCTTTTTGCCTCTTTCGCTTTCAGCAGCTCCGCTTTCCATTGCTCTGCGGTTTTCGAGCCGTCGAATGCGGCGAGGCTGTCGCACAGGGCAGGCAGCTGCTTTTTGAATTCGGAGTCCTTGATGCCACTGAATCCCCAGTCGACGCGTGCGGTGTAGAAGTACATGTTGGCGGCGAGCACACTGCCGTCGTCGGCAAGAATCTTGCCACGCTCAGCGTTGATGATGGCGGTGTCTTGCCATGCGCTGTCGGCCTTGCGGTTCCATTCCGCTGCCTGTATTACCGTGGTCTTGAACAGGCGTGCGGTGATGGTGGCAGAAAAGATCAGCAACGTTGCTATCACCAGCATGTATCGCCATATAATTCGCTTCTTGTTGGTCTGGAGAGATTTGTTCGCTGTCTTTTTCATTTTTCTGTCAGTTTGTATGGTGGCTTGTCGGGTGTCACTAAGTCGATATGGCAAGTGTCGATGAGCTGCTTCATCTCGCTTTCTCGGATTTTTGAGTTGTACTGTGCGCTGGCGTTCACGCAGTCGGTGCGCACGTCGTTGAGTTCGGCGCTGAGGTTGATCACCTCCTGCAGGCAGTCCTGGTATTCATACTTCTTGCTGATGTACATCATGATCAGTGCCGTCACGCCAATCACGTATAGCTTGTTGCGGCGAAAGAAGTCGAGCGTAAGGAAGCTGCGCCCCTGAACCCACCTCTTGATGAGTTCGTTGTCGCCCACGCTTTTTCGTTTCTTGTTGTCCTTAGCCATGTTTTTTCCTGCCGTGTGTATGTTTTGTTGTTGATTATTCGGGTTCTTTTTTGTAGGCGATGCGCAGTTTCGCGCTTCTCGACCTTGGGTTACGCACCACTTCCTCCTCGCTTGGGGTGATTACCTTGTTATTGACCAGCTTTAGAGGGCAGTTCACCCTGCCGAAGAAGTCCTTGTCGATTTTTCCCTCGATGTTGCCGCTTTTCATGAAGTTCTTCACGAGGCGGTCCTCAAGGGAGTGGTAGGTGATGACCACCAGTCGTCCGCCGGGCTTGAGCACCTCAAGGGCTTGCTGGAGCATGCGCTTGAGCGCGCTGATTTCGTCGTTCACCTCGATGCGCAGGGCTTGGAACACCTGTGCCAGGTCCTTCTTCTCCTGTGATGGCTTGATGAAGGGCCTTACCACCTCTACGAGCCGCTCTGTGCCCACGATGGGCGCAGCCGCCCGTGCCTTCACTATGGCAGCCGCCATGCGCCTGCTCTGTCGCAGTTCGCCATAAAGATAGAGGATATTGGCAAGCTGCTCCTCGCTGTAGTCGGCAATTACCGCTGCCGCGTCTTTTGTGGCGCTCTGGTTCATGCGCATGTCGAGGCGTCCGTCCATACGGAAGGAGAAGCCCCGGTCGCCGTCGTCGAAGTGGTGAAAACTCACTCCGAGGTCGGCGAGCACTCCGTCCACGCTCTCCACGCCATAATAGCGCATAAAGTTTTTGAGATAGGCGAAGTTGGCGTGTACAAATGTAAACCGCGGGTCGGTGATGCGGTTGGCAAATGCGTCCATATCCTGGTCCAAGCCGTATAGCCTGCCGTCCCCTCCCAGGTGTCTCATGATTTCCCGGCTGTGGCCGCCACCGCCGAATGTCACGTCCACGTAGGTGCCATCGGGTTTGATGTCGAGTCCGGTCATGCACTCTTGGAGCAGTGCTGGAATGTGGTAAATTGCCTTTTCTGCCATCGTGATCAAAAAGAGGTTTTCTAATTAAGATGTAAAGTTACTTATAATTCAAGAAAGTTTACAATTTCAAACCGTTTAAAATTTGTAAACTCCGGGAAAAGTTATTAACAACCTAAAGGAGTGCCTGAAAACAGCGGTTGTTCCGCGCGTGCCTGTGCGTTTGCACTTGTAAACTTCTGTTGCTCGCTAATTTCCATATAAGAAGCCGCGCTTCCACTCTGCTTTGAGAGGCGAAAAGCGTGGCTTTGCATGTTACGGAGGCTGTGCCTTTTTTATTGTTGCTGCCTTCAGTAATAGATGATGTGGCGGTCGTAGGTGAGCGATCCTACGATGCCCCACCCTCCGGATATGTTGCTATACAGGGCTATTGGGGTGGTATAGGAATCATCGGTGGAAATGCGGAACAGCTGATACGACTTCAGAAAGTAGTAAAGGTCGGGGGTGATGGTCTGCAGCTCCAGAATCACTTGTGGGTCGTCGCCGTAGCGTTTGCGTGTCTCTACGGTGAAGGTATAGTCTTTGCCGTTGAACAAGTGGTCGTCAAACACGTTTGTGATGCCAGCTTGCCAGTCGCCAAACGGCTTGTTGAGCATATTGTCAATGAAAATCACGTCTTCGGAAGTGAAGGCGTCGGATATGGTGTAGTATGGTATTCTGACAGATCCTGTAACTTCATATCGTGTGGCTATGCCCCTCACTTTCAGTCGGTAGAAATCGTGCGTATTGGCGACATCGTGGATTCGCAGAGTGATGCGCATCACGGAGTCCACGCCATAGTATTCAAAGGGGTTTTCAAGTGGCTTTGATCCATCATCACCGTTGTCCTTATACACCACTTCTCTGTCCACTATTTCAATTTTGCGTGGTTCAAGCACTTGAATGGTGGTGCTCACATCATTATAGCCCTTGGCTTTTACACTGACTGCAATGTTGTCGCCCACGCGTGGCGTGTAGTCGCAGGTATAGGAATATGGGCTCTTGTTGGTGTAGGTGAGGGTATATTTATCAGTGTCGTTGACAATGATTTCAGCCAGTGCATCCTTGATGATTATCTGCGCTTCATAGAGAGAGTCTAACTCATCGTAATAGCGTTTGCTTGAAGCCAAGAAAGCGGAGGAAGGATTGTTGTTGACGGTGAACGACCTTGAGATGCTCAATGAAAAAGAAGTGTCAGGCGTGACCATTGCAAATACTGCGATTTCAGAATTTTCATCGCCGTTGAATGCTATGGTTTTCTCGCAACTTGCCAGCAGGAGAAGTGCGGTAGCCGTGAAAATGGCGTGTATGAAATGTGACTTTTGCATTGTTTAGAACTTTTGGGTAATACTGATAGATGGCATAATTGGGAAAGGACAAACGCCTTTCAGCACGGCTTTTTTATTGCTGTAGCCCATATACACGCTACTGATATTGTAGCGGTTATACACATTATATACGCCAAGGGCGATAATCGTTTCGCCCAAGCGATGCCTCACTGATAGGTTGGCGTTAATGTCGAGGTGGTGTGTGTCGGGTAACTTAAAGTCGTTGATGTTGCGGAAGGTTTGGAATGGCTGAGCGATTATAGATGGATTCCCCCACCTGTTATTCACCACATTTCCCTTAGACCACCATTCCATTATGTTGAATAGTTTCTCCCCATAGGCCATCACTGGGAAGTCGCCACCATATTCATATATTGATGTCCCCCAAACAATGGTGTAAGGCACGGAACCCCTACGCCCCGACTGGAAGGCCCATGAGACAGTGAGGTCGATACCCACTTTTTTCGACAAGCTGAAGTGTTGGCTCACTGTAGCTGAAATGTTGTGCCGACGGTCGGTGGAAGCGTAGAATTCCTTACCTCCGTTTATTTCGTTGCCAGGGTGGTCGAACTTGCGGGGGGCTTTCGACCATGTGTATGAAACCCAGCCAGTGGTGCTTCCTATCTTCCGCTCCACAAGTAGCTCGAAGCCATAGCTTCTACCTTTTCCGGTGGCTACAATTTCTTGCCAGTTCTGATTAGCGATAAAATAGCTGGCACCATTTTTATATTCCAGCACATTATCCATCGTCTTGTAGTAGGTTTCGGCCGCGAGGTTGAATTTTGCCACTTCGTAACTTATGCCAATACCCCATAAGTGGCTTTTCATGAGTGGCACGTCTTTAGTAATAGGCACCCAAATATCGCTGGGCATCACCAAGTTGCTGGTTACAAGGCGGTGTATGCCTTGTGTCATATAGGAATATGATGCTTTCACCGACAAGTTTTTTGCTATGGTTTGCTTTAGAGATAGACGTGGCTCAAGCGATAGATACGACTTGCTGGTTACAAAATAAGTGCTCAGGCGCAAGCCGTAGTTCACTTTTAGCCCTCCAAACACTGAAAAGTCGTCTTCAGCATAAGCCGAGGTGTTGTTCACATACATGCTCTCGCCCCTGTTGTAGTCGATATACTCGTGTGTGGTGATGTACTTTGGATCGTTAATTTTGTCTAAATCATCATCATAGTTGATACCTCCGCGGAAGCGCTCCACTGTGGCGTCTTTCAGCACTTTTGTGTGAGGCGACAGCACTTGCCTCGACAACTTGAGACCATAACGCAAATGATGCCGTTCGCCAAGGCGCAGCGAGGCGTCCGTGGTGAGGGCGTAGTCCCTCACGCCTGAGTGAGTGGTGATACTGTTGACTTCGTTGTGTGTATAATAGGTTCGAATACGGTCTTCTATGTTATTGAAGATTTTGTTCTGCACCGACATGTCGTAGAGGTATTGGCTATAGTTAAAATTAACATTGAGGCGGTGTGACGGTGTTATGAAGGTGGTGAAATATACGCTCGTGAGTAGGTTGTTCCACTTACTATCTTGGCTACTTGAGCGGTGGAGATCTTCCATGCGCTGTTCCTTTGTTAGCACGGTGGCGTCACCTATGGTGTTGGTATGGATGTGGCTTTTTGTTGGGCTTTCACTATCCAAGTCTTTGCCATAATAGAAGAGCGCCGACAGACGACTGCGCTCGCTGAACTTGTGCACTACCTTTGCTGTGATGTCGTAATATTTCATGTTAGAGTAAGGGTGCATAGCAGTAGGATTGTCGTAGAAATGCTCGAGAAGAGGCTTGGCAAAGAGATTGAAATACGACATTCGCGCCCCCACGTTGAAAGAAGTGTGCCCCTTCCAGATTGGTCCTTCGACCTGAAGCCTACCGGCGAGCATACCAAGGCTCAAAAGACCGTGATATTTGGTAAAGTCGCCCTCTTTGATGCCCACATCCACCACGCTTGAAAGGCGCGAGCCGTATCTTGCGGGGAATCCCCCTCGATAGAAGTTGATTCCTGATACCATATCAGGGTTGATGGCGCTCACATAGCCCTTCAGGTGTTCAGCATTGTATATTGCAGAGCCGTCGAGGGTGATGTAGTTCTGATCGTAGTCGCCACCGCGCACGAAGATACCAGCGGTGCCCTCAGAACTCGATTGCACGCCTGGAAATTTCTGGATTGACTTCATCACATCGGGCTCACCAAGAAACACTGGCACAGTAAGGATTTGCTTTTTGCTGAGTGTAACGGCACTCATCTGCGATGAAGCTGCCCCGAAATTGTTAGTACTGCCATACACCACCACGTTTTCAAGTTGCTTGCCTGCCGATAGACTTCCACTATCGGCAGGAGTTGCCACCGCTCCTTTCGGAGCGGTGGCATTTGCCATCATTGTAGCCAACGGGAGCAGGAAAATCAATGTTCGTCTCATAGCCTTATTGTGTTGTTTTTCTTTATTGTGCAGGTGTGGTCTTCCACACCATTCTTACATACAGCGAATTGATGTCGTAGCCTGTAACTTCTCTGTTAAGTTTGTAGTCCATTATAATTCGCCCGTCTTTATCATTCAAGTCAAGTGCCACAACAATAAACTCATCTGCAGGATAAATAGATCCTGCTGTAGAATATTTAGGCTGTGATGCAATCAGTAGTTTTCCTTTAATCTCGTATTCTCTAACATCTACTCGCACACCATCGTATAGATATCTCATCCGTTTGTCAGGAAGAATTGTTACTGGTAATGCGTTGGCATTCTGTAATTTTCCAGACACCGTTTTGTTGTCGTAATATATGCAGTATTCGCGTGTCCATTCGTGATTGGCGAGAGCGTTGCTCAACTGCTCAGCAGTGTAGTCAATGTTGCCCTCCACGAGTTTTCCATTTTCAATGAACACCTTTCCATTGCCGTCCTTTGGACGCGTTATATCTGTTCTGTTGTAGTTTGGCTCGTCGTTACCACATGAAGAGCAGAGAGCAATAATCGATAAAAAAAGGATATAACTTAATTTTTTCATAACTATTTTTTTTATTATTCAATAATTGGCTCAAAAGAGAATTCTCCCACAAGCTGCTTGGAGCTGTTGTAAAATCGTAAATACATTTCATAAATGCCAGCTCGTGTGAAAGTCACCCGCACGCTGTTATCAGATTTTTCGGTAATTATGGCATAACCTTCTTCAATGGCATTATCGCCTTTAGCTGTCTCAATATTGCATACCATCGTAGAGTAGGAGCCATAAGGCATATTGGCAGAATAGCCTGCTGATACATTTACTCCAATTATGCCATCACCTTCCGAGCATTTTATTAGACCATATTTTACCGTAACAGGAGGCAACTCGCCAGAGCCCGTATCGGAGTGAGTGTAATATCTTCTTTTATCCATATTTTGATACGGGCCATACCCAGGTGCATGGCGCATCAGTGGCATTGCTCCCCATTTTGATTCATACATTCCGGGAACTGTAGGCGAAACAATGGCAGAGTGGTCGGAAAGATAATAGTGTACTTTTTTTGCGTTTGACTCTGTGGTTTCAGAATAATAGTCGTTAGTCCAGTAGTTAGCAATGTTAGGTTTGCCAGTAGAGGTGGTTTCGTTTATCCAACAGATTGTTTTTCCTCCGTCAGACAGATTCCATGCGTAGCTGTGGCAGTTGTAAGTGGCTGATGCGTTGGCCAACAATGTTGCTTTTGGGAACATTTTTTTATATTCCTCATTGTATTGAGAGATGAGCACTTTACTCATTTCTGGATTAATAATAACCTCTATGGCTTTGCCTCCTTTTGTGTGTATTGTCGCTGTTGTCTGAGCTATACACATGCAGATATTTATGGCGACTAATAATAGTGTGATAGTTATTTTATTCATAGCTTTCATTTTTAAAGTTACTGGGAAACAATAGCAGAAACTTTTGAATAAGTCTGTGGACCTGTCGCATATCCTCCGGCTTCAACAAAAGATTTCAATAAGGACTCTTCGTCTTTAGAGAGGGATCCCTCCGCTAATTTGGTTTGAGCACTAATGAGTAATGAACGACGTATGGCGAAGATTTCTGCTGAAGGTTGCTTGAGTTTTTTTTCAAGCACCTTGTTGGAAATTTGTTCCAACTTTCTTAGGTTCTCGCCTTCGTATAGCGAAGAGAGCTCCTTTGATGAGAGGTAAAGCTCCACGAACCCCATATAGGTAATATTTGTGAAGTCCTTTTTGTGCGCTTTTGTCGCATTAGCGTTGAAATTGATGTCATTGTAAAAAGCTAAAATACGCTCTGCGGCATTAGCTCTCTTGCCCAGTTCGGAGAAGCCGTTAAAGTGGTCGAATACCACCTTCGCACCATCCAATTCATTGTTGTAGGCAAAGTACAAGGCATGAAGTGGATGGCTCATACACACTTCAATCAGTTCGTCGGTGGTCATTGATTTGAGCTTGTCGTTTGGAATCTGACAAGCTGCAAGCATTTCTTCAAGGGAGTTAAAACTTGCCCATACATTAGGATCGGTGATTGAGTCAAAAGAAAAGGCTGTGTCCAGCTCTTTTGATGCAGAACTGTGGACACCTTCTTTAAGGACTTCTTCAGAGCAAGAGCACATCAATGCTACCAGGGTGATAATTGATACAATCTTGTTCATTTGTTTTTGAATGTTTTTAGGGTTAATAATTGTGTTATGGTTGTTCGCTTTATTGGTTTTCTTTCGATGCCATAAATTTAGAAAGAAAAAAATAAATATCCAAATAAAAAGTGTGATTTTTTTTTAGGCTTCAAAAAAATGACTGGACCGGGACGGGGATAGATGCAGAAAATTTGGTGCGCGATATTGGATTAGTGGTTGCTGTAAGTGGCGCTGTCAGGAATGGTGGACTTGTGTGGCGGGCGCATAGTCTGTGCGCCTCTACGAGGTGGATAGAGTGGTTTTATAAGAAAGGAGTGCGGGGCTATTGGAAGAAGATTTTTTGGCCAGTGATCACTTCCTCGCCGCGCTTCATGGAGTTGAGCCTGTAGAGCGACTTGAGGCGCATGCCAAACTCCTGTGATATGCTGTGGAGCGTTTCGCCTTTTTTCGCCACATAGAATTTGACGGACGGGTGGCGGTCGTATTTGGCCTCCACCCACACGCGTTCGCCCTCTTGTGGCTGCGTGCCACGCTCGGTGATGTCGTTGAAGTCGAGAATATCCTTTGTCTTTTTGCTGAATTCGAGGGCTATCGACTCGTAGGTGTCGCCACGGCGCGCAATCACGAAAAACTTATCCCACTTGCGGTGTATGCCGTGCTCCATAAACGCCTTGTCGTATGCCCGCTTGTAGGCTTCGGCGTCGTCTTTCTCCTGCTCGGGCGATTCGGCTGCGCTTTGCTCGCCGCTCTTTGCTATCACGGGCTGGCCGATGTCGTACTGGTAGAGTTGGTATGCCTCGATGAGGCGGATCAGCTTGTCGGCGTAGGTGGGATTCTCGGCATAGCCACATGCTTTAAGCCCCCGTGCCCATGCCTTGTAGTCGGTGACGGGAATGCTGAAAAGCCGCTGGTAGCGGCTGCCCAGCAAAAACTTGGCGTGGTCCTCGTAGCCGTCTTCGGCAGAGTCGTATTTTCGGTAGCAGTTGTAGGCCGATGCAGCTCCCACATAGGTGCGCTCGCCGTCCCATGAGTAGCATTTGATGCCGAAATGGTTGTTGGAGCCAGTTGCGAGCTTGCTGCGTCCCGCCCCGCTCTCTAAAAGTCCCTGCGCAAGGGTGATCGATGCCGGAATGCCGTATTGCTGGCAGTGGCGTATGGCGATGCCCTTGTATTTGTCGATATACTCTAAAAACACGCCCGACAGCCCCTGCGCCGAGGCTGTGAAGCAAACCAAGGCGATAAAAACGCTGCAAATCCATGTTTTATGGTTGCCGTTTGGAAAATTATCAATATATTTGCAATGAAAACCAGTAGATGACATACACACTTGTGCTAATTGCGTAAACGCTATGAAAGAAAAGATTTTAACCACAAAGATACAAGTTTTAGCTTACAATGAGCTAAATGATGCGGATAAAAAGGTGGTGGATCTCGCAAAAGAGGCCACCAAAAGCAGCTACACGCCTTACAGCCATTTCAACGTGGGGGCGGCGCTGCTTCTCGACAACGGTGTGCTCATTAAGGGCGCCAACCAGGAGAATGCCGCCTTCTCTGGAATCTGTGCGGAGCGTAGCGCTTGCTACAATGCCGGTGCCAACTACCCAGGTGTGGGAATCAGAAAAATTGCCGTCACCGCTTTCCAGAATGGCGATTTTGTGGAAAATCCGTGCGCACCTTGCGGTGTGTGCCGCCAGGCGCTGCTCGAATTTGAGGTGCAGGCAAAGCACCCGATGGAGGTGCTGCTTGTGGGCCGCGACACCATTTACCGCGTTGAGAGCATTGAGAGCCTCCTGCCGCTGAGTTTCTCGGAGTTTTAAAAGAGGACTTAAGCAAAAAAATAGGACTAAAGCTGAGCGCGGACGCACGATTTGTGTGCGTCCATGCTATTTTTATGTAAGCCGTAATCGGCGGTGCTTTCTCTTTGATTTTGAACGAACTACTACAATCAATATATATGAAACGGAACTACTTTTCAAAACTCTTCACTACTTTTTTTATGGTCCTTGTGGCGGCCGTTCCTGCCTTTGCGGGTGAGACAGCTCCCGCTCTTGTCGACTCTGCGTGTGTGGATGCGGCTAAGGTGCAAGAACCCGTGTGCGAACCAGAGGCCACTCCTATGCCCGCTGAGGGTGTGAATGTGATGGACTTGTATGCCACTCGCTCGGCGGCTGCCGGTGTGGTGCCTGTGCCCGAACTCAATATCACAGCCGATGCTCCGGTGAACACACGCCAGCACCCATACTACAATTGGAACCGCGACATCTCGTATGCCGGCATTCCGCTGTTTCTGTCATCATTTATCATCAAGGATCAGAAAAAGGCGTTCCGCTCCGCGCGTTTCAGCTTCGAGAAAAATTTCAAGACCAAAATCGACAACTACACCCAGTTTGTGCCTTATCCGCTGATTGCCGCGCTGAAGCTTGCAGGCTACGAGGGACGGTCGAGCTGGCTGCGGTTGGGCGCTTCGGCTTTCGCCGCCAATGCCATCATGGCCTTGGCTGTGAACGCCACCAAATATTCCGTGAAGGAACTTCGCCCAGATGGCTCCACCCACAATTCCTTCCCGTCGGGGCACACAGCCACCGCCTTTGTGGCTGCCACCATTCTGCATAAGGAATATGGCCTCACGCGCTCGCCATGGTTCTCCATTGGCGGCTATGCGCTCGCCACCGCCACAGGTGTGATGCGAGTGCTCAACAACCGCCACTGGATTTCCGATGTGATGGCAGGCGCAGGCATTGGTATCATGTCTACGGAACTGGGCTATTTTGCAGCTGACCTGATTTTCAAGGACAAGGGAGTCAAGCGATATGAGCAGGACTTTGAACTGTCGAATCGCCCGTCGTTCTTCGATGTGCAAATGGGTGTGGCCACTCACCCATCGAGTATTCTCTTCAATTTCGACGACAACACCAGCGACCGCGTGCTCCTTGGCACGAGCACGGTGTTTGGCTTGGAGGCTGCGCACTTCCTCAATAAATACGTGGGCGTGGGAGGTTCGGCTCGTGTGATCAGCACACCTGCCAAGGGGCTGAACCTCTCGGAAGATGACCGAAACTCCATTTTGCTATATAACAGTATTTTGGCCGCCTATACCGACAGCCAAGGCCGTCCGCTTCCCGGTATCTACGGCTTTGAAATAGAAGACGGCAACTTCACCAGTGCGTCGCTGAATTTAGGCGTGTATGGCAACCTGCCTCTGAGCCGGCGCATCTCGATTGGCGCAAAAGCCCTTTGCGGCGTGCGCTTTGCCGATGGTATCAAGTACTCTGCGCGCAATGGTAATCCGAAGATCGACACCGAGCACAGCATTGCGGACCAGAATGGCAACACATACCCTCTCTACTGGTATCAGGATGCGGAGGGCAACGAGTTTCTCTCCAACGAGATTCTGCAGCCCGGCGTTAGTAGCATGTATAACGTGGTGCTGGAAAATGCCACCGAGAAGTACGACATTATTAGGGTGAAGGGCGGCACATCGTTTAATTATGTGCTGGGCGTGAACCTGTCGTGGCGTTATAAAAACAACTTCGTGTGGAAGATTTTCGCCGACTTCGATTCTGCAAAGTCGAACTACACCTACGACGCGCGCCTGCTCTCCGACGAGGCGATTGCCCGTGTACGCTCTTCCCAAGCCGTCAAGGACAATCCTTCGATGCTTGAGTGGATTGACTCTAAGGTGCATGGCAGCGCGGAGAAGCACATGAACCACTTTACCGTGGGTGGAGCATTTTCTGTAGTTTTTTAGGCAGAAATTAGAAGTTAGAAGTTAGAGATTAGAAGTTAGGGAAGTTAAGACGATAGCTGAAGATACCACTAACAGCATTTGTCCCAACTCCCCTAATTTCTAATCTCTAATCTCTAATCTCTAATTTCTAATCTCTAATCTCTAATTTCTATTTAATCACCAGTACCTTTGTGTATGGCTTGGCGGGCATCTCAGTGCCTTCCTGTGCGGCATACACGCCGTAGCTTCCTGTGGGCAGACGTTCGCCCGACTCATCGCAGCAGTCCCACGCCACAGAGCCGCTTACAGAAGAGAACTGCTTCACCACGGTGCCTTTCGCATCCTTGATGACCACGCTGGAGCCGTTCATCAGCCCGGTGATGGTGACAAAGCCTGTGAAATCGGGGCGAACGGGATTAGGGTAGGCATACACATCGCTATAGTCGGCGGCAGCCTTGGTGTAGTCGCTGAAGAACTGCTGCACGCCAAGTGGAGTGACCACGAAAATGGAGTTGTTGTCGGTGTCGCAGCACACCTGGTAAATCACATTGGTGAGAAGCGGGCTGTTGCTTGAGGTGTAGTGGCTGATGACCGTCTTGCAGTCGGGGCTGAGCAGGTACAGGCCGTCGCTTGCTGTGCCCACCCATTTACGGTTGAGCGTGTCCACCTCCAGGGCGTACACCTTTGTTCCCTCCACCGCGGGGGCTTTTTCCACCACGAAGCTGTCGCTGAAAGCGTCGGTGGCTTTGAATGTGACGAGCCCTTTGTCGTAGCCAAAGAGAATGTTGTCGTCGAGGTCGGCTTTCATGGCGTAGGAGTAAACCCATGTGCATGTGGAGCCGTCGGAGGCGTTCAGCGAGGTGTAGCTCTTCGACTCGAACTCAGCCTTCGACAGGTCGGGGTTCTCGCGCCATAGAATGATGGGGCAAACGTAGTCGCCGCAGTTAAAAGCCTTGATGCTGGATTTGTTGCTGATGTCGAAAATGGAGTATTTGAAGGAGTTTACATCCGTCACGTCGGGCACTTTGTAAACCGTCCAGTCGGCAGTGGTGAAATTGCCGCTTTTCAGTTTGTCGTGCGGCAGCACCTTCACCGGCACGGTATTGTTCAGGCTGGAGTGCACCATCCACAGGTTGCCGTCCTTGTCGAAGCGAATGGCTGCCTTGCGCGCCACAAAGGGGGAGTTGGCGGCGTTGATGATTTTCGATACGGCATTGTCGGTGACTTTAAACACACCGCTCAGGCGCGAGCAGATGTAGTAGGTGTCGGTGCTGTCTTTAGGGTCGAACACAGGCCAGTACCAGCCTTGGCTGCCTGTGGTGCCTGTGGGGTTGGCGTTCTGCCACGCCGCTCCGTCGTATTTGTCGATTTCATACAGTGCGCCCACGTTGGCCGAGGGGAGCACGCCATTGTCGCTGGTGGCGGTGAGGTAGAGCTTGTGGGTGTTTTTGTTGTAGCCCATCCAGTAGGGCACGCCCTTGAGGCTCACGGCGCTTGGCTTGTAGTATGTGTCAGGGGCGCTGCTGCTGTGCACGCCCTTGTCGTTCACGCCCCACAGGGCGCCGTCGGCATCTGGCGAGCAGCTCACCAATTCCTGCGCCGATAGGGTTTTCTTCACGGCGTTGCCAGCCTCGGCATCAAAGGTGTAGTAGTATTTGGCGGCAAAGAAGTTGGCCAGATACCCGGTAGGGGTTTTCTGCACATTGGTGGGCACGGCTTCTGCAATGGAAGTGCTGGTGAAAGCCAGTTCGCCGCTCTCGCTTTCCGTCAATGTCACTTTCGTGAGCCGCTTGTCTTGCTTCACAAGAATGGTGGAGGCGTTGATGGCGAAGATCTTGCCGTTCTGCATGCTGGCGATGGAGCCGCTCTTGTAGCCGCCCAGCCATTCCGGCACTTGGTCAGTGGGGCAGTAGAACACCTCGTTGGTGGGGGTGAACACGATGCGCCATTTTCCCACTTCAGCCACCGACGAAATGTTGCGGCTGTAAACGCGGGTTTCGGTAATCTGCATGTTTGTGTCGTCGATGACGATGAATCCAAACCCTGTGGCCACATACATCTTCTGCCCTGAGAATGTCACGTCGTTGATGGTGCGCGACTGCGTCATCACGGCATCTTTGAGGTTGGGGATATTGGTCACCTTGCCGTCGTCGGCCACGATGTCGATGTTGGAGTCGTCGTAGGCCACCACAAGGTATTTCTTGTCGTAATTGTAGTAGAGGCCAGTGATGAGTGTGCCGGAAAGCGTATTCTGGCTGCTCAGCACAGTAAGGCTCTTGGTGCTTTTGTCGAAGCAGTACAGGCCGTTGTTAACCAGGCTGTAGACTTTGTTTTTAGTGTCGATCACATTCTTGGTGGAAGTGATTGCAAATCGGGAGTGTGTGAGCCACTTGCCGCTCGACACCTGTGCGCTTGCCGTGAATGTGAAAGCCGTCAAAAGCGCAATGAGAATGTTTTTTATCATGATGCTGAATATTTTTTCCGTTGTTGGTCCGCTCCGCGCACGCAGAGAGTGTGGAGGCCATTATGATGATAACGCATAAATGCGTGTGAAAATTGTGTGTGTGGCTAAAGCCGCATTTCCACTTCTTTCGAGCCTCCTGCCACGTTGGTGAACTCGAAGGTGCACCATTCGCCGGTGAGCTCGCTCTCGTAGCGGTAGCTGTACCACCGCTGCCCTATGCAGGTGATCATCGCCAGCCCCACACACTCGCCTTCATCGCCAAGGCCGTTCACGCCCTTTTTCTCCACGATTTTCACATGGCTGTCGAATTTGGTGACCACGAGGTTCACGGTGTCGGCTGGGCTCAGGCGGAAGTGTCGCTCTATGCAGATGTCGCCACCCTTGAGCGCAGTGATTTTCACCGTGTGCCTGGCAGAAGCCTTTTCAGACGGGGCTGTGCTCATCGCCACAATCTTGGTGCTGGCTGGGCCGGGCGACTTAGGGCTGCAAATCATGCCAAGGCTCATGAACGCCACCACCATGATGATCAAGTAGAATATCGTGGAACTGAAGAATGCCATATTGGAGTGCTTAAATGTGCGATAATGAGAACGCTCGTGTGCAAAAGCGGGGGAGTGTGTTAGAACTCAACGCCCACCTTGATGCACAGGTTGTGAAACGCCTGGCCCTTGTTGAGGTAAGTTTTGCCGGTGTCGTCCTTGATGGCTCCAGGGGTGTCGCCTTGGCACCATTGCTTGTATTTGGCGGTTTGCAGCTCGTAGGCCACGCCTATGTTGAACGAGAAAAACTCGTTGGTGGCGAAGTGGTAGCCTATGGTTGGAGAGGTGAAGAAGCCCTTGTGGTTGATGAATGTGCCACCCACTTTGAGGCTCACAAAAGGGGTGTTCTTCGACTCGTTCATCAGGCTGTAGCGCCCTTCAAGGTAGAAGGGAATGAAGGGGTAGCGCCATGCGGGGTCGTTGCGCTTGCCGGCATTGGAGCCCGACTGGTCCCAGAAGAGGGGGTAGCTCCCAGCCACAGGCTTGAAATCGTGGACTGCCACGCCAGCGCCCACATACGCCTTAGGGGTGAAGGCGTAGCCGAAGCTGGTTTCCACCAGCCAGTAGTTGTTGCGGGGCTCGCCCACGCCAAGGCTGTAGCCTAAGTCGATGAAGCCACGGAACTTGGACGTGTCGTAGTTCTTCTTTTTGGTCAGATGGTCGATATAGTTGATTTCGTCCATTGTGTAGTTGTAGGTGGCGTTGTCGGTCTCGCTGAGGATGGTGACCACGCGCTCGTCTCTTTCCGTTATCACACCGGTCACAATCTGCCCGTTACGCAGGTGAATTTGCACTTTAGCCGGTATTTTCTCTGCGCTGGCGCTAAGCACAGCCGCCACCGCAATCAGCGTGATGAATAATTTTTTAAGCATAGTTTTGTTTCTCTTAAGTTGTCGTATGATTCTTAAAATTTCTGCAAGTCCACGAGATGCTTGTAGGAGCCGTTTTTGGCTATCAGCTCATCGTGCGTGCCCCGCTCTATGATTTTACCGTCCTGCATCACGCAGATGAGGTCGGCGTTCTTGATGGTGCTCAGGCGGTGTGCAATCACCACGGTGGTGCGTCCGTGCATGAGGTTGTCGAGCGCCTGCTGCACCAGGTGCTCGCTCTCAGTGTCGAGCGCCGATGTGGCCTCGTCGAGAATGAGGATGGGCGGATTCTTCAGAATGGCGCGCGCTATGCTGAGTCGCTGCCGCTGTCCGCCGGAGAGGTTGCACCCGCGGTCGCCGATGTTGGTGCCGAAGCCGTTTTCGGTGGCCATGATAAAGTCGTAGGCGTTGGCAATTTTCGCTGCCGCCGCCACCTCCTCATCGGTGGCGTCGTCCACGCCGAAGGTGATGTTGGCGCGTATGGTGTCGTTAAACAGGATGGCCTCCTGGTTCACGT
>DLLC01000031.1 GCA_002476625.1 Porphyromonadaceae bacterium UBA7572 | reverse complement strand
GTTATTGAGCGCCTCCATAGGGGTGAGGTTGTTGATGTCGAGTCCGAGAATCTGGTCGCGTATTTGGCTGAGCACAGGGTCGTCGAGCTGGAAAAACGACATTTGATACCCACTGCGCTGCTTGCCCACATCGCCAAGATCCTTGGTCACCGATGTTTCGTTGCGATTATTGGCCTCTAATTGCGCCAGCACCTCGTCGGCGCGCTCCACAATGCTGCGTGGCATACCGGCGAGTTTGGCCACGTGAATACCGAAACTGTGCTCGCTGCCGCCTCTTTCAAGTTTGCGCACAAACACCACTTTACCGTCAATTTCCTTCACGCTCACATTGTAGTTGCGAATGCGCTTAAACGACTTCTCCATCTCGTTCAGCTCATGGTAATGGGTGGCAAAGAGCGTCTTTGCGTGGGCGCGCCCCTCGTGAATGTATTCCACAATGCTCCACGCTATGGATATGCCGTCGTATGTGGAAGTGCCGCGCCCAAGCTCGTCGAAGAGCACGAGGCTACGCTCACTCAGATTGTTGAGAATGGAGGCAGCCTCGGTCATCTCCACCATGAACGTGGACTCCCCAAGCGAGATGTTGTCGCTTGCGCCCACCCTGGTGAATATCTTGTCCACCAAGCCAATACGCGCCGACTCGGCTGGCACATAACAGCCAATCTGAGCCATTAGGGTGATTAGGGCCGTCTGGCGGAGCAGGGCCGACTTACCGGCCATATTCGGGCCTGTGATAATCATGATCTGCAGGTCGTCGTTGCACAAGTGTATGTCGTTAGGCACGTAGCACTCGCCGGGTGGAAGCTGGCGCTCTATCACAGGGTGGCGCCCCTGCTTAATGTCGATGTCGAGGCTCTCGTCTATCACGGGCCTGTTATACTTGTTCTCAATGGCCACGCGCGTGAAGGCGCAGAGGCAGTCGAGCTGGGCAATCAGCTGCGAGTCGGTCTGAATGGCGGAGATATACTCGGTCACCGCCGTCACAAGTTCGCCAAACAGGCGGCTCTCTATCATCAGTATCTTCTCCTCAGCGCCAAGAATCTTTTCCTCATAGTCTTTCAGCTCCTGGGTGATGTAGCGCTCGGCGTTCACCAACGTTTGTTTGCGCACCCATTCCGGCGGCACCTTGTCCTTGTGCGTGTTGCGCACCTCTATATAGTAGCCAAACACGTTGTTATAGGCAATCTTTAGGCTTGGAATGCCCGTGCGGTCGCTCTCTTGCTTCTGGAGGCGCATCAGGTAGTCCTTGCTCGACACAGAAATCTCACGCAGCTCATCGAGCTGTGCGTCCACTCCTGCCTTAATCACATTGCCCCGGTTCACTTGGTTTGGCGCATCAGGGTTCACTTCCTGCTCAATGCGGTCGCGAATAAGCTGGCAGGGATTGATGCGGTCGCCAAAACTGCGCAGCACCTCAAGGTCGGACCGCTCACACATGCGCTTGATGGGCTCTAACGCCTGCAAGGCGCACTTGAGCTGCACCAGCTCACGCGGAGTGATGCGCCCCACTGCCACTTTCGACGTGAGGCGCTCGAGGTCGCCCATCAGTTCAAGCTGTTGCTTCACCAGCTCACGTCCCTCCACATCCTTGAAGAAGTATTCCACCACGTCAAGGCGACGATTGATGGCCTTTACATCTTTCAGGGGAAACAGAATCCACCTGTGGAGCATTCGGGCTCCCATTGGCGAGAGGGTGCGGTCGAGCACCGACAGCAGGCTCTTTCCCTCGTCGGCCATTGGCGCCACCAGCTCAAGGTTGCGCACCGTGAACTTGTCGAGGCGCACAAACCTGTCGGCCTCAATACGGGCCAGTGTGGTGATATGCTTGATTTGGGTGTGCTGAGTGAGGTCGAGGTAGTGGAGAATGGCGCCAGCCGCTTTCACCCCCTCTTTCATGCCTTCCACGCCAAAGCCTTTCAGATTCTGTGTCTGGAAATGGCGCAGTAAGCGGTCGGTGGCACTCTCCTCGCTCATCATCCAGTCGTCGAGTTCAAAAGTGAGGATACGGGTGTTGAACATGTCGGCAAACTTGTCGCGGCAGCTCCTCTCTATCAGCACCTCCTTGGGCGCGAAGTTGCCCAGAAGCTTGTCCACATATTCCACAGAGCCTTCTGCAGCCAAAAATTCGCCAGTGGAGATATCGAGAAAAGAAATGCCAATCGACTTTTTCCCGAAGCACACCGCCGCCAAGAAGTTATTCTCCTTCCGGTCGAGGATGGTTCCCGCCGTCACCACACCGGGTGTCACCAGTTCGGTGATGCCTCGCTTCACCAACTTCTTGGTGAGCTTAGGGTCCTCAAGCTGGTCGCAGATAGCCACGCGCTTACCGGCGCGCACCAGCTTGGGCAGATAGGTGTCGAGGGCGTGGTGCGGAAAGCCAGCCATCGGAATGCCCGACCCGGCGCCTGTGCTGCGCCGCGTGAGAGTGATACCCAAAATCTCGCTGGCTGTGGTGGCGTCCTCACCGTATGTCTCATAGAAGTCGCCTACGCGATAAAGCAGCACCGCGTCGGGGTGCTTGGCCTTCATCTCATAGAAGTGCTTCATCATCGGAGTCAATTCTTTACTCTTTGCCATAATTCACAAAGATACAAAAAAGAAGTCAGAAATTAGATTTTAGAAATTAGATTTTAGACTTTAGGGTAGAAGGGTTAGGGGGTGTTTTTGAGTATTCGCCCTCGCGGTAGCCGGTCATTCGCCCGTACTGGTCGTAGGAGAAGGTGCGGGTGACGGTGCCACCA
>DLLC01000042.1:270-8928 GCA_002476625.1 Porphyromonadaceae bacterium UBA7572 | reverse complement strand
TATTTGTGAAAACAATAGCCAGAGCCGCATTCTTTCGGAGAGGACAGTTCTGGCTATGTATTGTGTGTGGTGGTTGACTTAGATGAAGCCTTTAGTGGAGAGCCGGCGGTCGGTGAATACGTCGCGGCGAATGGCCTGCTTGAGCTATGGCGCGCAAGGGCTTTGAAATATCTCGAATGTCCAACACTTTGTTGCTCTTGAAAACAAATTTAAAGATATTTTTAAATTTTACTAACAGAAAGTTGTAATATTTTATGTAATGTTGTAAATTTGTAACAGATAGGCTAAATGGAATGTAGGTATATCATCCGATAGGATGTAATATCTGTTACTTTTTCAGAGGCCAGCGTCCAGTATCGTTAAAATTTAAGTTTTCAGACTGCTGCAGTGGACGCTCAGCTATCATTCATTTTTTAATAACATTTTTCTTTATGAGAAAATTCTCACGCTTCGTTTTCATGGTTGCATTTTCTGCGCTGTGCGCTGTCGCGGCTA
Organism: Porphyromonadaceae bacterium UBA7572; assembly: GCA_002476625.1. Lineage (GTDB taxonomy): Bacteria > Bacteroidota > Bacteroidia > Bacteroidales > Muribaculaceae > Sodaliphilus. The sequence goes on along the minus strand of DLLC01000042.1, from coordinate 8,433 downwards.
CGGCACAGACAGAAGATGCACCAGCCAGAAACATGACGATGGCGGGACAGGGATCCGACCTCACAACTGCGCGGCCATATGATCCTCACTGTGTGACGCCTCCAATGGTGAAAAGCGCCACAGTCTCGAACAAATTTATCAAGTTGCCCGACACCGGCTATCCAGCCACCTCACCCAGAAAGTTGCGAAAGGCATCGGCGGAAATAGCTATGCCGAAGCTGGTGGGCAACGTCATCTACTCCAAAACGCTGACCAGCTACGGCATGTATGAGATTGCCACTTCTGAAACAGGAGAGTTTAAGCAGCTGATGACCAGTGTGGATGCCACCAACGGCGGTGTGTGTGTTGATGGCGTATATTACGCCGTGTCGTCGCAGCCGTATGGCTTCAACAAGTATAATGTGAAAATAGACAGTTATGACGCCGACACATGGGAATTGATAGAGACACGCAAGAGCCAGGATGCTGGGCTGATAGCCGATGATGTGGCATTAGATCCCGTAAGTGGCCGAGTGTATGGCTGCTTCTTAAGCGATGACTGCCTTAGCTATGTGTTTGGCTACATCGACTATGCCACACTCAAGCGCACCATTGTTAAGGCCGGCATCAATAGACTTAATGCCATAGCGGTGGATACCGCTGGCGTGGTGTATGGCATACAGCTTGACGGCAACCTTGTGAAAATCAACAAGGAGACGGGTGATATTACTGTGGTGGGCAATACAGGCCTTTCGCCCCAGTATTCATCCTCTGCCACTATTGACCCAGCCACAAACCGCTTGTATTATGCCATTTCCGATGCAAAAAACAAGTCGTATCTGGTAGAGATCAATAAGGACGACGCATCCTCCACTCAAGTGCTCGAATACACCAATGGTGATGAAATCACGGGTATGTATGTGCCCACGCCACCTAACCCCGATGCTCCATCTACAGCAACCGACCTTGCACTGAATTTCGATAAAGGAGCATTAAGCGGAACCCTTAGTTTCACTGCTCCCTCCACTACCAATGGCGGAGCGCAAGGCACAGGCGCTTTGACCTACACGGTGGCGGTCAATGGCGACGATTATGCCTCTGGCTCCACATCGTATGGTCAAGTGGTGACAGTGCCATTGACAGTGGCTGAGCCAGGACAGTATACAGCTACTGTGGCGGTCGCTAACAGCGTGGGAAAAAGCAGCAAGGCAAAAGTGGAGGCCTATATTGGTTCGGGTGCCCCTAAAGCCCCAGTGGCGAAACTTGAGCGCGAAGGCGATAATTTCCGCGTGACATGGAGCAAGGTGAAGGAAGCCGCAAACGGTGGCTATTTCGACGCCGAGCAGGTGACTTACAAGGTGACCCGCTATCCCGACACCACCGTGCTTGCTGAGGCTACGGCCGATACCGTGCTGATTGACGCTGTGGCTGAGCCTGCTCAAATCACTTCTTACTATTACACTGTGGTGGCCAGCTTCAACGGCATGAAGTCGGCTGAGGCGAAGACAAACAGCGTGACCATCGGTAAGATAGTGCCTCCCTACAATGAGCCATTCGACACACAAGAGTCGGCGCAAGGCTACACTGTGATAGACGCCAATTCTGACGGCAGAACATGGGAGTGGCAGAAAGGCGGCTATATGCGTGTGCGCTATGACAGCCGCAACAAGACCGACGACTGGCTGGTCACTCCACCGGTTAAGATGGAGAAAGGATTGCTCTATAAAGTCTCTTTCGACGCATGGGGCACCAACGCCCGCAATGCCGAGGTGGTGGAAGTGAAGTACGGCCTCGACAGCACAGTGGAGGCGCTACAGAACACTATGCTTGAGCCCGACACCATTCTCTCTTGCTCGGCGAGTGCGCCACGGCACTACACTATGCGTTTGCTTGCCAAGGAAAACGGTGTGTACTATATCGGCTTCCACGGCATCAGTGAGCCCGATAAATATGGTTTGAATATCGATAATATAGAGATTGAGGCAGGTATGAGCGCAGCCACCCCCGCCGCCCCCACCGGCTTTACCGTGACTCCAGCTGCTGATGGGTCAAAAACCGCAGTGGTGACACTCGTATGCCCGGATAAGAACTCCGACGGCTCCGCCCTTGAAAGCCTTACCAAGGTGGAAGTGTATAGGGGCTCCGATTTGATTAAGGCGTTTAGCAATCCCGCAGTGGGGGCAGAGCTTTCATTTGAAGACAGTGTGCCAGCCAATGGCGAATACACGTACAAGGCTATCGCATATAGCGAATATGGCCCAGGCGCGTCTGCTGAAGTCACTGTGAATGTGGGCAACAGCGCACCTGAACAGCCGTCATCGTTCACCATTGCCGAGACCGACAATATGGGCGAAGTGCACGCCTCATGGAGTCCTGTCACAAAAGACGTTAATGGCAACCAGCTGGTAGCCGCCGATGTGACCTACACAATTCTTGACGATGAGAACAACGTGATTGCCACTGGCATCACCGGTACTGACTACACGTTCCAGGCCGTGAATGCCAGCGATGAGCAGTCGTTTGTGTATTATTACCTGAAAGCCGTGACGGGAGCACATGAATCGGAGGCGATCTTCAGCAATCTGCTTCCTGTAGGCACCCCCTACACTGTGCCTTACACCGAGTCGGTGGCAGGAGGGAAGACCGGCTCGATTTTCGGCCTGGCCACAATCACACCCTCTGGCGCATGGCAAATCGGTGTCGATGGTCTGTATAGCGACATCAAGTCGGCAGATGGTGATGGCGGATACCTCTTCTTCCGCGGTGACAATGTGAATGCTTCGGCAAGTATTTCCACCGGTAAAATCAGTCTGGTGGGGGTTAAGAACCCCGCTCTCTCTGTATACGTCGACAATCTGTTGGGCTCCGATGAGCAGGACGACTTGAGTGAACTTGATATTTATGCCGTGTGCGATGGCCACCAGACACTACTGAAGCATGTGGTGCCTGCCGAATTGCCTGAAGTGGGCTGGAACAAGGTGGTGCTTAGCCTTGAACAGTTTGCTGGAAAATCGGTGTACTTCACTTTCATTGGCACAGTGAAGAATTACCGTAACACTGTGATTGACCAAATTAAGGTGTATTCCCGCACCGACAACAACATTGCTATCACTGACTTCTCCGCTCCCACTTACGTGTTCCCTAACAAGGAATTTAAAATCGGGGTTAAAGTGGAGAACACTGGCGCTAACGATGCCAGCGACTGGGGGGTGAGCCTCTCGCTTGACGGAAAGCAGATCGACCACACCCAGTGCGAGGCGCTTGCAAGCGGCCAGTCGCGGCTTGTGGAGTTTTCGGTAACTCCTTCTGTGCTGTCGGAGAAAGAGGGCAAGTATGCCGCTGATGTGGTGTGTGCTGCCGATGATAATGCCGACGACAATCACGCTGAGGCGAGTGTCGGCCTGGTTAAACCCAATTATCCTGTGGTTGAAAGCCTGTCGGGTAGTATGGGCGAGAGTGGTTTGCAACTTACATGGACAGCGCCAGATCTCTCGAAGGCTGCGCCAGAGGAGACTTTCGAAAACTTTGAAAAAGCCACTTCATGGGCCAACACTTATGGCGACTGGACATTCGTGGACTACGACAAATCGCCGGTGATGGGCATCAATGGCGTGACTTTACCTAATGTGGCGCTGGGATCGCTCCAGTCGTTCTTTGTAATGGAGCATAACGACTCGGTGTTTGGTGAGTCAAAGAATATGGCGGCTTACGCTTCACATTCGGGCGTGAAGCACCTCTCCACTATGGCTTGCTACTATGACAATGTGGCTTCCGACGACTGGGCTATCTCGCCAGAGCTTTATGGTGGCGAACAGCTGATCACGTTCTATGCGAAGAGCTATAGCGCCTATCTGAAAGAGAATGTGGAGGTACTTTACTCTACCACTGGCACTGACCGCGCTTGCTTCAAGTCGCTTGGCGACAATGTGGCTATCGACAATGTGTGGAAGCTCTATCAGTATTTGCTGCCTCAAGGCACCAAGTATTTCGCCTTGAGGAGCCACGGCACCGGCAACTGGATGTGCTTCGTAGATGATGTGACCTATACCGGCAAGGGAACGCCTGCCCCACTCTCAGTGCTGGGCTACAACGTTTACCGTAATGGCGAGAAGATAAACTCCGACCTGGTGACCGCCACAAGCTATTCCGACGCAGAAGCTACTGCCGGACAGGCGTATGTGGTGACCACTGTGTATGACAAGGGAGAGTCGGGCGCATCACCCGAGTACAAGGTAGAGGCAACAGGCTTGAGCACGGTCGTGACCGACGACAGCAATGCGCCTGTTGAGTACTTCAACATGCAGGGCGTTAGAGTTCCTGCCGGCCTCCTTGACACGGGCGTATATATCCGCCGTCAGGGTAGCCGCGCCACAAAGGTGGTGATCAAATAACCACTGCGCTACACACGCACACTCTTAATAACAGCGTGGGGCATACCGCTATTCAGCAAGCGTATGCCCCACGCTTTTTGTGTGGAAAGGGGAAGTGTGAAGGTGTGTCAGAAGGAAGCTGACTTAGAGAACGCCTTTGGTGGAGGGCAACCGGTAGGTGAACACATCGCGGCGAATGGCCTGCTTGAGAGCGCGCGCGAGGGCTTTGAAGATGCCTTCTATCTTGTGGTGCTCGTTGGTGCCGCGTGCGCTGATGTAGAGGTTCATTCGTGCGCTGTCGGAGAGGCTCTTGAAGAAGTGGCTGAACATTTCGGTGGGCATCTCGCCTATTTTCTCGCGGTGAAATTCTGCGTCCCACACCAGCCAGCTGCGTCCGCCGAAGTCGAGTGCCACAGTGCATTGACAGTCGTCCATGGGCAGCACAAAGCCGTAGCGGTCGATGCCGCGCTTGTTGCCTAAAGCCTGGTAGATGGCCTCGCCCAGTGCTATGCCGGTGTCTTCAATGGTGTGGTGCTCGTCCACATAGAGGTCGCCTTCCACTTTCACATTCAGGTCGATGCCGCTGTGCCGTCCGATCTGGTCGAGCATGTGGTCGAAAAATCCGATTCCAGTGGAAATGCAGCACTTGCCCGTGCCGTCGAGGTCGATGCTGATGTCGATTTTCGTTTCGGCTGTGTTGCGCACGATGTGTGCCTTGCGCTCGCCGCCACGCAGAAAGTCGGTGATGCGGTGCCAGTCGGGGGCAATCAGTGCGCAAGAGTCGGTGAGCCCTTCCGCTTCAAGCGATGCCTGCGCTTTTGCCTTGTCGGGGGCTATAAGAATGCCTTTTGCTCCAAGGTTTTGTGCCAGACGAATGTCGGTGAGGCGGTCGCCAATCACGAAGCTGCCGCCGAGGTCGTAGCCGCCACTGGTGTATTTCCCTAATAGCGCCACGCCGGGCTTGCGCGTGGCGCGGTGCTCGTGCTCGAAGGTGGTGTCGATGACGATGTCGCTGAATTTCACACCCTCGCCTTCCAGTGTGTTGAGCATCAGGCGGTGTGGCCCTTCAAACGCCTCGGTCGGGAAAGCCGCTGTGCCTAAGCCGTCTTGGTTGGTGACCATCACCAGTTCAAAATCAAGTGTGCGAGCGATGAACGACAGACTACCGATAACCCCTGGCAGAAACTCCAGTTTCTCAAAAGAGTCCACCTGCTCGTCGATGACGGGTTCGGTGATGATAGTGCCGTCGCGGTCGATGAAAAGTGCGCGTTTTTTACTTGGCTCCATAACTTTTGATTCCGTTGATTAATGCGTTGTTTTCTTCCTCGTTTCCCACGGTGATGCGCAGGCAGCCCAGGCATTTTTCCACCTTGTTGCGGTTGCGCACGATGATGCCTTGCTGCTGCAGGTGGAAGTAGATGCCGTCGGCATCGGTCACGCGCGCCAGCACAAAGTTGGCGTCGGTGTGGAATATTTTCACCACCTGCGGAAGCTCCCTGAGGTTTTGAATCAGGCGTGTGCGCTCGCTAAGCAGTGTGCTCACCCACTTCTGCATCTCATCGAGCCTGTCGAGCTGGCGCAGGGCGAATTGCTGGGTGAGCAGGTTCACGTTGTAGGGGTATTTTACTTTGTTGAACAGCGATATGATGGCTTCGGAGGCGAATGCCATGCCTAAGCGCACGCTGGCGCATCCCCAAGCCTTGGAGAAGGTCTGCATCACGAGCAGATTGGGGTGGTTATCGAGCGATAACCGCATCGACTCCACCGATGAAAAATCGCTGTATGCTTCATCCACCACCACAATACCGCTGAAGGCACTGAGCACTTTCGTGATGTCGGCGTGGCTGAATGCGCCTCCAGTGGGGTTGTTTGGCGAGCAAATCCATATCACTTTAGTATGCGCGTCGGTGGCTGCGAGTAGGGCATCTGTGTCGATGCTGAAGCCGTCGGCGAGCGGCACTTTGCGGTATTCCACATCGTTGATGTCGGCACACACCTCATACATGCCATAGGTGGGCGAAATAGCCACCACATTGTCGGTTTTGGGCTCGCAGAACACGCGGTACACCAAGTCGATGCACTCGTCGCTGCCATTGCCTAAGAATATTTGGCTGGCTGGCACGCCCTTCACTCTTTCAAGCCGCTTTTTCACCTCGCGCTGGAGCGGGTCGGGATAACGGTTGTAGGGGCTGTTGAATGGGCTTTCGTTGGCGTCGAGCCACACGCTGGCGTGGCCGCTGAACTCGCTGCGTGCCGAGCTGTAGGGCGCGAGTGTGCGAATGTTGTCGCGCACCAGTCTATTGAGTTGGAAATCCTTCATGTTTTTATATTTTGTCGTTGAGTTTACGCTGCTTTTCTTTTGCAGGCCACATGCTGCCGTTTTATTTGCCGAGCCTCACTGCCACGGCCAGGCGGTGCGCCATCAGGTCTTCCGCCTCCGCCATATTTTCCACAGCTGTGCCGATACCCTCTAATCCCTCTTTCGACAGGCGCTGGAAGGTGATCTTTTTAGTGAAGCTGTCGATGTTCACGCCACTGTAGGCCTTGGCATAGCCGCTTGTGGGCAGGGTGTGGTTGGTGCCGCTGGCATAATCGCCGGCGCTTTCGGGGGAATACGGGCCGAGGAACACCGAACCGGCGTTCACCACACGCTCTGCGAGCGCTTCGCAGTTGGTGGTGTTGAGAATTAGGTGCTCTGGAGCGTATTCGTTCACGAAGTCCATCACTTCATCATCGTCGGTCAGCACAATGATATGGCTGTGGCTGAGCGACTTCTTCATCATTTCCTGACGTGGAAGTGTGGAAAGGAGCTGGTCGATTACCGCAGGAAGTTGGTCGGCAAACCCTTCATCGGTGGTGAGCAGTATCGACTGGCTGTCGGGGCCGTGTTCAGCCTGCGACAGGAAGTCGCTTGCCACATAGCGGGCATCGGCATGGCCATCGGCCACCACCAGCACTTCGCTCGGTCCGGCAGGCATGTCGATGGCCACGCCATCGCTGTTCACCTGCAGTTTTGCCTCCATCACGAATCTGTTGCCGGGGCCGAAGATTTTGCTCACGCGAGGCACCGTGTGGGTGCCGTAGGCCATGGCACCCACCGCTTGTGCGCCGCCACACTTGAAAATGTCGGTCACGCCGCATTTCCATGCGGCATATAAGATGGCGGGATTCACCTTGCCATCCTTGCCGGCAGGCGTGCACATCACCACATTCTTGCATCCGGCAATGTGTGCTGGCATGGCCAGCATTAGCACGGTGGAGAACAGGGGAGAGTTGCCCCCTGGAATGTACAGCCCCACTTTGGATATGGGCACAGCGCGCTGGCGGCACATTACGCCGGGGCTGGTTTCGACACAGATTTCCTTCATCACTTGTGCGCTGTGAAACTTTGCAATATTGTGCGCAGCCACATTAATGGCCTCTTTAAGCTCTGGAGAAAGGGCACTGTTCGCTTCCTCAATCTCTGCGTGGCTCACGCGAAGGTCGGTGAGCGTCACCTTGTCGAATCGCTCGGCGAAAATCCTCAAAGCGCTGTCGCCATCGCGCTTCACAGCCTCGAGGATGCTTGCCACCGTGTCGTGCAGTTCACGGGTGTCGGCCACAGCGCGCGTCATCAGTTCATCCCATTCACTTCGGGCTGGATATTTAATAGTATTAAGTGTCATTGTGTCTCTAATATTTATGTTGTGGTGTTTGGTTCCTTTTTACTGGGCGGACGCGGCATGCCGCGTCCCTACAAGTCCCCACATTTCATCTAACTTCTAACTTCTAACTTCTAACTTCTAACTTCTAACTTCTAACTTCTAATTTCTAA
>DLLC01000042.1:0-205 GCA_002476625.1 Porphyromonadaceae bacterium UBA7572 | reverse complement strand
CTAACTTCTAATTTCTAACTTATTCTTAAAGAACCATCTCCTCGATGTCAAGCACGAGGATGCCTGTGGCGCCAACGGCTTTCAGCGCATTAATACTGGTCCAGAGCTGCTTTTCCTCAATCACCGTGTGAACAGAGCACCAACTCTCGTCGGCAAGAGGCAGCACCGTGGGGCTTTTGATGCCAGGCAGAATGGCGAGCACAGC
>DLLC01000066.1 GCA_002476625.1 Porphyromonadaceae bacterium UBA7572 | reverse complement strand
AGCCACTCAAATTTGAGTGGCTTTTGTCGGGGTACTCGGATTCGAACTGAGGACCTCCTGCTCCCAAAGCAGGCGCGCTAACCAACTGCGCTACACCCCGAATTGCACGTCCTTGTCGGAATTGCGATGCAAAGGTACTGCTTTTTTTTGAATACGCAAATCTTTTTGTAAAAAAAGTGCGCCTTTTGTCGTTTTTCCTGTTTTTTTGAATGTAAAGCATTGGCGTGTGACAAGTTTTTTGCCTATTTTCTGATTATTATGCGAGGAAAATACTAATTTTGTATATTTCATTGGCGGCGGGCTGTGCTTGCGCATGGCTTGATGAAATAATGATAAGCAAAAGAAAACAACTATATATTTTTCGAATATGTACAGAACTAAGAAATGTGGTGAACTTCGCATCGAAAACGTGGGCGAAGTTGTGACTTTAGCAGGCTGGGTGCAGCGCACACGTAAGATGGGCGGCATGACCTTTGTGGACCTGCGTGACCGTTATGGTATCACACAAATTGTGTTTAACAACGAGAACGACGCGGCTCTCACCGAGCGTGCCAACCGTCTTGGCCGTGAATTTGTGATTCAGGTGAAGGGGGAGGTGGCCGAGCGCTCGAGCAAGAACTCCAAAATGCCTACTGGTGATATTGAAATCATAGCAAAAGAGCTCAATGTGCTGAGCGAGAGCCTTACGCCTCCGTTCACCATAGAGGACAACACCGATGGCGGCGACGATATTCGCATGAAATACCGCTATCTTGACTTGCGTCGTAACTGTGTGCGAGCAAATCTTGAGCTTCGCCACCGCATGACTATTCTGATTCGTAATTTCCTCGACTCCCGTGACTTCATCGAGGTGGAAACACCGATATTGATTGGGTCCACTCCAGAGGGCGCACGCGACTTTGTGGTGCCATCCCGAATGAATCCTGGCCAGTTCTACGCTTTGCCTCAAAGCCCTCAAACCTTAAAACAGCTGCTGATGGTGGCAGGCTTCGACCGCTATTTCCAAATAGCAAAGTGCTTCCGCGATGAAGATCTCCGTGCCGACCGCCAGCCAGAATTCACGCAAATAGACTGTGAAATGAGTTTTGCCAACCAGGAAGACGTGCTGGAGGTGTTTGAGTCGATGGCTCGCCATCTGTTTAAGGAAATTCGTGGCGTGGAACTGCCAAAGCTCGAGCAGATGACGTGGCATGAGGCTATGCGCCGCTTCGGTAGCGATAAGCCCGACCTCCGCTTTGGCATGGAATTCGTGGAACTGATGGACGTGCTGAAGAAAGGCAAGTTCACCGTGTTTGACAGTGCACAATACATCGGTGGCATCTGTGTGCCAGGCTGCGCTAACTATACTCGGAAGCAGCTCGACCAGCTCACCGATTTCGTGAAGCGTCCGCAAGTGGGAGCCAAAGGGCTTGTTTACATTAAGTATAATGAGGACGGCACTGTGAAGAGCAGTGTGGACAAATTCTACACGGCAGAAGACTTGGCTGAGGTGAAAGAGAAAATGGGCGCAAGTAACGGCGACCTCGTGCTTATCCTCAGTGGCGACAATGCCAACAAGACACGCACCCAACTTTGCACATTGCGTCTGGAGATGGGCGACCGCCTTGGCTTGCGCGACAAAGACACCTTCAAATGCCTGTGGATTGTGGACTTCCCACTCTTTGAATGGAGCGACGAGGAACAGCGCCTGATGGCCACTCACCATCCATTCACCTTGCCGAACCCCGACGATATTCCACTTCTTGACGAGCATCCAGAGCAGGTGCGCGCCGTGGCATACGACTTTGTGTGCAATGGCGTGGAAGTGGGTGGAGGTAGCCTCCGTATCCACGATGGCAAACTTCAGGAGAAGATGTTCAAGATTCTTGGCTTCACTCCAGAGCGTGCCGAGGCTCAGTTTGGCTTCTTGATCAATGCGTTTAAGTATGGAGCGCCACCTCACGCTGGTTTGGCATTTGGCCTCGACCGCTTTGTGTCGATTCTTGCCGGCCTCGACAGTATTCGCGACTGCATTGCATTCCCTAAAAATAACAGCGGACGCGATGTGATGCTTGATGCGCCAAGCCCACTTGAACCAGGTCAGCTCGACGAGCTTTATCTCAATGTGGACCAGGCCCGCGTGGATGCCGTGACGAAGAAATAACATTTGCTGATAAAATATATATTTAACACATGATGGGGAAGCTATATCGGTTAGTTTCCCCATAGTTGTTTACCAGTGGCTACTTTTCCACATAATAATCTTTTAATGAAATGTGTGATGTGAATTTTGGTGGCGCGGATGATGCCTTGTATGATTATGTGGCAGCGCACGCTGGCGCAGACACGCTGGCACTGATGCTGAAGAACGAGCCAAAGCTCCCTTTCGACAAGCGGTTTGCCGTGATGCAGGTTGAATGCAGAAATAAGGCGAAGGCCAAGATCCCTGAATTGCTGGCCAATCGGCGTTTTCTTTTTCCGAAACCTGTCAGCGCCGAGCAGTGTACACATCAGCTGGTGGCAAAATTCCATGCCTCGCTATTCGACGCCACTAACCGTGTGCTGGATATGACGATGGGGTTAGGGGTGGACTCCTATTACATAGCGCAGCGAGTGGCATCGCTCAAAGCCATTGAACTTGACCCTGTCATTGCCGCAGCTGGAGCACACAACTATGATTTTGAGGTGCTGAACGCTGTCTCTGTGGAATGGCTTGCTGCCAGCGACGAGCGGTTCGACGCCATTTTTATCGACCCATCCCGCCGAGGCGAGGGCGGCGCGCGCCTTTATGGCCTTGCCGACTGTGTGCCCAATGTGCTCAAGTTGCTGCCTATGCTGAAATCACACACACACAGGCTTTATGTCAAGGCGTCGCCGATGATTGATGTGACCCAAACTTTGCGCGACCTCAATCCTTACCTCACCCACTTATGGGCAGTGAGCGTGAGGAACGAGTGTAAGGAGCTTTTAGCTATTTTGGATTTCGCCACAGAGGCACAAGGCGTGAAGCTCCATGCGCTCAATTTTGATACAGCAGGCACGCAGGCATTCACCGTCGAGGCAGTAGAACGGTTGCCTGAATCTCATTTCGGTGGTGTTCTGGGTGAAGGACAATATCTGTATGAGCCAAATGCAAGCGTGATGAAAATTGGCGCATATTCAGCAGTCGCAAGCCAGTTTCCCGTTAAGCAGGTGGCCAAAAATTCTCACTTATATTATGGGGATAGCTATATAGCGGAGTTCCCTGGCAGAAAGTTTCGGATTGATGGCGTAGTTCCATTTTCCGGCAAGGCCATAAAGGCCATAGGCAAGCAGAGCCGCCGGCTTAATGTGGCCACGCGGAATTTTCGGCTGTCGGCCGAAGAACTTAAAAAGCGTCTTAAAGTGCGCGACGGAGGTGATTGCTATATGTTTGCCACCACGCTTACCGATGCCTCTGCTGTGCTCATTTTTACTCATAAAGCCGAGCCGGAAGGTGGCGATACTGCGCTTTAAATTTTGTCAGCCACCGCCTTGGCCCGCTCCGACAGGTCGGTGAGTTCGGCCTTGAGTTGTTTCTTTTCTTCCCTGCTGAACCGTCCTGTGCCACCGTTGCCGTCAATGCCGTCGAGTTTGTGGTAGAGCCATGAGCTCGACTTTCCGAAATAGCGCTTTGCGATGTCGCGCAAGGTGATCGACAGGAGTGTGTCGACCAGCTTCGATTTCATATTTTCTTCCATTCTTGTTGTTTTTTATGGTTTTGAATTTTATGAAATTACTCAATATTGTCCTAAATAAATT
>DLLC01000040.1:55560-60498 GCA_002476625.1 Porphyromonadaceae bacterium UBA7572 | reverse complement strand
CGTAGGCGCGGACATGGGTGGGAAGCGAGGTGACGTAGTCCGTCACGCCGTGTCGCTTCAGCGAGAGCATATTGCCGTTAAGGTCGTAAGTGTAGGCGCAGGAGAAGTTGCGCTCGCCCTGCGTCACCAAGTCACCGTTCCACTCCTCGCCGGTGGCGGAGTACTTCGCCCCAACAAGGCGGTTCAGACCGTCGTAGCTGAAGCGGTACACGCTCTCGGTGGCGTGGGTCGCCTTCAGGCTCTCACGCTGTCGCCAAGTGATGCCGCTGATACCCCCGCCCCAACACGGCGTGCCGCCCTGCGGAGCGTCCTGATAATGAATTTGCTGACTGAAATGGGGATTGGTCACGCCCCGCGTCCACCCGCGCACATTGTAGGCGTAGCGCGTGACGCTGCCGCCGCCGTTCACGGCACAGGCCGTGAGCCTGCCGAGCGCGTCGTAGGAGTTCGACGCGAGCGTCACCGGCGAGGCGCCGTCATGCGAGAGCGATATGGCGAGAAGGCGTTGCATACTGTCGTAGGTATAACGCGTGACATCCACGTTCATTGTGTCGGCAGTGCAGTGAACCCTCTTTATTTCCAAAGGTTTTCCCGTGAACGAGAGCCGGCAGTAGCGGTGTTCATACCCACCCAGGGCGTTCTGCTCATGGCTCTGGATGATATTGCCGTCGTGGTTGTAGTACACGGCCTTCAGCAGTGGCGTGCCCGCCGCGTCGAGCGTGCGCGTCATTGTCCCCGTAAGCATTCCTCTGGCGGAGATCCCCGGATGGGCGGTGTTCACATATCTCTCATCGTAGCCTTCCATAGCCCTGTAGCGCAACGAGTCGCCTGTTTCCGCAAATTTATCCAAAAAATCGTAACTATCATAGTAATTCACCAAATTTATGTCGCTGTCCGACACGTTTTCATAGACCGCGGGATAGCCGAGCATCCCCTCGCGGGTGAACCGCACTCTCGGGGTCTTGTCGGCGTAGGCGCCGCGGAGCTGGGCCGCGCTGCGGCTGTCTTTGGTAACGCCGCTGTAGGCCACGCGCCCAAGGCGGTCGTAGGCGGTGAACGCCCACTGCCCGAGACGGCGCTGGTTGCCGTCCTGGCTGTACAGCGGCAGGCCGGCGCGGTCATAGACATAGCGCACAGCGGCGTACCCCGGCAGTCGCTTCTCAATGCACCGTCCGCGGATGTCGTAGCGGTAGGTGTAGCCGTATTTGAGCAGGGCGGAGCAGTCGGAGGCTATGACACCGTCGGCGTCGCAGAGCAGGGCGGACGCAGCCGGGGGCAGCACATGGCGCAGGTTGCCGCGGATGTCGCGCACATAGTGGGTGTCGGCACAGGCGGAGCCTGACACTCTCCGCACAAGCACCTCGCGTCCCTCCCTGTCCTTGAACACGATGGTCTGCCTGCCGTCCTCGTCGGTGGTGACGGTCACGGAAAGCGCTCCGGAGCGCCACGACGTGAGCTGCGACACGCTGTCAACCGCCACCGTGGGGCGGACCGCCACAATGTGGCTCGTCCGGTGCGAGGCATAGCACGCACGCTGGGCCGCTGACTGAAGGCACACGGAAACCACAATAGATGTCAGCATTATTTTTATCATGGCGGCACTGCTATTTGATGGTGAATTTTCTGTTTTGGTCCTCTCCAGCCGCTTCCACATGGAGCAGATAGACACCTGATGGCAGAATGCTCCCATCTATGCAATCCACAAATGGGACACCGGTCGCCACGTTTTTCTTTGGCAAAGAGACAAACACTCTACCCACTACATCAGTCACCACCATACTTACACAGGTATTGGATCCTGGCGTGAAAGTCACCGTCACGCTCCCATCGGTGTAGCTAACTTGCAAGTCATTAATCATAGCGGCGAATCTGTGATGGTTATTGTCGTCATCGTCTCTCTTCACTTTCATTGAATGAGTACCAAGGGCATAATCCTGCACCAAGGGAGGACACAGAAACGATACGCCGCTCGACTGGCAAGTCCCGTCGCTGGCCTCCACGATGGACATTCTCACTTCGGCTAAAGGAAACCTATACATAGGGGCATACCACAAGAAGAAGTCCTCTGTCTTGTCCATAATCGAGTCGGAAGCGGTATGCAGAGGGCGAACATCAAGATTATTCGAGACGCTCACCCTTGCTTCGGAGCGAATGTGCATACGCAGCACATCATCTATGGTGTCAGCTGGCAGAATGAGTGTGCCCCTACCATCCACGTGCACAGTTCTATGCCCAGCCATAGCAAGGGCATAGTTGCCACAGTAGTTACCTGTCATATAGAAAGGAGTGGTGATGCTGTCGGCATATTCCATGGGAAGCAGCATTTGCAGAGGGGCAATGGAGTCGGCAAAAAAGCTCAGCCGATTCTCGCTCTTTTTCCACAGCACGCTGTCGTCCTTTAAGAGAAACGTGTTCATCGTTCCTCCCTCACAGCGCACCAGCAGCGTGTCGCCCAGCACGATGTAGCGCAATCCTTGATTCTCGTCAAGAACGGTAACGTGGCTAAAGTCCCACACTGCGCTGTCACCGGCACTGCCTGGGTTCAGCATCTCGCAGCGCCACCGGTCTATGTGGTCGCCGTTACGAGGAATGTGCACAGCACGGGTGATGCCCGCTGTGGCAAAAACCGCCGTCAGCGCAAGCATTGACAGAATCGGCAGCAAAAACTTCCTTCTGCTTAGTTATAAGTATAGTATGCCATTGGTCGGTTGATTTAGTTACGCTGATGCAAAGATATAAAAAACACTTAAATGCGTCATATTTTACACATTAATAAAACTTGATATTTTGAGCATATACGGATTTTTTACTAATTTTGTGGTTTGGAAAAAGCAATAATCAACACTACAGATTAATGAGCGAAAATAAAAATATCCAAAAAATCATACTTCCCGAACCCACCCTGAGAAGGCTTCCATGGTATTTGGCCTACGTGAGAATGCTCGACAACCAAAGCGTTGAGTACGTTTCCTCCACCCAGATAGCCAAGGAAATCAATGTGGATGCCTCACAGATTGCCAAAGACCTATCGTTTCTCAACATCAAGGGGAAAACCCGCATTGGCTACGAGGTGCACTCTCTCGTGCGCGAGCTGGTGGACTTCTTGGGGTTTAAGCGCAAGCACAGGGCTTTTATGATAGGCGTTGGCAGCCTCGGAGCTGCCCTGATGCAAGATGTGGGCTTGGCACAATACGGACTGAACATTGTGGCTGGGTTCGACATCAATGATGAAATCACCGGGAAAAGCATCTGCGGTGTGCCCATCTACAACATGAGCGAACTGAAAGCGCGCCAAGAGGAATACGGCGTGTCGATAGGTGTGCTGGCCGTGCCTGTGGAGCACGCACAAGAGGCCGCCAACCAAGCCATAGCGGGCGGGCTGAAAGCCATCTGGAATTTTACCCCATACAGAATAAAGGCACCGGCAAACATTGTGATTCAGAACACGTCGATTTATGCTCACTTAGCTGTGATGTATAACCGCATGGGGGAGATGAACACTAAATAACACCCTCTCACCTTCTACTGCAAGTGAAAATTATAGTGATAACGGACAAGGGCAATGAAAGAAGCTATCGGCTGATGGCCGACTCCACTATGCTTGCCAGCAACAAGCCTTTCTTCATACCCGACTTTGCCCCAGAATTTGTGATGCACGCAGCACTGGCAGTGCGCATCGACCGATTAGGAAAAAACATTGCGCCACGCTTTGCCCACCGCTATTACCAGAGCGTGGCTGCATGCACTGTGGTGGAGGCAAAAGGAGCGTGCGAAAATGAACTCGACGCGCGGTGTAGCGCATTCGACGGCGCATTCATGCTGGGCAACGCCGTACCTATTGCCGATATCGACGCCAGTAAGGGGGTGCAAGTGGAAGTGAAGGCGCAAATCGATGACAACGACAGCACATGCACCACGCCACTGGTCACAAGACAGCAAATCGACGAACTCGTGGCGGAAGCCAGCAAATACTTCACGCTGAAAATGGGCGATTACATTGTGGCGTGCACAGATGACGGCAACAGCCACCAGCTCCATATCGGCGAGCAGCTCAGCGGCTCGGTAAATGACACCGACTCGCTAATTATCAGAATTAAATAAGGAAAATGAATTAAAATGAGCGCTACGGAATGTGGCATCACACACTATATAAATCAAACAATATGCGGAATTTTCGTCTAACAACAGTTCTTGCCACTGTAACTATGTGCATCACCCTGGCACAGAGCGCCATGGCTTTCTCTACCTCACACTATGCCACCAACTCCAAACTGGCCACTGGCAAATGGGTAAAAATCAAAGTCACCAACACCGGTGTGTATGAAATCACAGCGGATGAGCTCAAGGAAATGGGATTTTCCAACCTCGACAACGTGAGGATATTCGGCTCGGGCGGACAGCTCATCAACGAAGTGCTGAACGGCGACGCACCCGACGACCTCGTGAAAGTGCCTGTGTGGCGGTCGGCCGACAAAATCTGCTTCTACGCCAAAGGGCCTGTGAGATTCAAGCTCGACGACTCCCGCTCAACCAAGCCACGCTACAGCCGCATCATCAACCCATACTCAACAGCCGGCTACTACTTCATTTGCGAAGGAAGCACCGACGACAAGACAAAGACCATAGCAGTGAAAACACCTGGGGCTAACGGTCGAGCCTCAAGTCTCGACTTTTTCTACCATGAGAAGGAAGAAATGAGCGCTGGCTACACCGGCAAGGCGCTGCTGGGCGAACGCATCACTGAAAGCGCCAATTCTTTCGACTTTGAGACTCCTGGCATCGTGCAGGGCACATCAGTCACCGTAAGCCCATGCGTGGCTGCACGAATCACCCGCGAAGGCTCTGGCTACAGCAACAGCGGCTACCTGAGCGCCTATGTGGAAACCGGCGGTGTAACCGACACTCTGAAATTCACCACATCGGCATCGGCAATCAGAT
>DLLC01000040.1:23612-55502 GCA_002476625.1 Porphyromonadaceae bacterium UBA7572 | reverse complement strand
CAGATACAGCGAAACCGCACTGATCTATTACAATTCCACAAATCCATCAGGCACGTTTGTGCCAAGCGATGGCTGCGACAAAGGCAAACTGAAATTCAGCATCAGCACCCCATCCGACCTTGCGCTCAAATGGACGAGGCTCGACTGGTTCACCATTACCTTCTCACACGCCAACGACCTCTCACACGCCGCAAACGGGCAAGTGCGCATGGGATTCAACAAGCTCACCGCCACCGACCGCATCGAGCTTACCGACCCAGCCGACGGCATCGTGGTGTGGAACATCGACGACGAAGCCAACCCTGTAGAATACCAGTATGCCGACTTCGCCACTGACGGCGGCACCACAGTGAAGGCCTTCACTCCCGGCTTCAACAAAGACTGGGCACAGTTCGTGGCATTCAATCCAAAGGCCACACTCTATAAAATCAGTGGCTATGAGCCCGTTGAGAATCAAGATATCCACGGGCTAAGCACCCCCGACATGGTGATTGTGACCAGCACTGAGCTCAAAGCCCAAGCAGAGCGCGTGGCAGAAATGCACCGTGCTAAAGACGGCTTCACTGTGCACGTAGTCGAACAGCAAGAAGTGTTCAACGAATTTTCAAGCGGCACGCCCGACGCCATGGCCATACGATTGATGAACAAGATGTTCTATGACCGTAACCAGCAACGTTTCAAATACCTGCTCATGTTTGGCTGCGGATCGTTTGACAACCGAGGCATCACCACCAACAAGAAAAACCGCCTCATCACCTACCAGAGCGACAACAGCAACGACGAGAACAACTCATACGTGTCTGATGACTTCTTCGGAGTGCTTGGTGACAACACCGGCTACAACATCACCAACGAAGCACTGAAAATAGGCATCGGTCGCATTCCTTCAGCCACCGAGGCAGAGGCAAAATCCGATGTTGACAAACTGCTCAACTATGTGAACGACCCCGACTATGGCGTGTGGCGCAACAACGCCCTCATCACCAGCGACGAAGGCGACAGCAACAAGCACCTGTTCCAGGCTGCCGGCATCAATGACCTACTCAGCACCGACATCAACACTGGGCTCTTTGTGGACAAGGCCTACATCGACCTGTTCCCTAACGCCACCACCACAAGCGAGCCAGGTGTGGCATCATCGCAGCTCACTGCTGTAGAAGCACGCCGCCACATCATCGAGGCACTCAAGAAAGGACAGTATTTCTACACCTACGTGGGACACGCTGGCACCATCTCCTACACAAAGTCACGACACATGTGGACGATGACCGAAGCACAGACCACAGAATACGAGCACCTGCCCATATTCACCACAGCCTGCTGCGACGTGGCGCGCTACGACAGCGACGAGCGCGGAATTGCAGAAGTGCAGTTCCACAAGAAGAATGGCGGCGCCATTGCCCTATTCACCACGCCTCGGTCAGTGTTTTCCGACAACAACGACAAGCTGAACCGCGCATGGGTGCAGGCTATGTTCAGCTACGAGACGAAGCAAGAAATGCCACGCCTGGGCGATATTTATCTGCAAGCCAAACAAGTGTTTGGCACAAACAGCGTGCCCGACAAGGTGAAATTCCTTCTGCTCGGCGACCCTGCCATGAGCGTGAACTATCCAAAGCCACTGTTCAAAATCACTGAAATAAATGGTGTGACCATTACCGACGGTGCCATCATCAAGGTTCGCCCCATGCAGAAACTGCAAGTGAAAGCACAGGTCACCACGCTCAATGGCAACATCGACAGCGAATTCAACGGCGATGCCGTGCTCACGCTCTACGACCAGGAGCGATTCTATAAAGACATCACCAGCACATTCAACAGCAAAAGCACCACACGAAAGGTGTATTATCCACGCAACCAGATTGCCCAAGTGAACGGGCGCGTGGTGAACGGCATTTTTGAGGGCTCACTCTTAGTGCCACGCTTTGTGGAGGCGCTGTGGGAAAAGGGGCTGGTGACCGTGTATGCACACCAGGACAACTCCACTCACATGGTGAACGGGCAAAACACTCAAGTGGAGATTCAGCCTTACAGCGCAGAGTCTGGCGCCAATGTCACCGACACGTCATCACCTGTAATCGAAAAAATGTACTTCAACGAAGAGAACAGCTTTGCCGAAGGCGCATATATTCCTGCCAACTCCACGCTTCACATCGTGGCCACAGACGATGTGGCGCTCAGCAATATGACTGTAGGCATTGGCAACGCCATGACCCTCAAGCTCGACGGCGGCAAAGAAACGTACCGCGAGGTACAGAGCCACACAGTGCTCACCGCCGACGGAAAACGCATGGAGATAGCACTGCCCATGACTGGCATCACCACAGGCCGGCACCAGCTCACCTACACCGTGCACGACGCTGCAGGTAACGAGGCAAGCCGCACCATCAACTTCCTGGTGGGAGCAGCCAGCAAAGTGAGCCTCTACACCGATGAAGTGCCCGCAATCGACAAAGCCACATTCCACATTGAAAGCGAACTCAACGACACCCCCACCGTGACACTGAAAGTGACCGATGCCGCAGGCAACCTCGTGTGGACCAAAACCACCAGCGAATTTCCTCTGGTTTGGAATTTGAAGGACAAGGAAGGCAACAAACTCGCACCAGGCCTTTATCGTTACTTCGGCACTTACCAAAGCCTTACAGAATATGGTGGCACTGAAATCAGCAAGCTCATCGTAATTGGAGACTACAAGCAAGCTACTGCCGACAAATAAGTCGACAACTATAATTTATAATTAACTTTTTAAAACAAACCACTGTGGACAAAAAACTATTTGAACAGAAGAACTCGGAGATTGAATTGCTCCGCTCGGGCATAAACGACAACGTGAATCTCCTTGCCGATGATGAACTCAGCGAGCTTTTTGGCGGGCTGCATTGCGGAAAAGGCTATTGCCGACCGAAATACGGCAACAAGAGCTGTCCAAACCACTACTGTCAGAGAAAGTTCTCCAAAGACTGACCCCTGACAACATACCCCTTCCTATTGTGCTTAATCTTTTTTAACAAAAAAAATTGCGCACATAATGACTTTTGCACATATTTGCGTCAACTAATTAATTTTATCCAAAAACTACTCAATATGGACAAAAAAGAATTTGAACTTAAAAACTCGGAGATTGAAATGCTCCGTTCGGGCATGAACGACAACGTGAATCTCCTTGCCGATGATGAACTCAGCGAGCTTTTTGGAGGCTACCAGTGTGGCAAAAACTTTTGTATGCCATTATACAAAAAAAACAACTGTGAACCTCTCTACTGCGGAGGTGACTTCAGCTACAAATAAGGGTAAATTGTGGGTGCGCATGTCGCACCCACTACAACTTGTGTAACCCTATAGCTTTTTGATAGCAACAACTGAATTGCACTTTAATCATATTTTACTACTCTTAACAACCTCTCTCTCCAAGAAAAGCTCGCTACAAATCACAGAACTTAATTTCTCGTATCATCTATCGTTAAAAAACCTACTATTTTTGAAATTCTCCAGATTCAATATCACATGCCAAAAGAGTGACTGTATCATATTATACAACGCCCTTACTGGAAAAGTGGTGAAAATCAAGCCATCCGCCTACAGCGTTGACAACAGCAACCTGTATAAATTAGGATTCGTGGTTGAGGACGAGGAGGATTTGGCGCAGTACAAATATCTGTACTACGGGCAGATGTTCAGTTTCAATGAGATCAATTTGGTGATTGCCACTTCGCTGGGATGCAACTTACGCTGCCCCTACTGCTTTGAAGGCGACAACAAACGCCACCAGTCTATCGACGACGGCACAATCGAGAGCATTCTGAAATACTTGAGAAAACACCGGGAAAAGCCAATTAGCATCACATGGTTTGGCGGAGAGCCTATGCTTGCGCACAAGGCCATTGCCAAAATCAGCGACAGCCTGAATGCTGAGTCAATTCCGTTCACCTCCAGCATCATCACCAACGGCACTATCCTGCCCGACTCCTTTTTGTCGAAAATAGACAGCTACCAGATTAAGAGCGTGCAAATCACTTTCGACGGACTTCAGGCATCACACGACGCCAAGCGCTTTTTCAAAAACGGAGCAGGCACATACAATGTCATTTTAGAAAATGTAGGGCGCCTGTTAAACGGGTGCCATGCAGAAATCGTGCTGAAAATGAATGTGGACTCGGCGAACATTGAAGAGTTTCACAAGTTAAAGCGGTTTTTAGAAAACAGGTTCTCCGAACACATCAATAGCGGCAGAATCATCATTACGTCAAACTATATCCGCAAAAAGACAGACTTCAAAGGTATTGAGAAGTGCATCAATTGCGTGGAATATTTCGACTTTGAACTGAAAAACGGCAAAAAGATGGCAATGCCCCCACTGGTTGGACCATGCCCATTGCGTGGGCGCGGATATTTTGTGATTGGGCCTGATGGCGCAATATACAAATGTATGGAGCATCTGGGCGAGCTTGAACATGCCATTGGCAACATCAACAATTTTAGTTTCAGCATTAGGAAAGAGAGCGTGTCGTGCTTCAAGCACATGCCATTCGACGACCCTGTCTGCCGCGAGTGTGAAATTCTGCCCATCTGTGGCGGAGGCTGCCCCAACGAAAGGGCAAACTGTGCAGGAGAGGAAAGACCTTGTCCCGCAGAAAAATATAAAATCAACGAAATTATCTCTACCGTATATGAGAATCAATAAATCCATCATCAGCCTCGCTGTTGTCTTCGCTTTCGGCATGCAAAACGCCTTTGGCGCACAAGTAAAGGTGGAGCTGACGGCTAACGGTGTGAAAAGTGTCCCTACAAAGGTCACCCTCTTTCAAGACACCGCTTTAGTGGCAAGCCAGTCGTTTACCGATATGGCATTCGCTTTGCCCGATGTGCCGTTCAACAGGCTTAGGCTGGAAGCACCCAACTATCAGACCATGACACTGGACTACAACCAGACTGACCAGGTTTTAAAGATCAACCTCAAACGCGACACCACTGTGAGCCTCAACGAGGTGGTGGTGACTGCCACTACCACAATGAAGACCGACGGAGTGAACACCAAATTCTTGAATGTGGCTAACGGCTATTTGGGGCAGTTCCATACCGGGTTGGAAACACTGGAATGGACACCAGGCTTGATGAAGACGAACGGACAGATTTCTGTGCCTGGGCGCGGTGTGCCACTGATTTACATAGACAACCGTCGCATCACCTCACAGAAAGAATTGAAAAGCATACTTTCGAGCGATATATCCTCAATAGAAATTATTCGAGAGCCTGGCGGAGAGTATCCGCCTGGCACTACCAGCGTGGTGCGCATAAAGATGAAAAAGCACCTTCGTGACTATGTGTCGCTCTCGCCAAGCATCGACTACACGCAGCGAAGCCACAATGCCGGAGCTGGAGTCGGGCTGAATTCCGACTTCAGATTCAGCAAGGTGTCGGGGACTCTTGCGGTTGATTACAGCCACGGCGGCAGTAATCCGTCGAGCAAATCGAGCACCGTAGTCACCGTTCCATATTCATCCGCATTTGGGCCATCGGAAGAATTCCGATTAAGAGAAAAGAACCGCTACCGCAGCAACGATGTTAGCTTGTTTGCTGGAATCAGCTACGACATCAGCAAGAGTTCACGACTGCAGGCGCAGTATTCCGGCAGTTTTGAGCATGGCAAGACACGCGCAGCGACAGAGATTGAGACACTTATGCCAGAGTTTCAACTTCAGTCATACACAGAATGGCGGCGCGACAACAACCACTCACACAACGCAAGCATTGGCTACTATTTGGATGCCAGCAAAACCACATTCTCCGCCCGCACTTCGTATAGCGACATTCAACGCCGAAGCAGCGACATTTTCTCCAACAGCTCCACCACTATTTTCAACCCCACGCACTACAAGGCATGGCTATCGTATGCCGAACTTACCCAGAAAATCAGCGAGAATGGTTCGCTGTCGGCAGGATATACGGGCGTGCATTCCACCAACAGCAATAATTATGTAACAAATGGTGCAGAAAGCCTTGTGGATGTAACCAGCACTGTAATTTCCGGATATGCATCATATTCCCACGACATCAAGAAGGTGACATTGAGCGGAGGGCTGTCGTACACCTACGACTATATGAAAAGCGAGAAAGCCAGAACTGCGCCATTCGACAAACATTACAATATTCTTGCGCCATCTGCATCGGTGAGCTGGAGTGTGAAAGGCAAGAGGCTTTCGTTAGGATATAAGCGCTATGACTACGCCCCACAATACTATCAGCTTAATCCAAATGTGGAATTTACCGATTCGCTGAACTACTATGTGGGCAACCTCAATCTTGGCTACTCAAAATCACACGAATTGTCGTTCAATTTTGGGTCGTGGAAAGGTTTTTCCACGTCATTGGAATACAATTGGAATAACAATCCCATCATCGACTCCTACACACCGTACGAAGGTGTTAAAAATGCCATTCTCACCCGACCGGAGAACGGCGGCAAGACTCAAAATTTGAGATTCAACTTAACGTACAGCGTCTGGAAGCGAAAATTCAACGTGTTCGCCTCATCGCTCTTTGAATACTCCAGCAACAAATATTCTGAGTTAGGCAGTATGACCACCCAAGATCAACTGTCATGGATGATCTCTCTCAATGCGAGATATACGATAGCAGGAAAATACAACCTATTCACCTATAGCTGGTACCGCACGCCTTACCGCAATGCAAACCAGCGCTTTGGCCACACTTTGGGCGTGAATGTGGGTGTGTCCACATCGTTCCTAAAGGAGAAGCTGAAAGTATCGATTACTGGTCAAGACTTATTCAATAGAATGGTGAGTCCCACCACATTAAGAGCCGTATCGAACGGCGTGGTAAGACACACCAAAAACGACCGCGACGGCAGAAGTGTGAACGTATCCATTTCCTACACGTTCAACAGTATAAAGACATCATTTGAACGCGACGACAGCGACAGCAACTATAAACAGCGCACAGAGAAGCGATAGGGTAGCTCACGCACAGAGAGAAACTTGTAGTTTTACAACATGTTTTGCTTTAAGGAAAATACAATTTCAGTTGATTTATACAAGGAGTCTTCAGCACTACCGGGACTGTTCTATGGCAGCACGGGGCTTGGCATCGTCCTATGGATCAGCCAGCGAATCTCTGATGATGACTTTTTCCGAAAAAGCATTCAGGAGCTGGGAAAGATTTCCTCCGACCTCAGCATAGAGCAAGGTATTACAGGCGTGGGCATTGCCCTCAATTCTCTGTTCTTAAGAAAGTACGGGAAACCGCTGAGCGGCATCCTGAACGAAATTGACGCAAAGGTGTATCAGCAAACGGCATACAGCACCGACATTTCCACTCAAGCACTTTATGGCTCTATTCTATATCTGTGCCAGCGATTGAGGCATGACCCGAGTATGCCTAATATACAACGAACAATATTTGTGCGGCACACAACCACGCTCACAGAGATATTTGTTCAACGGTTTTTAGAGTGGGCAGATGCCGACTACAGGTATTCAATGCTGCATTTCCCGTCACTGTTTGTATTCACCCTTTCTGAAGTGCTGTCGTGCGCACCCGACAGGACGATATGGGTGAATAAAATAAGGGCTTTAATGCCCAAATTACTGGAAGTGTATCCATATATAGCAGGAAACCGACTGCTCTATTGGCTTGTGCTCTCACGACTGAACCGCTTCCTATGCGGAAATAAGGAAATCAACGCCCATTTAAACACTTTGGAACACTCCATTTCCGAGCAAGCGTTACTCGATGGGGTAAATGGAAACGTGTACTGGGGTGAAGGAGCCTGCGGCATTTACTGTATGGCAAGGGAATTTCCTAAAATCAGAAGCGATATAGGAGCATTCTCCTGCGAGATAGAGAATTTCATCAATTCATCAAACGAGATGCAGCATCTGAAAAATTCAAGCTATCTGAAAAGCCATTCTGGGCTATGGAATGGGATAGCTGGCCTGAGCTTAACAGGACTGCTGATGAAAACCGACCGCTTTAGATATGGATACACGAAAATGTAACGAGACAAGCATACTCATACTATTCAGAGCCGACTCCATCAGACGGCTCTACAATCTTGTCGCGGTAGTGGAGTCTCTCACCTCGCTAAACGGTGTGAATATCTATGTGAGAGAAGCAGACTGCGTGAACCACCATATCGCACAGAAGCTGCTGCCCCCAAGCGTAAAATATGAATTCACGACCGACAAGGACAGCGTGCTGCACAAGACAAGGCACTTCAACCAAATGTTAGAGCAGGTGTCCACTCCCTATGTGGGCATTTGGGACACCGACACGATTGCCTATTCCACATCTGTAACGGAATGCATTGATGCACTGACAAACGGAAAGGCGCTGATGGCACTCCCCTACAACGGCATCTGCCTCGACACCTCGGTGGCGATTGCAGACATCTATATGCAAAGCTCCGACTTCCGCATTCTTGACACATACAGCTATCTGATGGCAAGGCTACAGCCACAGCGCCTTACGGGCGGCGCAGTGCTTATGAACAGAAATGCATTCCTCACATTAGGAGGGGAAAATGAAAATTATTATGGCTGGGGCGATGACGATTACGACCGGTATGTACGCTTTTATCAAAGCGGTGCATCCATTTTTCGCAGCAAAAAGCCCTTGTTTCATTTAAGCCACCCACGGGGAGAAAACAGCGGATTTTCTTCATCAACGTTTGCGGTTGCATCAAAAGTAGAACTGTCGAGGACTGCCAGCCACAAACGATGAGAATTTTCCACCACACATACAGCAAACTCCTCTCACACATCCTTAGACGGTATGGTGTCAGCATCAGCGTCGCGGACTGTGCCATCAACAAGCTGTATGGTGTGGTGCTGACTTTTGAGGCTGTGAAAGTATATATCAGTACCGTCCATCTTAAAAGACTTTTTTACTCGGTGCAGTCAAGACAAACCGTGCTGTGTTGTGCAACTGACGGCGTAATGGTGGAAAAAACACAAGAAAAACACCCTTTTCTTGACAAAGCGGTATTTGAAGTGAGAGCCAAGAACAAAAAATCGTTTCAGCTTATTGTATCCTTGCCCGAAATCGGAATGGCACATATTCAACGCACAAATCAGGAAATGTTCTTTAAATCCACTCTGTCGGCTCCCGACATCATCAGACTATTACCCGAACAAATGCCCAACAGGAACGCAATGGCAGAGTGTATGCCGGATGGTGCAACGGTATTAGCATACTACAACGCCAATAATCAAAGCGCACACCCGAAAATCACCTATGCCGTGGAAGGTGTGCACAAAAATAACGGCGCCAAAGACTTTTGTCCACAGCTTAAGCGCTATATATTACAAGCGCTTCAGAAGCGGTGTCACATTGGCAAACACTATATTCGGTATGACCACATTCCCTTACTTGTGAAATCCGCCGTCATCTGTACAGAAGACCCTGCCTATATGCTCCATAATGGCGTTTGCCCCTATGCCTTAGGAATATTGACCAAATCTTTGATGCAAGGAAAACATCCACACGGCGGCGGTAGCACCATCACCCAGCAGCTTATGCGAAACGCATTCTTTTCTGGAGAACTATCGATACGCAGAAAAATCAAGGAAATAGCCACAGCTCTAATTGCAGAAAATATTTGCACCCTATCCAAACACGACATATTGGAAATCTACCTGAATATGGCGGAAATGGGCAAGGGGGTGTTTGGCTTTGCCGATGCGTCATGGCATTATTTTGGCAAGCCTATCTCCCAGCTTACAGAGACAGAGGTGCTGGCACTAACTTATGCACTGCCACGCCCCATTTTTTTTGAGGACGCTCTCAAGGAAAAAACGGAGCAATTGAAGACAAACCTCAAAGCACACATTCTGCGGTTTCTTCCAACGCTTGTGCAAAAAAAGGCTATCGCACACATCTGCGAAACGTTCCCTATCCGTGGCATAAGTTTCTTTGCTCCTTTTGGGTATCTCCCTTTTTCCATACCGAACCCACTACACCATGTGAAATACATCATCATTCACTGCTCTGCCTCAGCATTCGGATTTGACATGGGAGTAAACGCTCTCAGACTTACGCATCTGCAAAGGGGATTTGATGATGTGGGCTACCATTGGATTGTAAAAATAAACGGCGAAGTTGAGGCTGGAAGAAGCGAGACCCTGCAAGGGGCACACTGCGAGGGTCACAACCATCACAGCATAGGAATCTGCTATATCGGAGGTCTTGATGCCGATGGACTGCCGGCCAACACTCTAACCGCAAGCCAGGATGCTGCTCTGACAGCGCTTTGTAAAGAACTGAAAAGAAAATATACCACGGCAAAAATTGTGGGCCATAGTCAAATGGCCAACAAGCGCTGCCCGTGCTTCAATGTGGAAGAATGGGTAAAACATCACGGGCTATGAAAGTGAAATTCTGCGCACAGCGAGACATGATGGACTGCGGTGCCGCCTGCCTGAGGTCGATTTGCAGGAGCTACGGGAAAGAGGTCGGTCTGCAGCAAATTAGGGATTTATGCCATATCACCAGAAACGGCGTGTCGATGCTCGGCATTGCCGATGCAGCAGAGGCTTTGGGTCTCAAGACCATTGGCGTGAAACTCACATGGGAGCAACTATGCAAAGATGCACATTTGCCATGTATCATACACTGGAACCAGCGGCATTTCGTGGTGGTAGTCAAAGTTAGAAAAGGCATCGTGACCGTTATGGATCCGGCTATCGGCATTCTCAAATACCCAAAAACAGATTTCCTGAAATGCTGGCAGCAGTTTGGCGGCACTGCTACGGCAGAGAGAATGGGTGCTACGCTCCTACTCTCTCCCACGGCAGAGTTCTATTCATCGTCACAGGAGAAGAACTCCGCAGCGGACACACGAATACCTGCCCTATTGAAGCTCTTGCGTCCTTTCAAATCAAGCATGGCTCTCGTAACGCTCACCATGCTCATCGGCTGTGCCATTTCGGTTGTATTTCCCTACCTCACCAAGGAAATCGTCGACACGGGCATTAAGAACTCCGACTTGGGCTATATTACCCTGATTCTGATTGCTGAATTGGCTCTTCTTATGGGGCAAGTCGCCAACAACGTGATACGCAGCCGGCTGATGCTCAGCCTCACCACAGGTATTAGTATTGAGCTGATTTCCAGTTTTCTCGGCCGCTTAATGGCACTGCCAATAACTTTCTTCGACACTAAGCACATAGGTGATATTCTGCAGCGCATCAAGGATTTTGGGCGAATAGAGGAGTTTTTGACAGAAACTCTGCTTAGCCTGCTGTTGGCGGTGGCCACATTCGCCATCTATGGGGCTATGATGCTGAATTTTTCATTCGTCATTCTGGCCATATTTTTGGGCGGTAGCGCACTTTATGTGGGCTGGGTCACCATTTTCCTGAAAAAGCAGAAGCGGCTCGACTATATGATGTTTCAATTACTTGCAGGCAATGAAAGTAACCTGATTCAACTGGTAAACGGAATGCAAGAGATAAAGCTAAACTCTTGCGAGCGAAAAAAACGCTGGGAATGGGAACGCCTGCAAGAGCAGATCTTCAAACTGAAGCGCTATAGTCTTCGCCTACAGAATACCCAATCAACCGGTGCGGCTATGATTGACCAGACGAAAAACCTTATTATCGTGTTCCTGGCAGCAAAAGGCGTGGTTGACGGAGCAATCACAATTGGAGAGCTTGTGGCGATACAGTACATCATCGGCCAGCTCAATGCCCCTCTGCACCAGTTTGTGCAGTTTCTGCGCTCACTCCAGGACGCGAAAATCAGTATGGAGCGAATGGGGGAAATCGGTTCCGTGACCGAAGAAGAGAAAATGTTCAGGCACACAGGGCAAGTGGATGCCAGCGGTTGTCCTGCTATTCGCTTCGACCATGTGTCGTTTCAATACGACGGCCCACGGTCGCCAAAAGTGCTGAAAGATGTCAGCTTTTCCGTTCCACACGGAAAGGTGACAGCTATTGTGGGAATGAGCGGAAGTGGTAAAACCACGATACTGAAGCTGATGCTGCAGTTCTTTCACCCCACAGATGGCAGCATCTTGATAGGCAACTCTCCACTACAGAACGTCAGCCCAAAGGAATGGCGAAAGTGCTGCGGTGTGGTGATGCAAGATGGGTTTATTTTCTCTGACACCATAGAGAACAATATTGCCCTTTCTGATGAAGGCGTGGAAACCGATCGGGTAAAGGTCGCCGCCAAGATGGCCTGCATACACGACTACATCATGTCGCTACCAATGAAATACAACACGAGGGTCGGCACAGACGGACAAGGATTGAGCACTGGACAGAAGCAACGGTTGCTGATAGCAAGAGCCGTGTACAAAAATCCAGAGTACATTTTCCTTGACGAGGCTACCAATTCGCTTGATGCGACTAACGAACTGAATATTTTGCACTCCTTGCACACGTTTTTCAGGGGAAAAACGGTTGTGATAGTAGCACATCGCCTCAGTACTATTAAAAATGCGGACAATATTGTGGCCATTGCTGGTGGTCGAGTTGTCGAGCAGGGAACTCACCAGCAACTGCTGAGCAACCAAAAAGAGTATTACACCCTCGTCAAAAGCCAAATGGATTATGTGGAATAGCACACAGCAGGGCTGGCCCGACATCTCAATAATCGTACCTGCGCACAATGCTTCTCAAACCATAAGAGAATGCCTTGAATCTATTTTTGCAATATCAAACGCAAAGGTTGAAACAATTGTCGTTGACGATGGGTCTTCTGACGACACTTGCATGCGGGCCTCAGGCATCAAACCGCCAAAGAATCATACTGTAACCATTATCTCGACCAGCAATCAAGGTGTTTCTTCTGCACGCAATCATGGATTACGCCTCGCCAAAGGCAGTGTTATAGCCTTTGTGGACAGTGACGACACTATTCAGGCATCCCCTTTTGTGGCTCTCTGCAGCCAGCTCCACAACTCGGATTGCGATGTGGCAATTGGTGGCGTGCGCATCCACTTCAGCCAATCCGTGACAGACTATCGAGTAATACCAGACAGTCTCGCCAACCTCACACTGCCGGGCGAAGACGCCATCAACGCCTTGCACAGGTCGGGCGCCTTCACGCCATTAGTATTCGCTTACGTCTGGAAGAAGCAGTTTGTCTGCGATCACCAATTTCAGTTTGAATTCAGAATTTCAGAAGACGACTTGTGGACGACAGCGGCCATCTGCTTAGCTAAAAAAGTGCTGTGCACCAACATTCTTCACTACGACTATATTAAAAGACCACAATCGCTCACTTCCTGCAACAAGAACAGTTATTTAAGAATGTTTTGCCACTATTCCGTTTCCCTTAAGCTCTATAAATTCATTTCAAGCCATAACTTCTGTAACGAAACAGCCGGATGGATTTCGTGCAAGATACTTTACCTCGTTTGCGACACATTAAATACCGCCCAGAAATTGTCAGTTACACAAAGCATCTCACCAAAGATGTGCCACATGGCCAAGTCATTCATTTTAAAAAGCGGAAACATGCAAATTCGCCGCATCGGATTCGGCTATTTGCTGAGAATTGAGTGCTTTCTTAAGCATGGCGTAGCCATTCCTGATAGTGAGGGGTAGGAGGATACTGGCAACAACAGTGCGGCTGCAATCTTCTGCTGCCAAATTTTCTTCATTTAATTTTTATGTTTATGTGCAAAAAAGATGAGGGGAAATGTTTGTTATGTGGCTGAAAAATAGTAAATTTGCAGTCGATTTCCAAAAGGCTCGATTAAGAGCTGCGCCATGATGTGCGTGGCCGCCGTATGGTTTAACTTGATTTACAATTAATTAAATGTACGCAATTGTAGAAATTCAGGGACAGCAATTCAAAGCAGAAGCAGGAAAGTACTTGTATGTTCACCACATCGCCGACGCCAAGAAAGGTGAAGCAGTAGAGTTCGACAAAGTGCTCCTCGTGGATGCCGACGGAGCTGTTAAGGTGGGCGCACCTACCGTAGAAGGTGCCAAAGTAGTTTGCGAGGTAGAAGAAGAGCTCGTGAAGGGTGAACGTGTGATTGTTTTCAAGAAAAAACGTCGCAAAGGCTATCGTCGTCTTAACGGCCACCGCCAGCAGTTCACCAAAGTAGTGATTAAAGACGTTATTGCTTAACCCCTAAAATTTTAACAGATTATGGCACATAAAAAAGGTGTAGGTAGTTCTAAGAACGGTCGCGAGTCACATAGCAAACGACTCGGTGTGAAAATTTTTGGTGGTCAATTCGCTAAAGCAGGCAACATTATCCGCCGTCAGCGCGGTACTGTTCACCGTCCTGGCGTAAACGTTGGCATGGGTAAGGATCACACTCTTTACGCATTGGTTGATGGCATCGTGCAATTCCAGCAACGTGCAGGTCACACCTTCATCAACGTGGTAGCGGCAGAAGGCGAAAAGAACTAAAGCAAGGCACAAAAAAAGCGGCACTCAATTCCGCCACTTTTCAAATCGCACAGGCAGTTTCTCAACGAAATTAAGAGAAACTGCTTTTTTTCGTATCAGAACTATACTGAAGATATTAACACCCCCAATATGGCTGTAATTGAGAAAAAAGCAGTAATTTTGTGGTAAATTATAGATAGTATGCAGAAAATGATCATGGTGGCTTTTGCCACACTCATTAGTTTGAATATTTGGGGCTCTACATCAGTCAAGACTCAACCGGGAAAATTAGCGTCGCTTCTCACCGACCACACCATCACCTCCCTACAAGTGGCTGGGGAAATAGATGCGCGCGACTTCAAGTTTATCGCCGACAGCCTCGACCAGCTCACTTCTTTAGACCTGACAGAGGTGACGATTTCAGCTTACTCCTGCGACGACACCATAGTGATGGGCGGCGAAAGCAGGTTTGCTGCGGCGTCTATTCCATGCACCAGCTTTTTTTGTAAACCTCTTGTGAGCTTGAAGTTGCCTCTGTCAGTTAAGTCGATAGGATACGCAGCATTTGCTGGTTGCGACCAGCTCAAAGAAATCACATTCCCTGCATCGCTCGACAGCATCAGCAGCTATGCGTTTAGCGGCAGCGCTCTCACCACTGTCACGATTCCAGACAATGTGCGAACCATAGGGCAAGGCGCATTTGCACATTGCACGAGTCTCACATCAGCGAATGTGGCAAGCGAAAACGTGGGCAACGACGCATTCTATGCCGACACCGCACTCACATCGCTCTCTCTCAGCGAAGGGGTGAAGCACATAGGCGAAAGCGCATTCAAGTCATGCACAACCCTCTCCCACATAGCCTTCGACGGCTGTGCGCTCACCACTATCGGAAGCGAGGCTTTTTCTGGCACCGCCCTTCCCCACATCGACCTGTCGGCACAAACTTCGCTTAAAGAGATTGGCGACTGGGCGTTTGCCAAATCCAACGTGGCTACAGTCACGCTTCCAAAAAGTGTGGAACGCCTTGGCGATGGCGCATTCTTCTACGCAGCGAAACTTGAGAAAGCGCACCTAACGAACACGCTCACCACACTGCCTGCCTTCACTTTCGCAGGGGCCGAAACTTTGGTCACCGACAGCATCATTCCTGCCAACACAGAGCGTGTGGAGGCTTTCTCCTTCTACAACGCATGCCAGATGCAGCTAATTGTCGTTCCACAAAGCATAATGCATATAGGCGACAAGGCAATGGCGGGCATGACAGGCCTCAAGACCATCAAGGTCTACACCACCAGCAGCGTGCCGGAATTAGGCGACAGCGTGTGGGCTGGTGTTGACCAGCCGAGCGTAGCGCTCGACCTCAAACATAAAGAGTTGGCAGCAGAATTCGGCAGTGCCCAACAATGGCAGAACTTCCATATATTAAAAGACTACATACTCGGCGACGTGAATGACGACGGCAATCTCGATGTGGCAGACGCTACCCTACTCGTGAACTATGTGCTGGGCAACGCGCCCGATCCATTCCACACAGAATTGGCCGACACCAACCAAGATGGTGAAATTGATGTGACCGATGTGACCACTCTCATCAATATGGTACTGGATGGCAACGAGATTATCATCAGCCGCACCCCCATGCGCCCATAACGACACTCACCCATTATGCGTCTGTAACAATGCAGTCAATTTCAAAGAAAAGCGAAGCCACAACAGCCCTATCCCTACCACACGGCTCTGCTCTGATTGTATGATTTTTCGATTTTCTCACAAATATTAGCAGATAAGGAATTTTATCTGTAAATTTGTGATTAATTCATTATTACTGACCATATATGCGGAAATTCATCATCATAATGATGGCTATGGTTTTCATGGCCACACAAGCATGGGCTGTGGTGATAGAGAATGTGGCAGGCGACCTGTCCAACAGACTGACCGACGCTGAAGCCACCGACCTCACCATCACCGGCACACTCGACGCACGCGACTTCAAATTCATAGCACAGCATCTCGACCAGCTCACCGCCATCGATCTCAGCGGTGCCGCCATACTTGCCTACGAGAATGATGAGCCAGTGTTTGGCGAGCAAATGGCCTACGGAGCCAACGAGATTCCCCAGACCTCATTCTTTGGCAAGCCTCTCACGCAAGTGGTGCTGCCACAGCGTCTGAGCACCATAGGCTACGCAGCATTTGCAGGATGCGGAGGTATCACCCACATCACTTTTCCCGCCACACTCGACAGCATCAGCGGCTACGCCTTCTGTGCCACAGGCTTCAGCGAGCTTACACTGCCTGCCACCGTCACAAAAATTGGCGAAGGGGCTTTCGCCCGATGCGAGAAACTGACAGAAGTGAGCATCGAGTCGGGGGCCATAGGAGCCAACGCTTTTTACGCCGACGCACTCCTATCTTCCGTAACTTTAGGAAAAGGCGTAACAGCTATTGGCAACAACGCTTTTGCCGGGTGCAAACACCTCACCACGCTGAAATGGAGCAGCGCCACACAACTAATGCGTATAGGAAGCGAGGCATTCATAGCCACGCAGATAACCGATGCCGACCTCTCCAAATTCCAGAGTCTTGGTTATTTGGGGGCATGGGCTTACGCAGGCACACCAGTGGAGCGAGTATCGCTTCCTGCCGCCTTGAAAGAGGTGGGTGATGGGGCATTCTACTATGCTCATAATGTGACAAACCTCGTGCTTCCGACAAAAGTGACTAAGGTGGGCGCCTATCTGGCAGCCGGAACACAGGTGAGCAACAGCGACATCTGGGGCAACGATATCACAAGAATCGGCGACTACGCGCTTTACAACCTCGCCGGTATAGACAAAATAGGAATTCCATCACAAGTCACCTACATTGGAAACATGGCCATGGCTGGCATGACCGGCTTGGAAAGAATCACCGCCAAACCCACACAAGTGCCTATGCTTGGCGAGAAGGTGTGGGCGGGCGTAGCGCAAGCCAAAGTGGAACTCACTGCAGCCTCCGCCGCCTACACAAAGGCACCGCAATGGAAAGAGTTCATGGTAAAACGGCGCTACATTCTCGGCGACGCCAATACCGACGATATGGTGAACGTGACCGACATCACCACCATCATCAACCACATTCTCGGCAACAATCCCGCCAAATTCAACTTTGAGGCAGCCGACTGCGCCACCGACAGCGTAATCAACGTGTCGGACATCACCAATGTGATCAATATCATCCTCAGCGGCAACACCACAGAAGTGGTGACTGATTGGAAAGTGAATACCGACGACGAGGTGACAGTAGATGACATCAACATAGCGCCAGGCGAAACCCGCACCGTGAATGTGACGCTTCACAACGGCATTAACTACACCGCACTGCAGTTCGACCTTCACTTGCCTGAAGGCGTGGAGATAGTGAGTATCGATAGGGCTGCACGTTCGGCAAACCACGCACTGTATAGCGGCAAGCTCCCCGATGGATCCTTGCGTGTGGTGAGCTTCAATATGCAGAACGCCAATTTCGAGGGCAATGACGGCGCCATCTTCAGCATCACACTGAAGGCGAGCGGCGCACTAAGCACCGATGCCACCATCTATGTGACAAACACCATACTCGCCACCGCTGCCGACCAGACGTATTTCGCCCCTGCCACCAGCGCACGCCTGACCAGCGCCAGCGCCGTGACTGACGTGAGCAAGCAGGAAGCTAAAGTCTACAGCCAGTCAGGCCGAGTGGTGATTGAGAGTGAAAAGGCCACCACAGCACAGCTCATTGCCATCAATGGCACAAGCATGACCCTGGCAGTGGAGGCTGGACACAACGAATACGAAGCCCCTTCCTGTGGCGTCTACATCGTGCGCATCGAGGGCAAAAGCTATAAGTTACTTATAAAATAATAATGGGAAAAAACAAATTAAAGAAATTTGCCGATATGGAGGCGTTTTCGTGCGTCTTTCAGTTTCCGTTCTCTGTGGTGAGCGATGAATGCTGCCCTATGAGGGGTAAATGGAATAGCGAATATTTTCACAATCAAGCGCCTATCGTCCTTGAGCTCGGCTGCGGCAAAGGAGAATATGCAGTGGGGCTTGGAAAACGCTTCCCCGATAAAAACTATATAGGCGTGGACATCAAAGGCGCGCGCATGTGGACGGGCGCAAAGATGGTGGAGCAGGAAGGCATGAAAAACGTGGCTTTTCTGCGCACCAGCATCGAGTTGATTGACCGTATGTTCGCCCCAGGGGAAATAGCAGAAATATGGATCACATTCCCCGACCCTCAAATGAAAAAGGTGAACAAACGCCTCACCTCCTCACGGTTTCTTGGCAGCTACCGTAAAATACTGAAAGACGGCGGACTGGTGCACCTGAAAACCGACAGTCCATTTCTCTACACCTACACCCACGAGCTCGTCAAGCTCAACCGCCTGCCTGTGGAAATCGACACCGACGACCTCTATCACAGTGGCATGGCTGACGACATTCTGGAGATTAAGACGCACTACGAGAAGCAATGGCTGGAGCGCGGGCTCACCATCAAGTATCTGAAGTTTCACCTGCCACACGAAGGCGAACTTCAAGAGCCCGATATCGATATAGAAATGGACACCTACCGCAGCTACAACCGTGGCTACATACAGATGCCCCAACTCATGAATAAAAACGAAGAAAAACAAGTCTGATTACAAAAAAATATAATAGAAGACAATAATGACCATATATCCAAAACTCATACTCGACGCCCTCAGCACAGTGCGCTATCCCGGCACAGGAAAAAACATTGTGGAAATGGGCATGGTTGCCGACGACATTCGCATCGCAGGCAACAAGGTAAGTTTCTCCCTAATCTTCCAGCGCCCAACCGACCCGTTTATCAAGTCGATTGTGCGTGCCGCTGAAGTTGCCATCATCACCCACGTGGGCGAAGAAGTGGACATCAAGGGGAACATTGCCGTCACCACCATGCAGCCTGCCCCCGAAAAAAAGAAAGAGGAAGAGCCACTGCCTGGCGTTAAAAACATCATCGGTGTGTCGTCGGGCAAAGGCGGCGTGGGCAAATCCACCGTGGCGAGCAACCTTGCCGTGGCGCTTGCCCAGCTGGGCTACAAAGTGGGGCTGCTCGATGCCGATATTTTCGGCCCGTCGGTGCCAAAGATGTTTGGCGTGGAAGACGAGCAACTCTACATGCAGGAAATCGACGGCAAAAACAGAATCATCCCATTAGAGAAATATGGCGTGAAACTACTGTCGATCGGTTTTGTAGTTGACAAGGAGAAAGCCGTGCTCTGGCGCGGGGCCATGGCAAGCAATGCGCTGAAGCAACTCATCATGGACGCGGCATGGGGCGACCTCGACTACTTCATCATAGACATGCCCCCTGGCACGAGCGACATCCATCTCACCTTAGTGCAGACACTCGGCATCACTGGAGCCATTGTGGTCACCACCCCGCAAGAGGTGGCTCTGGCCGACGCGCGCAAGGGGGTGAGCATGTTCCTCGGCAAGCAAGTGAATGTGCCAGTGCTCGGCATTGTGGAAAATATGTCGTGGTTCACTCCCGCATCACACCCCGATGAAAAATACTTCATCTTCGGCAAAGACGGCGGCAAGAACCTTGCAAAGGCGCTTGGAGTGGAACTCCTTGGGCAAGTGCCTCTGGTGGCGAGCATCTGCCGCGGCGGCGACGACGGTGTGCCTGTCACGCTCCAAAACAGCGTTTCGGGGCGCTCATTCATCACCCTTGCAGAAGCCGTGGTGAAGGCGGTAGACAAGCGAAACGCCACACTGCCCGCCACCAAACATGTAGTAACACACTAAACGACACAATACACTAAAACTCATTTAAAAATAAAATTATGAAAAAATCATTACTTCTCTTAGCTGGAGCGGCTATGCTGCTCACCAGCTGTGGCTCGGTACCAATCACTGGCCGCAAGCAACTCAATCTCGTTTCCGACAGTGAAGTGCTTCAATCAAGCCTCACACAATATAAAAGCTACATGAGCTCCGCCACCATTTCTGGCGAGAAGGCTCAAAGCGAGCAAGTGACCCGCGTGGGCAAGAAGATTGCTGCCGCCACTGAGGCTTACCTCAAAGCCAACGGGCTGGAGTCGGAGGTGAAAAATTTCCAGTGGGAGTTCAACCTTGTGAAGAACGACGAAATCAACGCATTCTGCATGCCTGGCGGTAAAATCGTGGTGTATGAGGGATTGATGAAACTCGTTTCGAGCGACGATGAGCTTGCCGTGGTGCTCGGTCACGAAGTGGCTCACGCAGTGGCAAAGCACAGCAACGAGCGATTGAGCCAGCAGGTGCTTGCCCAGTATGGCGCACAGGCCGTGGGCGTGCTCACCCAAGGCAAGAGCGCCGCCACTCAGCAAATTGTGAACCAAGTGTATGGCCTTGGCGCCAACTATGGCGTGATGCTCCCCTACTCTCGCAAGCACGAGAGCGAAGCCGACAAGATGGGTCTTGTGCTGATGTCGCTCGCTGGCTACAACCCACGCACAGCACTCACCTTCTGGCAAAAAATGTCGGCGGCAAGCACCGCAAAAGTGCCAGAGTTCATGAGCGACCACCCAAGCGACGCCAACCGCATTTCAGCCATCGAAAAGGAACTGCCCGCCATTGAAAAGCAATACGCTTCCTACATCAACGCTGGAAAGAAGACAACCACCACAAAATCAACAAAGAAAACAACCACAAAAAAGACCTCCACAAAGAAGTCAAAAAAGAAATAACACCACACACATAGGATATTCATAAAAAATAGAGCGAGGCGAGCATCACCATTTGTGACACTCGCCTCGTTTATTGGTTTATTCCTCTATTTTTTAGTGGATGTAGCGGCTCACAAACCACTTTACCACTTGGGTGTACTGCTGGCGGTGGTCGCTGAGGGAGCGTGCGTGGGCACTGCCCTCTGCCATATAGAGTTCTTTAGGCTGTGGCTTGGCTTCGTAGATGGGGCGCGCCATCCATGTGGGCACGAAATCATCGCTTGTGCCATGGATCACCAGCATCGGCAATCGGCACTTTTTCACTTGCTCAAGTGGCGACGCCTCCTCAAAGTTCCAGCCATAGCGCCACTCGCACATTTCGCTTGCCATATTCAGCAAAGGAAACGGCGGCAGTCCGAACATATCCTTCAATTCGTGCTCAAACTCATCGTGCACACTGGTGTAGCCACAGTCTTCCACAAAGCACTTCACATACGGAGGAACGCGCTCACCCGATATGCACATGGTGGTGGCAGCGCCCATCGATATGCCATGCACCACCATCTGTGTGGAAGAAGAATCGGCACGGAATTTTTTATCGGCAATGTCCATCCACTTCATAACGTCAAGCCTGTCGAGCCACCCCATCCTGATATGGTCGCCCTCGCTCTTGCCGTGGGCATACAGATCGGGCAACAGCAGATTATAGCCCATGTGATAATAAATGTAGCCCACTTGCAGCATCATGGCATTACAGTCTTTATAGCCGTGAATCAGCACAGCCACTCGGTTGGTGCGCACAGGCGAGCAGATATACATGGCGTTGAGCCTGCTACCATTGATTTCCACCGTAGTGTCGTGCATAGCCCCGGAAGCGCTCAAGCTATCCACCCACGGTCGCAGATAGGGACTGTGGCGATATAGGCGTTCAAGAGCCTCTGCTTCGGATCGATGATAAGGAGTGAGCGCAAAGTTGAGCAGATAGAGGCTGCCGCCCACCAATGACGCCGCTACCAGCAGCACCACCACAGATGCGGTGATATAGAGTTTCTTCTTTAAAATCGGTGTCATACTGATGTAGTGTTATTCTAAATGAAGTTTATAGATATACTGTCCGCGCGACCCCACCACAAGAGAGCCACCCACCACCACTGGCGATGACTCAAAATTGGCGCCAAACCGCTCACGGTAGATGACGCGCCCAGATATTCCCTCTATCAGGTAAAGATTGCCGGAAGTGTCGCCAACCACAATAAAAAGTTCACCATTCGGTGTATAGAAGCCCACAGGCGACGACCACGCATAATGGCGCAGCGGAATTTTGTACACCACTTCCCCGGTGCGCTTGTTGAAGGTGTAGAAGTGCCCGTTCCCGTTCACGCCATCATTGGCAAGCGTGGAGAATATCAAGTGCGAGCAGTTGCCGCCGCCCAGCAGTGGAGTACTATACATTCCTCCGTCGAAGTGTTTTTTATTGATGCTCATCTTTGTGCACGGCACTTTCACCGCCCATTCCTCATGCCCGTTCAGTGCATTGAGCTTGGCGAGATGGCACAAGCCAGAGACGCCCTGCCGGTCAACCTCGCAAGCCGTGTAAACGTAGGGCGTACCATTCTCCACTTCGCACACGATGGTGGCGTCTATGTCGTCGTGATTATCATAATACCAAACAGGCTTCATGTTGCACAGGTTGATGCAGAGAATGTTGCCATGGTTATCACCAAAAACACCATAGTTCTTATACACGCACATACTCGACTCCACGCCTGCGCCACCCATTCCTGTTCGGGTGTAGGCCAAGAAGCTGTGTAGGCGCACCTTACCATCTTTCACGTAGTATTTATATATCAGTCCATTCTCGCTTGGCCAGAACACAAAGCCATCGGCATAGACGGGCGAAGAGTCGCTCGCCGGCCAAAAGCGGAAAGCCTTCGCATCAAGCCCAGGCTTGCGGTAAACCACCGAATGGCTAAACAGGTCCACCACATTTTGACAAACCGCGCCATGAGCCTGCACGCCGTGCCCCACATACACCAGCCCGTTGAAACGCGGATCCACCATAGGCGTTCCCTTCACAGGATTGCCCACATTCAGCGGCCGCCTCGACGCCTTTCCCGTACTAAAATTGATAAAATACAGATTTCCACAGAGCGATGCCACCACTATCTCCTGGCGCGAGAAATCGGCAGTGAGCTGTGCCGACGGGGCTGATCTGAAACTCTCAGCCACATTTCTCGGCCATTCCACATACAGGGGCTGTCCGGTCCAACCCGTTCCGCCGCCCCAAGTGCCCACCTTTGTGGGGCTGTAGTCCACGTCGGTCTCAAAA
Source organism: Porphyromonadaceae bacterium UBA7572 (assembly GCA_002476625.1). Taxonomy (GTDB): domain Bacteria; phylum Bacteroidota; class Bacteroidia; order Bacteroidales; family Muribaculaceae; genus Sodaliphilus. The sequence goes on along the minus strand of DLLC01000040.1, from coordinate 32,094 downwards.
GTCCAGTCCCTTACTATTCGAGAAGGGCGGTGGCTCACCTTGCCGCCAAAGTCGGCGTTGCGGAGCTGATTGGCACGGAATGTGAGATGCGAGGGCGTGGCGCGGTATGGGTCATCGAAGGTTTTCAAGGTGCCATCCACTGTGCTGTCGAGCACCTCCACCTTCCACTTCAATTGCGAAACAGAGGCGAAAGCCGTGTCGGGCAGCGCCACAGTGTCAGGCTGCACAATGGTGTCGGTATCGGCACTGGAGACTTTCTGCTCACCAGAGGCTGTGCGACACGACAAAAACACAAGAAATGGCAATAATGCAATGGTCAATATTAGTTTTTTCATTAATCATTTTCTATTTTTCAAGACAAAAGTAGTGGAAATCTGCCAATAAATAGTTATTTTTGAGGTACTAATTAATAAAATCAACACTAAAACCAATTACTCTAATGAGAAAATTATTACTCGTCATCACTTTGGCAGCCAGTTGTGTAGCCTCATCGATAGCCACCATCACCATCGGCTCTACACAATACGCTGCCGACACGCTTTTTCGCCGCCAAATTGGCCCCGGAATTGTGAACACCATCATCCGTATCCCTGACTTTCCCCTCAATGTGTACCTACTGGAAGCCGACATGAACAACCCCTACAACCGTGTGGAAACCGGACAAGGCCAAGGTGTGGTGGGAAAGACCGAGGCTCTGGCCGGTATGGCGAAGCGATATACCACAGCGTCAAAACGCGTGCTGGCGGGCTGCAACGCCAACTTCTGGTGCGTGGCCAATCAAGGGGCGCAGAGCAAATATATGCTCGGTTCGCCACTTGGCGGTGTGGTGCGCAACGACACCATCATCATGAACACCAATCAAGTGACCGACACTTGGGACGGTGGTCCATCACGCACAGCCATCTCAGCCATCAGCCACGACAAGACGCTCTATTTTGGCCATGCCACATGGCTCGCCACAGTGAGCAGCAGCAGATTGTCGAATATGCTGCCCATATACAAAGTGAACAAGCGCAACCTGCCCAACGAGCTTTGCCTGTGGAACGAGTATTTTGGACGCACACGCGAATTTGAGACTAACTGGACGGGGCACGACGCCCAAGGCTCCTGTAATGCCGACAACTATTATCTTGAACTTGCCGATGGCAGCACATGGATGGTGAACAAGCCCATGACGTTTGTCATTAAGAAAATAGTAAAAGACGCCGACCGCCAGACCCTCGGCAATTACGATGCGTGCATCACCGCCACTGGCACAATGAAAAATGCTATGCGCGTGCACCAAGAGGGCGATGTGATTGTCATCAACCAAGGCTGGACCACCAACGAGAAGGGCATGGAAAAGGTTTCGCCATGGATTGAAAACCTTGTGGAGGGCAACGCTCCCGTTATGCACAATGGCGAACTTACTGGGCGAAACTACGACGAGACCTACAATTCGCAAGTGTATTCACGCACGGGCTATGGCTGCAGCGCCGACGGGAAAAAACTTTATATGATTGTCATCGACAAGTCACAGCACCCTAAGTACGGACGATCTGCCGGATGCAGCACCGAAGCAATGTGCCAAATTCTGAAAAGCCTCTACCCTGATGTGTCGGAAGTGGTAAACTACGATGCCGGCGGCTCGGCTGAAATGCTGGTGAACGACGAAATCATCAACAAAACCACCGAAGGCACTCCACGTGCCGTGGCCAACAGCTGGCTTTTGGAATCGGTGGCACCTGCCGACAATGAGGTGGCGTCTATCCAATTCGCCGATGCCTCGCTGAAGCTCCCCATCTACTCCTCATATCAGCCACAAATCATTGCCTACAACAAATACGGCGATGTGGTGAACGAGCACCTCGAAAGCTTCACCCTCTCATGCGACGCTTCACTCGGCAAAGCCGATGGGCAAAACCTCACCGTGAGCGGAAATGTACTTACTGGCACACTCACCGCAAGCTACAACGGCATCACCGCCACGCTCGACATCACCACCATGTATGCCCAACCAGCCATTTCCCTCAAGCCTGTCATCACTGTTGACGACAACGCCTGGCCTTTGGAAGTGACCGCCACTGTGAATGCCCAAACCTACAGCTATAAGCCTCAAAACTTGCAATGGACAGTGGAAGACCCTTCTATCGCTGTGGTAGAAAACGGAAAAATCCGTGGTCTAAAAAACGGAAAGACACTGATTACCTGCAAAATCGGTGAATTTACCGACACTGATTCCGTATCGGTGGAAATTGCCCCAGAGCCATATCTCTACCAAGGTTGGACTGGCTGGACACTTAAGGGCTCGGGGGCATCGAATCTCTCCATCACAGAAGACGGCGTGGTGAATTACAAATACAGCTCCACACGCGCTCCCTATGTGAAGATGCTGAAAGATGTGCAGTTCTACAGCCTTCCCGATGAAATAGGACTCACATTCACCAGTTCGCAGCCTCTCGACTATATTCAAATCGACGTGCGCAACCTGATGAACACCTCATCCAACTATCAGAAATTTGACTCCGACGGTAAGGGCTTTGAAGCTGGCAAAGAATACACCGTGAAAGTGGATTTAGAACAGATGGGTGGCACTAAAAGCCTCAACACCTACCCCATCAGCATTCAGGAAATCCGCTTTGTGCCCAACAAGGCCTCTGCCACTGCCGGCGCACAATCTATAAGCATCAAGTCGCTCTACTCACACTACGCCAAACACTCACTCCCATCAGGCGATGTGAATGACGACGGCACTGTAAACGTGACCGACGTGACCGCCCTCATCAATAAAATTTTGGGCACAGTCTCCTATTCCGACGAGGTGTGCGACATCAATGCCGACGGCACTGTAAACGTGACCGACGTGACCGCCCTCATCAGCAAAATTCTGTAACGAGGAGCCACACATTGTTTTTGCAAAAAAAAACACATCTCTACTCAACCACGAATTGTAAAAATCACACCAACATTGCTTTCATGCAGTTGCTTTTTATGCTGCATTCTTGTTAGTGTCATTCGCATAATCCGTGGTTGTGTTATTTAAATTTCTGTAAATCAGAAAAAAGTAGTAACTTTGCACGCTCAAATCATAAAATATGACTACATTCCAAGAATTAGGGGTCCGCGAGGATCTGCTGCGAGCTATCGCAGAACTGGGCTACGAAGCTCCTATGCCCATTCAAGAAAAAGTGATTCCACATCTGCTTAATGAAGATTCCGATGTGGTGGGACTTGCCCAAACAGGTACTGGCAAAACCGCCGCTTTCGGCCTTCCTACGCTTCAGCGCGTTGACACCTCGTCGAAGGCCACACAAGCCATCATTCTCGACCCCACGCGTGAGTTGTGTATGCAGACCTGCAACGACCTCAACGACTACGCTAAATACACCGACGGAATGCGTATTCTGCCCGTGTATGGCGGCAGCAGCATTGAAGTGCAAATCCGCGCTCTGCGCAAAGGCGTGCAAATCATTGTTGCCACCCCTGGCCGCCTTATCGACCTGATTAAGCGCGGCGAGGTGAAGCTCGAAAATGTGAACACCGTAATTCTTGACGAGGCCGACGAAATGCTCAACATGGGCTTCGTGGACGATATCAACAACATTCTTGAGCATGTGCCCGACACCCGCAAGATGCTGATGTTCTCCGCCACCATGCCCCCAGAAATTGCACGCATCGCTAAAAAATATATGCACGAGCCACAGGAGTATGTGATTGGCACACGGAATGAAGGCTCCGCAAATGTGCGCCACATCTACTATATGGTGCGCGCCAACGACAAGTACCTGGCGCTGAAACGCATTTGCGACTACCTGCCACGCGTGTATGGAATCATCTTCTGCCGCACCCGCGCCACCACGCAAGAGATTGCCACAAAACTGATGGAAGACGGCTACGATGCCGACGCACTGCACGGCGACCTTTCACAGGCACAGCGCGATGCGGTGATGAAAAAATTCCGCGAGCGCAATTTGCAGCTTCTCGTGGCCACCGACGTGGCTGCCCGAGGCCTCGACGTGGACAACCTCACCCACATTATCAGCTACAGCCTGCCCGACGACAATGCAGTGTATAACCACCGCAGTGGCCGTACTGGGCGCGCCGGAAAGACAGGCGTGTCGATTGCCCTCATACACAGCCGTGAGCGCAACAAACTCCGTGAAATTGAAAAGCACATTGGCAAAAAATTTGAGCGCTGCGAAGTGCCTAAGCCCAACGCCATCATCGAAAAGCAGCTTTTCAACCTTGCCGACCGCCTGGAGAATGTAGAGGTGAAGGAAGACGAGATAGCCGAATTTATGCCTCCCGTGCTGAAGAAGCTGTCGTGGCTCGACAATGAGGACCTGCTCAAGCGTGTGCTGTCGCTGGAATTCAACCGCCTGCTTGAATACTACAAGGATGCACCAGAGCTCGACTATGTACCAGAAAAAGAAAAGGCAAAACGCGAAAAACGCGCCAAGACGAAATACGACAGCAACCGCGACAAAGACTGCCGCACTGCCGAAGAGGGCTACGAGCGTGTGTTTATCAACGCTGGCAAGGCCGACGGATTTTTTGCGCCCACCCTCATCGAGCTGCTGAACAAGAACACGCACGGTGAGCGTGTGGACCTCGGCAGAATTGACCTGCTCTCCAACTATTCGCTCTTCGACGTGAAGGAAGGCGACGCTAAGCGTGTGGTGAAGGCACTGAAAAACGCCGACTTTTTCGGCAAGCGCATCTATGCAGAAGTGGCATCGCTCGACAAGAACTACGCCAGCGAAACGGAAGGCACCGAAGTGAAGCGCAACAGGAAGGAGCGCCGACGCTCGCAGTTCAGCGACAAGGAGCGGTTCGGCGGCGGAGGCAAACGCAGAAGCCGCAAGGAATTCCGCGACGACAGAGATGAGCGACGCACCCGACGCGACAGTGAGCGAGGGTTCAAAAACAGCAACAAAGGCGAAAAGCGTGCAAAAAAAGAATACAACGGTAATTACGACATCTTTATCAACAAAGGCAAGAAGAAAAAGTAAATTCTGAAATAACTCCAGATAAGCGGAAGTCTCCAAAGCCACATGGCTTTACCACACTTTCACACTCAACCTCAAAAAAAAAATCACGATGCACCGGCATTTATGTGTTGGTGCATCTATGTTTTTATTGTAACTTTGCTATTATAGAGAAGAAAATAGTTATGCCCCATATTGTCCACCTCATAGTGCTGTGCATTGCCGTGATGGCGATGAGTTGCTCAAAAAGCGACACTAAAGATAGTGACACTAAAGCGAGTGACACCCTCAGAGCCAACACCGCAGCCTCGCACGCCATGCCTCAGCAAGTGACCATTGCCCTTGCTGGCGACATTATGATGGGCAACACTTGGCCCACCGACCGCCTTCCCACCGACGACGGCAAGCATATCTTCAACGATGTGGCACCCATTCTTCAGCATGCCGACGTGGCATGCGCCAACCTTGAGGGCGTGATAGCCCCTCCCGACATGGGAAAGCCACGCAAAAACCCCAGCAGCAAACGGGCGTTCATGTTCAAGATGCCTCCACGTTATGCCAAATACCTGAAAGAGGCGGGGTTAGACTTCCTCGGACTATCCAACAATCATATTTATGACTTCTACAGCGAGCCTATCGCCTACACGGAGAAAGCCTTGGCTGAGGCGCAAATTGGTTTCGCTGGAGCAAGAGACCCTGCAAAGAAAGGCGCGGCACACACCTTCACGGCCTATAAAAAGATAGGTGGCGTGACTTACGGATTCGCATCGTTCGGCACAGAGCTGTACAACGCCAACCTTCACGACTCGCTTTTGGTTAAAAACATTGTGAGCACGCTCCGGAGCAAGGCTAATGTTGTGATCGTGTGCTTCCATGGCGGCGCAGAGGGAAGCGCGGCGCGCCATCTGCCAAAGAGAGGTGCGGAGATGTTTCACGGCGATAACCGAGGCGACCTACGCACATTCACCCACCGATGCATCGACTTGGGCGCCGATGTGGTGTTCGGCTCTGGTCCACATGTGGTGCGCGCCATTGAACTATATAGAGGACACTTCATCGCCTACAGCTTGGGCAACTTCTGCACATGCGGCATGGGGATTTCCGGACTCACAGGCATAGCGCCATGCATCACTTTGAATATCAGCACAAAAGACGGTAAGTTCAAAAGCGGAAAAATCCACGCTTTCCGTCAGCAGTACATGGCTGGTCCAAAAACCGACAAGAGTGGAGCCGCCATCAGTGAGATTCGCGACCTCACGCTCTCCGACATTAGTAACTCTGCCCTCACCATCGAGAACGACGGGACGATAAGTAAAAAACAATCGAAATGAAAATCAAACGTCAAATATTAGCCTTGTGCGCACTCCTTGCCGCCATGTCGGCAGGGGCGGAAAATGTGCGCGACTTCTTTATCTCCGAACCAGGCCACGTGTTTGAGCTGCTCACACAAGGAGTGAGAGCAGCTATGATTACCATGGCTGAGCAAGGGAAAAAAATTGAGAGTGACAATCTTCATGGCGGCACAGCCAAAATCGACTCGTTAGATGCCACCTACATGTCGGTGCGATGCTCCAATGTGAAGCAAGTGGAGCTGAAATTGCTCACCAAAGGAAAAAGCGACACGGTGATAGCCGTGGTGGAGACGGTGAAACTGCCAGCGCTCGACAGCCGCATCTCCTTTTACAGCACGAGATGGAAGCCCATACCAGTTAGCAAGTGCATGGCTGGCGATGCGCCTACCATAAAGTTCTTCATAAAAAAAGGAACGCCACGCAGCATGGTGGAAGAAGTGATACGCCACATTAGCTTTCCACTCATCATGATGACATTTGGCAAGGCCGATGGCCAGCTCGTGGTGTCGCAGCAGATGGAGGCGTTTCTCGCCCACAGTGAATACAGCAAGATTCGCCCTTATCTCAACGATGACATCACTTACGGCATAGTGGGCACAAAACTCAAACGCTTAAAATAACCACCTCTACGCCATGCTTGAAGAAACCGACACTATAAATGCCAACGGCACAAGAAACGCTCTTGAATCCATATCGCTTTTAGAGTTCAACAACCGCATCAAGCTCCTGATTAGCGACCCAAGCGTGCTGCACTGCTGGGTGGTGGCAGAAACTACCGATGTGAGAGTGAACCGCCACTGCTATCTTGAGCTTCTTCAAAAGCACCCACAGACAGGTGAAACCGTGGCCAAAATCCGCGCTAACATCTGGGCAAGCCGATTCAGCCTTCTCAATGCGCAATTCAAGAAAATCACAGGCCACGACTTCTCCAGCAATATGAAAGTGATGGTATGCGTAAGCGCCACTTACCACCCCCAGTTCGGAATAAGTGTGGTGATTGAGGACATCAACCCGGAGTTCACCCTGGGCGACATGGAGCGTCGCCGCCAGGAAATTATCAACCGGCTCACAAGGGAGGGCTTTATTGACCAAAACAAGTCGCTGCCCGTACCAGCCGTGCTACAGCGCATCGCCATAGTGTCCGCCGCAGGGGCGGCCGGATATGGCGACTTTATGAAGCAGCTCACCGACAATAAATATGGAGTCTGCTTCTACCCATGCCTTTTCCAGGCCTCTATGCAAGGAGCCAATACGGTGCCATCGGTGTTGGAAGCACTCGACAAGGTGGAGAACAGCAGGCATTTATTCGACTGCGTGGTCATCATTAGAGGTGGTGGCGGCACAGCCGAGCTCAACTCGTTTGACAATTATGATTTGGCACGCCGCGTGGCCACGTTTCCGCTCCCCGTGATTGTGGGTATCGGACATGAAAGAGATGTAACGGTGCTCGATTATGTGGCAGGAATCCGTGTAAAAACGCCTACGGCTGCGGCGGAGTACATCATTCTGCAAGCAGCCAACGCCTTGGCACACATTACCGACCTGAGCAATCAGGTGGTAACTATCGCGCGCGACTACATCGCAAGAGCCAAGGAGCAACTGTCGTATTACGCTGGAAACATCCCCATTCTCTCACAGCGCATTATCGACACAAACTTTCTGCGCCTACAAAATTTCTTGCAGAACATACCTCTGCATGTGCAGCGCCGGATAGACAGCGAAGACGCCACGCTGTTGCGTCATAAAGATGCCATTAAGAATGCCGTGGCGCAAATCAGGCTGAAAGAAACGATGAGGTTGGAGGCCTTGACAGACAAATTGGAACTGCTCTCACCAAGAAAGGTGATGGCACGCGGCTATACGGTGGTCATGTGCGGCGACATCAAGACCGATGCATCACAGATTAAAGCAGGAGATAAACTGACCATCCATTTCCGCGATGGCAAAGTGGTGGCCACAGCCAATGCAAGTATTAAAGACGATAAAATATAGACAAACAATAATATGGAACAGCAAAACGAACTCACCTACTCATCAGCAGTGAAGGAACTTGAAAACATCGTGCAGCTGATGCAAAGCCCAGAATGCTCCGTCGACAAACTCGGAGAATACACCAAGCGCTCAGCAGAACTGCTGAAAATATGCAAGGAAAAGCTCACCGCC
>DLLC01000040.1:3813-23559 GCA_002476625.1 Porphyromonadaceae bacterium UBA7572 | reverse complement strand
AAGGAAAAGCTCACCGCCACTAATGAGGAGGTGCAGAAAATCATTCAGCAGCTCGACGAGTCGGAGAAATAAACCCCGTGCCTAATATTCGGCATAGCGGCCGTTAAATGTCTGTCAAGGAAATGCGGTGGTTAGCTTTCATTTTCCTGAACTCTTTCGGTGTCATTCCCGTCACCTGCTTAAACTGTGCGGAAAAGTGCGCCTGTGAGCTATAGCCTAATGCGTAGGCTATCTCGCTGCTGGTCTGCTGACTGTAGCGGAGTAGCTCTTTCGCGTACTCAATGCGGTGAAGTATAGCGAAACGCTCAATAGTGATACCTCTCACCTCGCTGAACAATTTGCTCAGCGTGCTGTAGTCTTTATGAATGCGCTGGCTCAGATATTCTGAGAGCTTGGGGTGCTCTCCACTGATTCTTGCCCATTCCATCACCGCCACGCGAAGCTGCTCCACAAGCTGAGTGCGAGGATCGTCGAGAAGTTCAAACCCTAACTCATCTAAGGCGACCGACAGCCTTTTGCGCTGTTCCTCGTCCAGACTGCCTTCTATCTCAGCCTCACCAAGATCCACGTCATTCACTTCAAGCCCCATATTCACGAGCGTTGTCCTCACTGCCATAATGCAGCGAGGACAAACCATATTTTTGATAAACAGTTTCATACGCTCCCCATAAAGGCATTATTTTCCCTTCTTCACATCCTTTATTTCGTAGCCTATTTTCTTGAAGGCTGCCACGAAGTCGCTGAAGGCGGTTTTTGAGGGGTCATACACAATGGTGACCGTCTGGTTGCCGATAGAGGTATCGATGCTTTTTGTGCCTTTCACAAACCGTATGTTCGACTTGATTCTCTTCTCGCAGCTCTGGCAGTGCATCTGTGGATTGGTAGTCACGACCAAAGTGTCGGTTTTGTGCGACTGGGCAGCAGCAGCGAATACGCCCATCGACAGCGCCATAAACATTGCTGATAAACAAATCTTTTTCATAGCGATATTTTTATTATGATGATTGATTGTACCGTTAAATTTTTTCCAATTTGAATCGCACGCCTATATAAGCCATGGCCCCTGTTATCGGCCCCCAAATTTGAGTGGCGTCGAATGAGGATGCCCACGGATGGTGTGCGTCGAGTATGGGGTTCTTTATTTTATAGTTGGTCAGGTTCTCTCCGCCCAAATAAATGCTGAAATTGCGGAACTCTCTGGTCACTTGCGCCTGAAGCTGAAAATACGATGAATATTTTGTGCGGTCGTAGCGTTCGCCGCCGCCATTGAGCTGGGCCGTAAGGTCGAACTGCCACAATTCCAGCGGGGTCTTATACGAAAGTGTAAGTAGCCCCTTGTAGCGAGAAGTGAGAGGCTTGCGACGCAAAACGCCATCGTAAGTGCATTTCACATCATTCAAGCGGAATGCGCCAGTGGCGGTGAATCCGCTGAACAGTGGATAGGTGGCGTCGATTTGGAAGGTATGGCTATAGCTTTTCCCGTCGAGGTTTTCAAAAGAGAGAATACGTTCGCCCGTGGTGCCCGCCTGGGAATAGTTCACCACCATCTGGTGCAAAAAGTCGGTGTAGTAGTATTCAGCGTTCACCTCCAGATACTTGTCAGCCACCAGCAAATTCAGTCCTGCCGACACGCCCATGTTCCATGCTTCCTCCTGCTTCAAGTTATCACTTAACAGCACCTTCCGTCCGGTGGCGAGAAGGGTGGCGTTTTCAGCCAAAGCGTGGGGTGAGCGGTAGCCCTTGCCCACAGAAGCCCGCAAAGTGAGCGCATTCACAGGCGTGTACTTCACATGCAGGCGAGGTGTGAAGAATCCGCCATACACGCTGGAGTAGTCCCATCTCACGCCAGGCATCACGGTGAGTTTGCTGCCTAATTTATAAGTGTACTGGGCATATACACCAGAAGTGGTTTCCTTGTCAGCCCCTCTACCCGGGTTGGCTGATGCCCCAAACAAATTGAACCGTTCGCTGTAATAATCGTGGTTGACCGATGCCCCAACGCTCAGGTTATGGTGGTCGGTGAAGTCGGTCTCAAACATCAGCTGGGCATAACCGTTTTTCTGTGTCACATCATACTGCGTGTTTCCGAACTCGTTCCAAGCGTCATGCCATGAGCCGTGAAGCATCAGAGCGAGCGATGTGGCATGTTCGGCGTTCAGCGTGAAGCCATTTTTCCACTGTGCCTCATAGCGGTTGGTGGTGACCGATGTGGTGTAGAGAGGGACGGCCATATCTTGTGGGGACATGTGCTTGGCGCTCTGCCCGCCGGTGCGCTCATCCCGAAGCATGCGCACAGAGAGCTGGCTAATCCATGTGGGCGACAAATAAGCCCACCGGTGCATCAAATTATACTGTCTGACTTTTGGCATATCCATAAAGCCATCGCCATTGCCGTCGTGCTCTGTCTGCCTATTCTCGAAATGGGCAAGAAGTCCGGTGGAGAGGCGGTCGGTGATGTGCAGGTTGCCGTCTAAATTCACCTCCTGCTTCAAATCGGTGTCGAGATAGGCATTGGCGTGAACTCCCTCGGTGAGCTGAGGCTTCATAAACTCTATATTGATTTGGCCTGTGGTGCTTTCATAGCCGTTTTTCACGCTCGATGCCCCCTTGCTCACCTGAATAGACTGCATCCATGGTCCTGGCACATAGCCAAGTGAGTATGGAAGTGAGGCCCCTCGCAAGTTTGGCACATTCTCAGTAAGCATTTGCACATAAGTGCCCGACAGGCCGAGCAGCTTGATTTGCTTCGCACCTGTGGCGGCGTCGCTATAGCTCACATCCACCGAGGGATTAGTAGTGAACGACTCGCCCAAATTGCAGCAGGCGGCACGTATCAGTTGGCCTTGTCCAATAATATCTACATTCTCGGCTCTTAATTTTGAGCGCAAGCCATTTGTGGCACGAACCACTACATCACCCAACTTGTAATCCTCTGGCATGGTGTCGGTAACTGCCACTTCTTGTGCCTGTACCATCTGTGGCAAAAGCGAAACTGCCAGGGTTGCTAATGTTAAAGACTTCTTGCTAACTTTCATATCCTACTATATCAAATTTCACAACTTTTATGTGATGCAAAGTTACACACCTACGCTCAATGTGAAATTACATAATTATGGATAAGATTTACAGTGCGCACTTGGGAGGGGAATACAAAGCGCGTATAGCGGACGCGTGGAAAGTGCTACTTTTCCTCCAAGAGCGCCACAGCATAGGCCGAGATGCCCTCCTCGCGTCCCGTAAAGCCAAGGTGCTCGGTGGTAGTGGCCTTGATGCTCACTTGTGTAAGCGCACACCCCATGCATGCCGCCAGCTGCTCCTGCATGGCAGGAATGTGGGGATTGATTTTCGGACGCTCGGCACAGATGGTGATGTCGCAGTTGCCAAGTTTATAGCCTTGACCATCAATCAAGCGAGCCACTTCACGCAAGAGTTTGCGGCTGTCGATGCCTTTGTAGCGAGGATCGGTGTCGGGGAAATGATAGCCAATGTCGCGCAGGCAAGCCGCGCCTAACAGGGCGTCGCATAAGGCATGTATCGCCACATCTGCGTCGCTGTGTCCCAGCAGGCCAAGAGAATGCTCAATTCTCACACCGCCAAGCCACAGTTCCCTGCCAGGCACTAAACGGTGAACGTCAAAACCCATTCCTATTCTCATAAAGCGCAGTTTTTTTTGTGGGATTATTTGCGGCCAAACAGATTCTTAATGCCGTCCATGTCGAACGACAAGGTGAAGCGAAGTGTCTGGTCGAGTGGACTATTTTGCGCAGTGGCAATCATATACGACGCATCAATCTTAAGCACATTGAGGGCAAAACCCGCACCGAAGCCGAAGTAGCGTCTGCCCCCGGAGAATTTGCTTTCGTGGAAATAACCTCCACGAAGGAAAAATTGCTGATTATAGGCATATTCAGCGCCCACTGAATAGGTGATGCGCTTAAAGGTGTTTTTATCGAAAGAGTCAAAGATACCGGAAATCGACGATTTGTCTTTCCAGGCTTGAAGAGCTGTCTCATAGGCCTCCTGGTCATTATCATAGTCTGACAGGCGGGGCTTCGCCGGGACCAGGAGCTTATTGGCATCGAGTGAGAAGGTGAGATTGTGGTAGTCGGCAAGCGGGAAGGTGAAAGCGGTGCCTATGCGCAGGTTTGTGGGCAAGAACGCAGGGTTGTCGCCATGGTCATACGACACCTTTGAACCCACATTCGAAAGGTTCCAGCCCCACGACCACTGGCACTCGTTTCGCCCTATCACAGGATAGGTGGTGAAGTAGCCAGATATGTCGGCGGCAAATGCCGATGCTCCTTTGCTGCCCTCGGTTGAAGAATACTCAGAATAGCCAAGGTCACTGTAAATGTAGCGGAGCACAACGCCCATCGAGAACTTTTCGCTCAATTTGCGGGAATAGCCCACATCCACTGCCATTTCAAACGGATTAATGCTGCCCACTGAAGCACCACTTTCCTCGCGGCTTTGTATCTCGCCCAAGGAGAAATAGCGCATCGACGCGCTCACCGCCTGATTGTCGCCACCGCCTATTTTCCAGTAGCCGGCAAGATTGGCGAGAAATATATCGTTCACAATCTTACGCATCCAAGGCGTGTAGCTCAGCGCCACACCAGCGGAGCTTTCCGCAAAGGCGTATTTCGACGCATTCCAGAATTGGGAGTTCACATCTGGGTCAGTGGCTGCGCCGAGGTCGCCCATGGAGGCACCGCGCGCGTCAGGTGTGATGCCAATCGAGCTTACACCTGTGGTAATAGGGTTAAAGTCTTGGTCCTTGATGTCGGAATCATCTGCTTTAGCAGAGATTGCACAGGTGGCAAACACTGCTGCGAATATAAAAATTTTTATCAGTTTCATCAATTATAATATATTGGTCGTTGAAATTATAACTATAAAATTCCTTTATTATTGTGCAGTCCACGTGCTTTTCCGCCAAAAAAGTGTCGACACTCATATCAAAATGAATGCCGACACAAATTATGATTTCTCCCGGTGCTTAACACCTGACTTCTTAATCATATTTCTCACTCATCAGTCACGGTTGCCGAATATGCGGAGCAAATAGAGGAACAGGTTGATGAAATCAAGATAGAGGGTGAGGGCGCCGATAGCGGCGAGCTTGCCCACATTCTGTTCGCTCGTTTCATAAGCCATCTGCTTGATTTGCTGCACGTCCCATGCCGTGAGACCCACAAATATGAGCACTCCGGCGGCACTGATACCCCAAGTGAGGGCAGAGCTTGCCAAGAACATATTAACCAACGACACCAAAACCAAGCCGATGAGCGCCATAAACAGGATTGAGCCCATCTTACTGAGGTCTTTCTTGGTGACATAGCCATAGGCTACCATTGCGCCAAAAGTGCCTGCGGTGATAAAGAATGTCTTGATGATGGAATCACCTGTGTAAGCGAAGAATATCGGAGTGAGTGTCACACCGGTTATGGCTGAATAGAGGTAAAACAGCAGTGATGCTGTGCCTGCGCTCATTTTGTTGATACCCGCTGAGAGCCAGATCACCAGACCGAACTGGGCAATAATCAAACCGAAAAACAGAAATTTGCTTGAGAACACTGCTTCAAGAATGGCAGGGGTGCTTGCAATACCGAGCGAGACGAATGCCGTGACAAGAATGCCCAAGAACATTTTGCCAAACACGCGTTGCATCGTTCTTGCTATGTAAGACGACATACTCAACTCTGCCTGAGCGGCAGTGACAGTGCTGAAACCTTGTTGCTGACTGTTGAGATAATCAAGATTGTTCATAATCTCCTCTTATTTTAATAAAGTTAATAATCCATTTTCAAATATCACTGATAGTGTAAAGAAGCAAAAACCGTGCCAAACTGCTTACATTCGCTCTGGCACCTCCACTCCAAGCAGGCTGAAGCCGCGTCGAAGAATATCTGCCACAGTGCTGGAGAGCTTCAGGCGGAATGCACGGGTCACGCCGTTCTCCTCTTTCAGTATGCTATAGTCGTGATAGAACTGGTTGTAGCTCTTCGCCAGCTCAAACACATAGTTGGCTATCAGCGCGGGGCTGTAGGTGCGGCCTGCCTCCGAAACCACAGTGGGGAAGTCGGCGATGCGCTGGATAATCTCTATCTCCTTTTCATTTGGCTCATAGGCGGTGATGTCGGTCTGTGCATCGGCGGCCTCGCTCTTGCGGAGCACGGAGCGAATGCGCGCGTAGGTGTACTGAATGAATGGGCCTGTGTTGCCATTGAAGTCGATCGACTCCTGCGGATTGAAGAGCATATTCTTGCGTGGGTCCACTTTCAGAATGAAATATTTGAGCGCACCCAGCCCAATGATGCGGTACACATCGTCCATTTCTTCTTCCGGCACACCCTTCAGGCGGCCCTCACTCATCTTCTTGGCGGTGGCAATCATCTCGTCCATCAGTTCATCAGCGTCCACCACGGTGCCCTCACGGCTCTTCATCTTGCCGTTAGGCAGTTCCACCATGCCGTAGGAGAAGTGAATCAAGTCTTTGCCCCAGCTGAAGCCCAATTTGTCGAGCAAGAGCGACAGCACTTGGAAGTGATAATTTTGCTCATTACCCACCACATATATCATCTGGTCGATGGGATAGTCCTGGAAACGGAGTTTTGCTGTGCCGATGTCTTGTGTCATATACACAGATGTGCCATCGGTGCGGAGCAGAAGTTTTTGGTCAAGGCCATCGGCAGTAAGGTCGGCCCACACAGAGTTGTCGTCTTTGCGGTAGAAAATGCCCTTTTCCAGTCCTTCAAGCACTTTTTTCTTACCCTCAAGATAGGTGTTGCTCTCGTAGTAAATTTTATCGAAACTCACACCCAGGCGGGCATAGGTTTCATCGAAGCCGGCATACACCCAGTCGTTCATCATACGCCAGAGTGAGCGCACCTCCTCGTCACCGTCTTCCCACTTCTTGAGCATGGCGCGAGCTTCCTTCATCAGTGGCGATGCGGCCTCGGCCTCTTCCTTGGTCATGCCCTGGTCCATGAGTTGCTGCAGTTCGGCTTTATAGTGCTTGTCGAAAGCCACATAGAAGTCACCAATCAGATGGTCGCCCTTCTTGCCTGCTTTTTCGGGAGTGATGCCATTTCCCCACTTTTGCCATGCCAGCATCGACTTGCAGATGTGGATGCCACGATCGTTCACGATGTTGGTCTTAACCACCTTGTTGCCATTGGCCTCTAAAATTTTCGCAAGGCTGAAGCCTAACAGATTGTTGCGCACATGGCCCAAGTGGAGGGGCTTGTTGGTGTTAGGCGAAGAGTATTCTATCATCACCAGACGGCTCTTGTCGGTCACTGGCTTGAAACCGAACTCCTTGTCAGCAGCCACGTGCTGAAGCACGGAAGTCCAGAATGAAGGCTTGATGGTGATGTTGAGAAATCCCTTAATCACATTGAATTTCTCCACTGCCTCGCAATGGGACACCAAGTATTCGCCAATCTCCTGGGCAGTGTCCTCCGGGCGCTTGTGCGACGCCTTCAAGAAAGGGAACACCACAATCGTCAAATTTCCTTCAAACTCCTTTTTGGTGGTGGAAGGCACGATACTTTCCGCTGCCACATCCACTCCATAGAGCGCCTTCACCGCATCGGCGGTGGACTGTGCTAAAATATTATCTATCGACATATTTTTATCTTTTTCTATCTATTTTCTAATAATCACACTTCTTTTCAACTTGCAAAGGTAAGAAAAAGAAACCATAGTTCAGAACCACGCTCCACATTTTTCAAAATTTTCCCAAGGTCACATTTTGCTATCGCTTGAAGCAAACGGTGTTGGCGACAATCACCGCCGCCACTGCTATGGCTATCAAGGCCATTGTCAAGGCCAAGCACACCAAGGCATCGGAAATGAAGGTAATCAGCACCACATAAACTCCACTGAGCCATAGCAGCGCTGCCACAAGCCACCGGAGCCGCCCAATGTTCACTTTTTGCTTCTCATCGGCTGGGGCAGTATTATAGCCCGCAATCAAGCCATCGGCCTTACCTGCGGCTATTACAACGCCCATTACCAGCAGGCACAATGCTATGCCTGCCGAAAGAATGACACCGACGGATATTTGCATTGTAAGCATCATAGTTTCGCCATTATACCATTTTCCCTACACCACTTGATAAACCGTAAACGACTTGGCATGAAGAAGATACCCTTCAACGTGCATATTCCACATTTTCGACAGTATGCCACAATAAGTCTTAACCTGGCGAATGTAGGCCTTCTGTTGCTTTTCACTCGGTGCGTCGCCAAACTTGTAGTCGATGACCAAAGCGCGGCCGTCGGGCGTGCGCACTATGCGGTCGGGGCGAAGATGGCGGGCTGGGGATGACTCGGTGGCAGGAATGTGTATGGCGCGCTCGTTGTACACCCGATTGCCTTCCGCATACCAGGGTGCGGTCTGTGGGTCGGTCGTCAGCCTATGCAAAAACGCCTTGGTTCTGCTCACCGACCACTCGCCCTCATCGCCAATAATACGCCGCTTCACAGCATATTCGATAGCCTTATCCACATTTTTTTTCGTGCGAATGCGGCTCATGATTCGATGCAGGCGGTTACCGCTCTCCTGACTCTCGGTCACAAGCTCGGGCAGTTTCACCCTCAGCCTGTCGAGCGCAGGCCTCACAGTGTAGTCGGGCATCATTTCCTGCTCTATCACCACATCATCGGGCGAGGCGGAAGGCTCCTCATACATTTCCTCTTCACCTATGCAGTAATACGATACAAGACCTTTCGTGTCCTCATCTTCGCTTTTCACCGTTTTACATCCTTCAATCTTTGGGAAAATGGTGAGCAGTTGCTCATTTATATAGGTGCACGATTCGCCATTGAAGCTCTCCGACAATGTGGAGGAAAATATGTGAAGCGCCTGACGCGGGCGAGTGAATGCCACATACGATTTATTCAGACTGTCGATTACACACTCTTCCAGCAATGGGGAGGAGAACGACGCTAACGGCGCAAGCTTGGCAAGCAACCTTCCGGGTATCGGAATCAGCGGCGGCACTATGTCGGCATCGGCTTCTGAAGAAGGAACATTCATAAAAGGTGCAGCAACTGATGAGTCGGAGCCATCTGGGCTCAGCCAGTTGGCACGCGGCACCCAGCAGAGCTCATCCATTCGCTCCATTTGCCAGTCGGCAAAAGGCACAATCACACAGGCGCGCTCCAAGCCTTTGGCCTTGTGGATGGTCATCACCTCCACGGCATCTTCGTTTTGCCCAGAGTCGATGGCTAATTTGTCTTTTTTCGCTTCCCAATATTTCAAAAACTCATAAATAGTGCCTCCGCTGCTCCGCTGCGAGCAAAAATCAAGCACAACGCCTTGAAATGCCAGCAAAAAAGAAGTTTCTGCGCCCTTGTTCAGTCCTATGGGCTCCAAAAATTCCTTGATAATCTTATCCACCACACCAGAAAGGCTCGCCTGTTCGCTCTGAGAATTGGGCAGCAGTGTTTTCAGCTGCTCGGCAAAAATAGCCATCTGTTCCTTTTCCGGCTTGGCGCGAAACGCATCGTTATCCCTAAACACATCGGTTAACAGCTGACCAGGGTCAGCGTCTATTCCTTTCTCACCTAAGGCATGGCCAAAATCATGCAGCACTTTGTAAAAAAACTGCACTCTCAATCGCTGCTTTTCCACACTCTGTGCCGCCGAGAGAGAGCCATCGGCTTCTTCTTCGCCGTCCACGTCATCAGGCACGCACTGCGACGAGTTGATGAAATAAAGCACGCTCACAATCATTCGCACAGCCGCTGAGTTCTGGAGCAGCAGCGACTCTGCCGACACGATGTTCACAAGCCTATCGGGGTGTTGCTGGTTGTAGTCTAAAATGGCGTTCACCACGTCCACTCCCTCTTTGTTTTGGTTCACCAACACCAAAATCTTGCCAAACGGGAATCCCAACCGCTCATGCTGGTCGAGGATATAGTAGGGAAGCAGTTTCAACACGCCACTCTTGCCGTAGTATTTCTCGCCCGTGGATTTGTCGGTATAGACAGGAAACGAAGATTTATTCTTGCTGTTAGGAGCGCCGTACACCAGGTTCAGCTTCACAAACCCTTTGGCGCGAGCGTCCTCTTTCTCCTTGTCGGGATTCACCGGATAGTCCTGGTGCAGCTTGCTATACGTTTTCTGTAATTTTTCAAATGAATTATGGTTTGATTTATAGTAATCGAGCACCAGCTTGAAAAATTCATTGTTGAAGGCTATCACAAGCCTTGCACTGCGACGGTTGATATGCAAATCCACAGAATCGTCGTAGTAAGCGCGGAATTCTGTCGGAAGCGCCGTTTGAAACAAGTCGGGATCGCTGTTCCGGAAGCGGTAGATACTCTGCTTCTCGTCGCCAATGATAAGGTTGTAATGCCCGGTAGAGAGGCTATTTTCAAGGAGAGGCTTAAAGTTGTCGTACTGCTTACGGCTGGTGTCCTGAAACTCGTCAATCATAAAATGATTGAGCCACACGCCCATTCGCTCATAGAGAAACGGCACTCCACCTTCAAGCACCTTGGCAATCAGGTCGGCGGTGTCGGAGATGAGAATCTGGTTGTTGTCTTTACGAAACTGCTCCAGGTATTCGTCAATCTTTCCAAGCAAGCCAAGTTGCCAAAGGTTTGACACTATCGACTGAGCCACGTTCATGGTCTCAATCCACGCAAGATACTGCTTGAGCATGGACTGAAGCCTTGGCAGATATTGCTCCATCAGTGCGTCGGTGAGCGCGCCCTTCTTGAAGGCTCCTTGAAGTTTTTTAACATCGTCGGCATAGGCTGTCAGTGTCTTCAGATTACTGTCGCTCATTGATGCCACATCGCTCACATTCATCAGCTTAAAGAGCGGGTACCGTTTGTTGAGCTGGTCGGCGGTTATGCCCATCTCCCCCAACAAATCAGCCACATGCACATAAAAGCCTGCCGCATCAGCCTCACGTTTTGCCCTCACGCTCGCCAATGCCGACTGAAACTTTGCCAGGCGTGATTTCCCGCCATCACCCACATCCTTCAGGTAATCCCTGATTTCTTCGTGGTGTTTCATGAAATGCTCGTTGCCAAGCACTTTTGCAAAATCAGCCAAGTCTGCTACCATCTTATTGCCGAAAAAATTCCAGTCGTGCTGGTTGCGCACCTGTTCCGACACATAATTCTCTACCCACTTTGCAAGAAAGCCCGTGTTTCTGCCGTCGCCCACACTCTGCATCAGTCCGCCCACGGCTTGAAGCATAGCGTATTTTTCATCGAGCTGAAGGTCGTAGTCATATTCACGGTCAAGCTCATAAACAAATGTGCGCAGCACCGTCTGGAAAAACGAGTCGATAGTGCTCACGTTGAAAGCCGTGTAATCAAACAGAATGTCTTCAAGCGCCGCCTTTGCCGCCTCCTTCAGTTGCTGGGGCGAAGTGGAAGGGTGAGCTGCCAAAAAACTCTGCTCATAGGCGCCGCAAGTGCCTTGAGAGAGTTCATAGAGGCGCACGATGATGCGCTCTTTCATCTCTGCCGTAGCCTTGTTGGTGAAAGTGATGGCCAAAATGTGCTGGTGGTAGCAACTGTGTAGCGGACGCAAATTGCCATCACCCCCCCATAGCAGTTGCTCAATATACTCCTTAGCGAGCGTAAACGTCTTGCCCGCGCCAGCCGAGGCTTTAATCACATGAAGGTTTTTTGTGTGTTGGTTCATTTTCTCCACAGGTATTATGTATTTTTAATGTTATGTAATTGTTATTCGCCAACCTGCAGCTCAAATAATCCGAGCCTTGAAGCCCATGCCTTTGAGCATCTGCACCACTTTTTCTCGGAAATCGCCTTGAATAAGGATTTCCCCGCCACGGGCAGATCCGCCCACACCACAATGCCGCTTCAGTTCGGCTGCGAGTCGCTTCAGCTCCTCATCATCGCACAGAAGGTCGGTTACAAGCGTGACCTTCTTGCCGTTACGCCCCTTTTTGTCGAGCATCACGTTCACCATTTGTCCGCCCTGCTGTGCAAGGGCATCGGCTTTGGCCTCGGTGGCAGAGGACTGAGCTGCCTTAATTTCTTGTTCAGTGGGCACTTCCACGTTGAAAGCTGCGCCAAGTTTTTCTCTCCAGTCTTGCATATTTTTTGTGCCACTCCCGCTTTTGGAACCAAAACAGGAGTAAAGTTATGGTTTTCTGTTTACAAAAATAATGCTTAAATCGGGCATTACCAAATACTGCGCCGATTTAAGCATCTATTATTATTTCAAATTACGCGTAATGGAATTACGGCGGTTATGCACAAGGCGTCATTTCTTAGCCTTGAAAAGAACTTTGCCTTCGCCATCGAGGAAACTCACCTCTGTGCCATCGGCTGAAATCTTATAACTTGCCACTTTGTTGAACGCATCAACAAATTCATTCTCGCGCATCACATCGGGGCACATCATCCGCGTCATTCCGCCAGTGGTGAACGAGATTTTACCATCTTTAGCCACAGAGTAGTCGGCAAAAATCTGGTTGCACCCCACAGTGGCGTTCACACGCTTGCCCTTAAAAGAAATGGTGGGCGTGGCTTCCACCTTCTGCAGTGGCGTGCCGTTCAGTTCGGTGATAGTGTACGACTTGTCGGAGAGCGTGGCAGTAGTGCTTTTGCATGAAGCAAACACAAGCGAAGCTGCCAAGGCAGCAAAGTAACAGTATTTTTTCATCATCAAATCATTTAATTTGGTGGTTATGACTATATCATGCCCACAAAGTTTAAAAATCGGAGAGCAAAATTACAAAATATCCTCATAAAAGGCAGTCATTTTCGGCAGAAATCGAAATTGCAGAAAAATTTTCTCCCGTTTTTATGGCACAATATCAAATTAAATCACTACTTTTGTCAAAGTTTACTAATAATTAATTATTCACTAACTCATAAATTTTATTTACAACAATGGCATACGTAATTGATGACACTTGTGTAGCTTGTGGAACTTGCGCATCTGTTTGCCCTACTGGCGCAATCAGCGAAGGCGACAAGTATGAAATTGACCCAGATGTTTGCATCAGCTGTGGCTCTTGCGAGGGTGCTTGCCCTAACGGCTCTATCTCTGAAGGCTGATAGCCCACCCCTGTGCAAAGGTCATTTTCCTCTGACTACAGAAAAAATTAAAAGTCGTGCTTCAATCAATGAGGCGCGACTTTCTTTTTTGTCATTTCTTACGGAGCACTTAAGATCACTTCACTTGAAAATTGAGGATAGTGCAGGCACGGTCGCACCTCACATACAGCGGGAAGGTGAGCGATTTCATCGTCTCGGGCATCTTTTGCAGCGCGCCCGGACGCAGACTTATCTCAAAACCAGTGCTTTTCTTGGCCTTGCTCTCCAACTTGCACTCAAAATATGCGTTGTATGGCTCCGGTATCATGCCCTCGCATTTTTTAGCTGGCACCGACACAATCAGTGGTGTGTCCTCTGCCACTGCTCCCACCTCGGTGTAAGCATCAGGCAGCCCAGCCTTCACTGGCATATACTGTGCGAAATTCACAATGGCGCCCACTCTCTGCTTTTTAGGCTCATAGATGAAGTCGTCCACCCACATGCGGTAATACGGACGGTCGATGAGCACAGCCACCCTGCCCGACGATGTGAAGCGCACCACATCCTCTTTACGGATGGCGAGATAGCCGCCATACTGCTCCACCGCCGCCTTGTCGGTAAAGGTGTTAAGCTCTGGCTCGTTTTCCTCCACATGGCCTAAATCCTGTGCCTTCATCACCTCGATAAAGGAATAGACTCCTGCCGACACGAAATTCATGTCGCGGGTGATATAGATGTCGGTATTGCCCATGATAGTCTTGCCGTGGTCCTCGTTCATCATGTTGAGAGACACCATATCGTCGGGCACATCAAAAGGGTCTTTATCGCTGCATGCCACAAGTGAAAGAAGTGTGGCAGCCAATAGCATGGCTTTTATCGGCAGTGTTTTCATCATCATATATGTTCATCAATCAGAATGAGAATTTCACACCAAAAGCCGGGATAAAGCGCGTGCAGTGTTTCACCATCTGAAAAGTTTGCTCAGTGTAGATGGAGAAACCACTGGTGATGCCGTATTCCGCGCCGCAGCCCACATTCACACCACAGTTGTCCGCTCCACCGCCATTCACATAAGCCAAGCCTGCCATTGGATACAACTCAAAGCCTGAGCCCGTGCCTACCACATACTGCAAGTTGAGGTTAACATTGGTGAAATGGCCATGGTCGCCCGACGAGAAAGTATAAATCAGCTCAGGCGCCACCCGGAAATTCTTCACAAACTCATACTCCAGCTGCACACCCAAGCCGGATGCGCCCCCTTTTGTGGAATAGTTGTAGTCCACGCCCACCGACATATTCCCTTGTGCATACAGACCCATAGCCGCCATGACGGCAAATATTAGAGTTATAACTATCTTTTTCATAAATAAATCCCCTTTTTTTAAAAAATCATATTTTGGTTAAACTGTTATATCTTTTTGTTGACCCCGCAGATGCTCTGCGGCATCCTTGGTTTGAACTTCAGTGTTCTCGTCGCTTAATTTTGGCTGATATTTGTGCAGCTTCACCTTCATCTCGTCAAATCCCTGGCCAAACACGCTGTCGGTGGGCGACATTGAAATGAACGCTTGAGGATCGATGCGCTTGATGATGCGCTGCACATTCACGCTCTCATATTTACGGCACACCACGAGCAGCATCTTCACATCCCGCTTGCTATACCAGCCCGTGCCGTGGATAAGCGTGCAACCGCGCCGGGCCTCGTTGTTGATAGCGTTGGCTATATCGAGCCACTGCTCGCTGAATATGAGGAACTGCACCCCCTGCACACGCCTATTGATTGCCATATCGGCAGCCACAGAGTTGATAACCAAAAACACATAGCCATACAGCGTGCTGTCCACATGATGGAAAAAGAAATATGAGGAGGTGATGATAATCAAGTCGCAATACAGCATCATACGCCCAAACGACACGTTGCTGTGCTTGTTCACCATGGCCGCCACCACATCAGTGCCGCCACTGCTGCCACCATGTGAAAATGTTATGCCAAGCCCCACACCACACAGCACTGCGCCTATGATAATGTTCATGAACGGCTGCTGCGCCACAAGCGGATGGGGAAAATGCGGTGACAGCACTCCTAAGAATATGCTGAAAATCGTGGCTCCAAAAATGGTGCGAATCACAAACTGCTTTCCTACAATCCGAAATGCCACCACAAGAAGCACCACATTGATCACATAGTTAGGTATGGCAATGTTGATGGTGCGGTTTGAGAGAAAATACACAATGGTGGCAATACCAGTCACGCCACCAGTCACCACATTTTCTGGTATAATAAATGCCGAGAAGCTAAAAGCACATAAAAATAGTCCGAACACGATCATCACATAATCCCGCGACTGACTGATGAGGCGATGCACTGAAAATTTCATTTTGCCATTAGTTGATTGAAGCATTAATCGAATATGCTAAATTAAGCAATAGTTTTGATATAGATGTTTTTTTTCGGCATTTTTTGCGGCTGTACCGGTCTTTTTTCGCATCTTTGTGTAATCAAACATTTCAACTATGTCAAAACTGATAACTAAAATCCTCGTTTCCGCCCTGGCCGTGGGCATTACTTCCTATTTTCTCGATGATGTGACTTGCCAACCATGGTATGCAGCCATTCTGGTGGCCATTGTGCTGGGAATCATCAATGTGGTCATCAAGCCTGTGGTGAAGCTGCTGTCACTGCCTATCAACATTCTCACCTTAGGGCTGTTTTCCATCGTAATCAACGGCATGATGGTGCTGCTCTGCTCACATTTTGTCGATGCGTTCACCATTGAAGGCACCACGCTCCATGCACTCGGCACAGCCATCATCTTCAGCATTGTGCTGTCGGTGGTGAGCTGGGCGCTCCATAAACTCGTGGATTAAAAAATGGCGAGGGGTGCTTTTGCATCGCTCGCCATCACCTTTTTCAGGAGTAGTTATGTGTCATATTTAGCTTTCTCTAAACTTCAGCGCATTGCGCTCGGCACTCTCAATGCGGCGATTGCGCCAGCATCTTCTGCATAGTGCCACATATTTGTCGTTGCCGCCAATCTCCACCTGGTCGCCATCGGTCACCACATCGCCATTTGCGTCGATTCGGGCATTGATGATGGTCTT
Source organism: Porphyromonadaceae bacterium UBA7572 (assembly GCA_002476625.1). GTDB lineage: Bacteria > Bacteroidota > Bacteroidia > Bacteroidales > Muribaculaceae > Sodaliphilus. Next base: position 7,416 of record DLLC01000040.1, on the reverse strand, counting down.
TCGCCCACAGGTGCAGGTCGATTTGATTTCATCAATGCTGTCGGCAAGTTCAAACAAGCGAAGCGAGCCCTCAAAAACGTGCGACTGAAAATCAGTGCGCAAGCCATAGCATACCACATTCACGCCATAGTCGTCCACGATGCGGGCCAACTGGTCGACTTGCTCCTTCGACAGGAACTGTGCCTCGTCCACCAGCACCCAGGCCTTCACCTCGAGTGTGCGTTCAAACTCCCCCTTAAGATATTCATAAAGATCCATTTCGGGATAAATCCATGAGCACTCTCGCTCTATGCCTATGCGCGAGCGAATCACATTCGCGCTCTCACGATTGTCGATAATGGGCTTCATGCACAGATACTGCATCTTGCGCTCCTCAAAATTATAAGCCTGCGTGAGCAGTAGTGCTGTTTTTGCTGAGCCCATGGTGCCGTAGCGGAAATATAGTTTGCCTTGTCCGTTCATTAATGCTGATTGATTGGTAATACAAAGATAAGAAAATATACCGCTTTTTTACACAAATTCCTGAATTAAAGTTATTAACAACCCCTTCGTTATTTCTCACAGCACTTTGTATTCCAACCAGTTACCACAGAATGGGGTTGCGTCTTTCCGCCTGGGGAGTCAAAGTCGCACCTTCATGCAGATCTTTTTCACGGGGCCATCTCCTATGATTGGAGCATGTGCGTCTTGAGGGGTCATGATGGCGAACTCTCCTGGGCGCAGAGTGACATACGCCAATGGGGCATCAGCGTAAAAGGCTATGTCGCGAGCCTCATCGTAGGCTTTACGCACTTTTCTTAAGCGGCAAGCTGGCAAGTAACCTATCACCTCTGCCTTGTCCACTGGCACATGGATATCGATATATGCCCGATGCACTTCAAGCACCTGCTCGTCTTCACTCTTCATCATGGGTGTTTCCACATTGGCCCACAGTGCATTTTCTTTCAGCGCCACCCTGTCCACGCCTGTGGCATGAACCGATGCGGAATACGCACGAAGCCATTCAAACGCTTCTTTCAACAAAGGGTTAAGCATTTCCACCGATGCTGTGTCCAAAAGGTTTCCTATTATCATCGTGATTGAATTTACATTGATGTTGATAATTGTGTCAAGACCAAAAAACAAACGGTCATGCACACAACTACAAATAAAAAGTGTGCCAACAGACATCCATCCGACACCTATCAGCACACCTTATGGAATAGTAATAACTGCACCTTGCAGCTTTACTGCTCGTCCTTGATGCCCACCAGGTCTTTATCGATGAGAATGCGTCCACAGTACTCACACACAATCACCTTCTTGTGCATCTTGATTTCGCTTTCGCGCTGGGCAGGAATGCGGTTGAAGCAACCACCGCAAGCGTTACGCGACACATACACAATGCCAAGGCCATTACGGGCATTCTTGCGAATGCGCTTGAATGCGTTGAGTAAGCGCTCATCATCGAATTTAGCCTCCAGTTTCTTTGCCTTCTCGCGGAGTTTTTCCTCATCTTGCTTTGTTTCCGAGATGATTTCATCGAGCTCGCCCTTCTTTTCTGTCAGCACATGGTTGCAGTCTTCAAGCTGTGTCTTTGCGGCATCCATATTCGTGTTCACCACGTCAATGGCATGCTTGGCATCGTTGATTTTCTTGTCAGCAAGCTGAATGTTGAGTTCCTGATACTCGATTTCTTTGGTAAGGAAGTCATACTCACGGTTGTTACGCACGTTGTCCTGGTCCTTTGTGTACTTTGCGATCATCGCATCGGCTTTCTGAGCCACTTCAGTCTGCTCTTTGATAGAGGCGTTGAGGGTGGCTATTTCCTCGTCATATTTAGCCACACGGGTCTGAAGCCCCTCAATCTCATCTTCAAGGTCACGCACTTCAAGAGGTAGCTCTCCGCGAAGTGTCTTGATACGGTCCACTTCCGAGAGAATGGTCTGCAATTCGTAGAGCGCTTTCAAGCGTTCTTCCACATTGAGTTCTTTTTCTTTTGCCATAATTATATTAAATGTATTTTACTTGATTTTCTTCTTTTTTTGCATACCTCACCTCAAAATCGGGATGAAGCGAGGCAATGATGTCGGCGAAAATTTCCTTGGTGAACTGTTCGCTCTCGTAGTGGCCGATGTCGGCAAGGATCATCTGATGCTCATAGCCCTGAAACTCGTGATACTTCATATCGCCAGTGACATAAACATCCGCTCCTTTCGCAATGGCTTTTCCTATAAGGAAAGAACCTGCGCCACCACATAGCGCCACACGCTTCACATTTCGCTGAAGATCTCCGCTGAAGCGCACCGTGGTCACGCCAAACACCTCTTTTAAATGACACAGAAATTCTTCAGCGTCCATTTCTGGTATCTCGCCCACCACCCCCGATCCGCTGTGTCTGTCGGCATTTTCGAGCGGCAGCACATCGAATGCGGGTTCTTCATAAGGATGGGCCGCGAGCATGGCAGAAATCACTGCCGAGCACTGTGCTTTGTTCACCAGCACCTCCACCCTACACTCTTGCTCCACGTGGTCTTCGCCTACTGCGCCAACAAATGGATTGGCTCCGTCAAGGGCATGGAATCGGCCCTCGCCACCCACTCTATAGCTGCATCTGTCATAATCGCCAAGGCATCCAGCGCCTGCATTCCACATCGCATGCTCCACAAGGGAGGCCTGCTCTTTTGGAACAAACACCACAATTTTACGAAGCGTGCCCACTTGCGGATCAAGCACCTCCACATTGTCAAGTCCCAATTTTTGAGCCATCTTATAGTTCACGCCTCCGCGAGCGTTGTCGAGGTTGGTGTGCGCACTGTATATGCTTACGCCATGACGCACAGCTTTCAGCACCGTGCGTTCCACATAGGTGCGCCCAGTGAGTTTTTTAAAACCGTGAAAAATGAGGGGATGGTGCGAAACAATGAGGTTGGCGCCACAAGCTATGGCTTCATCCACAATACACTCTCTAACGTCGGTACAGAGTACCACGCCTGTAATCACGCTATCGGGGTCGCCTACTTGAAATCCCGCATTATCATAACTTTCTTGGAGATAAAGCGGAGCAACCTTCTCGATAGCGGAAGTTATTTCCTTAACCTTCATGAATTTCGCCACAAAGTTACAAAAAAAACGCCATTCACCAAAACCATAGTGCTAAGCCACCGCCCCACATCTGCACCAGCGCCATGGATGGCACAAAAATAATGATTTGTGAAACCATGACTATACTTTTAGAGGCTCAGCATGCCACGTCCGCCTATAAGTCTAAAAATCATAAATTGAAAATGTGATTCTGAAAACCGCAAGCAGACCTCTGAGGAAGGCTCTTGTTCTATGCCCCCACAGACCCTACCAAACTGCGATTCTCATACATGACATCGCTTTCAATGTTGTATTTTTATACACATAATCTGTAATAATGGAGAGTAAATGGCAGATGTAAAAAAAAGAAAGAGAGGGTGAACTTGCTATTCATGTCACCCCCTCTTCTTTTTTATTGTTTATCAGGCACCAGAATCCGGGTTAGTGCTCTCCTTGGTATCAAAATCGTGTTTCAAGTATTTCATTGTTCTGCTTAACTACTATAAAATATTTTGTGGGGTTCAATATCCGTTTCAATAT
>DLLC01000040.1:1181-3761 GCA_002476625.1 Porphyromonadaceae bacterium UBA7572 | reverse complement strand
CGTTTCAATATCCGTAATATATAAACGTTGGTTCTACAATAATACCACAGCATCATGTCAAAAGCATAAAAATGAGTAGCCGCTGCTACTTACACGCCAGAGTTTTCCTGTGTGGGTTTTCGGTTCGCATCGAAAAAAAATAAAAGCGTCAGCCTTTCAATTTTGAAACGTTTTTTTTGATAAGAATAAAATCTCACACCCTAAAATCTTGATGCAAAAATAATGTTTTTCTTTTATGCATAATGTTGCATTTCTATACAAGAGTGTAGCTTTCCCCTAAAAAAGGTGTAGCCCTCCCCACGATATTACATTTTTGTCACATTTCCCGGGTAAAAAAAGCACTGCCAACCCCTATTTCACCATCATTTTAAAAGCCCGGCCACCTTGCCTAACCACCACCACACCTTGCTGAGGTGCAGATAGCCTACGCCCTTGCGCATCATAATATTCAACGGGGGCCGCATCGTCAGCGACATCACCCACCACATGCTCAATGACAGAAGTGGTGCCACCACCACTCGCGACAAAGTTCAGCACCCTCGGTGCGGTTTCGCCTAAGGCCGTGGCAGCGTGGATATGGGCTTCCATAGCATTCACCTTGCCATCTTTATGTTCGTCCTTCAAGGCATCAGCCCGCCAGAACTGGTCGGCATAGATCAAATAACAGCCAGTGGAAAACTCAAAGCCTCCGTTATCACTCTCCTTTTTTGTAAAGGTGCCAACAAGGTGATCGGCAGCTTCTCCACCGACGTCTGCCACTGGCGCTTGTGCAATGTCGGCATCACTTGACACAATGCTAATAGCGGTGTATCCGTCGTTCATTTTAAAAATGACAGGGGTGCCGGCAGGTATCACAGATCCTGCCGGGTAACTTTCCGCCTCCACCGCGGCTTTCTCCGCGTTGATGCCAGCAAGCATATAGAACTGGCACTCTTCCTCGTTCTGGATGATGGCGAAAGGCAAGCACAGTGTGCCCCATTTGCTGCCATCACCATCACGGACATACACCGCCTTGGCTACACGGAATGGCTCATAAGCCACGAAATCCTCACCACTTATCATCAGGCTGTCGGCAGTAAGCGGCTTGCCCACAGCGCCAATTATCTGCTCGCCAAGCGTCCCCACCAGTTTCGTAAAGTAGCCTGTGGTGTAGTTGGCAAAATCTTTCGTGACTTTACCTGCGTCGTAGGCGATGGCACCTTTCAGAGCTTTACTATCGGTAAACATATTGTCGCTTTTGCTCACTGCTGTGGTGGTGAAGTTGTCAGTCACATAAATGGTGGAAAGTTTGGTGCAGTAATTAAACATACTTGACATATTTGTCACACTATGTGTGCAGAAATTCCGCAAGTCAAGGGTAGTAATTTTACGGCATTTAAAAAACATATCAGCCATGTCGGTCACTTGACTTGTGTTAAAGCTCGACACATCAATCGACGCAAGCACAGCGCAATCCTCAAACATGGAGTTCATATCCGCCACGCTCTGCGTATTGAAGTTCTGCATATTAAGATACTCAAGCCGGTTACATTTTCGAAACATCGACCTCATGCTCTTCACATTTTTTGTGTCGAACATCGACAGATCAAGTTCGGTGAGCCGCTGGCATTTGTAGAACATGTATGACATATCCGTCACGTTTTGCGTGTTAAAATTGAAAAAGTCAAGAGTAGTAACGTTGGCGCACCCATAAAACATTCCCTCCATCGAGGTCACTTGCTCTGTATTCAAGTTTTGAATGTCTTCGATGATTTTAATATTTGCAGCGTTACGAAACCAATTGGTACAGTCGGTGGGGCGAGCTTGAGCAAAACTTTGGCTGAACACCACCTTTTTTATTCTCACCGACGCAAAGAACCATTCAGGCACCACCATGCCACCCGATGTGGTGTGATTCAATGTGAACGCGCTGTCGGGCTTTGAGCCATAGGTGAATGTGAGTGTGCCATTTTCGTCAAGCACTGCATAAGGCTCGGAGGGCTGCGCAAGTGCGGTGGAGCCAAATGATGGCATCCACATCAAAGCCAGCAGCAGAATTGCAGTGGCTACAGTTCTTGAAGTCGCCAAATGTAGGTTTGATGTCATTGACTATTTGCTTTTGATGGTTAATTCTTTTGTCATTTTGTAGTTTTTGCAAAAATAGAAATTCGCCCTAAAAGCAAATGTAGCATTCGGGCGAAAAAGTGTAGCTTTGGCGCGAAAAAGGTGTAGCTTTCAGAAGAAAGCTACACCCTATGCGATACTCATATGTATAAGCTAAGTCTACTTCATCAGATTTTTGCGCCACACGGTGGGCGTGCATCCCTCCTTAGTCTTGAAAATGCGATACAGCTGTGTGCGCGCAGAGAATCCGCATTCTGCAGATATCACGTCGTTGCTGTAGTCGGGGAATTCAAGCATCATGGCCTTTGCAGCTTGAAAGCGAATGTTGCTGAGCCATATTCTGAACGTGGAGTGCTGGCATTGGTCGAAGTAGAGTGTAAGGTCGCCTTTCGGTATGTGAAGACTTTGGGCAAGGGTGAGCATATTCACTGAGCTATCCTTGTAGCCTTTTTCAGCACACCAAGCCTCAAGTTTGCG
>DLLC01000040.1:534-1124 GCA_002476625.1 Porphyromonadaceae bacterium UBA7572 | reverse complement strand
TTTGCCGCGAATCTGCTCCACCCGTTCATCAGACAGCATGCGATGCGCGACCGATGTTGGCGCCACAGCTGTGACAGGATCATTCTGCACCTGCGATTGGCAAGGGCTGGCCGCAGCCGATGGTTTTTCATCACTTTTGGAATTGGCAAAACTCTCCGCCTCTTTCACTAAAAGCTCATCGGTAGGCGTATAGTTGTTGCCAAGTGATATGAAGGTGATGATAAAGAACAGCAGCGCCAGCAGCATGACAGGGCCTATCACATAGAGCAGCGTGGACGACAGAATGGCTGCGGGAATAAACAAAACCGTGGAGAATAGAATAAACAGGCTGGCATGCGACTGGCGAGTGTACGGAAGGAGGTCGGTGCCTGCCATCGTCTCCAGCATTTTTCGACGTTTTGTCATCTCACGCATAATCGTGCCTATGCCACACACTATTCCCAACACAAATAGCGCAAGCATCACGTAGAGCCATGCCCCTATATGATAGCTACCATGCAGTACATAGCCCGCCCCAAAAGCGGCTATGATGGTGGCATACACAAATCCGTATATTAGCATAATCTTGTCACGGCGGGAATATGTGGCCT
>DLLC01000040.1:0-484 GCA_002476625.1 Porphyromonadaceae bacterium UBA7572 | reverse complement strand
GTGGCCTCTATGGTGTAGATGCCATCAGTGATGAGCATAAAGCAGGGGGTGTAGATGAGCATGTTCACCACTGCCCCCAAGTCGTCGCTTTCAGCGCGAAACCCGGCTTGCATCTGAAGGGCATATTGACCGGCAAGCCCCAGCAAGGCTGTGAATATCATCCAGCGAGCTTTCTCATAGCGACGGTTCACCCAGCGGGTGTGCAGGCGGCTTAACCCTACAAACGCTGCCGTTACAATCATAAATACGAAACAAGCAAACTGGAGAAGATACAAGGAATCCATCATAATGCATGAATCTTTAGTAAAGAACTTATAAACATACAAATGTATGAATTATTTTTCACTTATTGCGTGTTGTATACCAAATATTTATTTGCCGATACCTAAGATTGGAGGAAAAATGACGGATGATTATTTATGGCAAAAGAATTTTTACAATATGAATTTTCGTAGTAATTTCCAATATTGTCCTAAACGTTTTT
>DLLC01000002.1:23022-30808 GCA_002476625.1 Porphyromonadaceae bacterium UBA7572 | reverse complement strand
TCAACCGCATGCGGTGGCGGCTAGTGGGCGCTTATGTGGCATTGGCGATGTCGAATGTGGCGAGCGCGTTGTGGCCCACTGATGTGGACTCGCTCATTATGCGTGTGGCTTTGCTGTTTGTGGCCATGGTGCAGGCGCTGCTGTTCACCGCCATGTGCCTCACCTTCATCAATCCACAGAAAGCGTCGATGCGGTGGCTGGCCAGTGGTGGCGCAGTGGTGGCTTCGGCTGTGGCAGCCACCTTGGTGGTGGGACGCAGCATGGGAAAGGAGGCGTTCACCGTGGCTGTTTATGCCTCAACGGCTGTTTACATTGCTGAATTAGTGACCTTTAGTCGGCGTTTTTTCCGCACCTACACCGAGAGCAGCCGCTACATAGAGGGCAACTACGAAGAAGACCTCTCCAGCCGACTCCGATGGATAAAGTGGTGCTTCATTTCCGCCCTTGGCGTGGGCGTGGCGGCGCTATGCGTGGTAGTGATGCCGGTGGGCAGTGCAGGAATGTGCGCATTCACCGTGTGCTACACTTTGTATTATGTGTATCTGGGTGTGCACATTGTCAATTACCGCATCTCGTCGGCCTTTATTGTGAAGGTGCTGCCTTCCGGCGAAAAAAAGGAAAGCATAGCCGAAAAGCCGACAGTATGCGCAGAGTCACCTCGCCCCGTAGAAGCAAAGGCAGAGGCTATGCGGATCGCCCTCAAAAAGTGGGCAGACGCCCGCCGATATGTGGAAAATGAGCAAACGGTGGAGGAGATTGCCGCCGAACTGGGCTTTAGCCGCACTTTCCTGGCATGGTACTTCACCAGCCAGTTAGGCACCACTTTCCGCGCTTGGCGCACGGAGCTGCGCATCAAGGAGGCCATGAGGCTCATCAACGAGGAAGGCGCGGCGGTGGCGGCACTCCACCTGCAAGTAGGTATCTCCGACAAGAGCAACTTCTACAAGCATTTTAAGGCCTACACTGGTATTACACCCACCGAATACAGCAAAAAAGCTACAAACAGTTAGCCTTTTAAACATTTTTTCTACATTTCACACAACTTTCACCGACCGTACACGATAATTCGCAACTTTTTTGTTGGTCATTAACGAATGTTTATATAAATTTGCAGTCGAAGGGAAAAAGAATGTTCTGTACACACTATGGCATAACATTAATACATATAACTCACTCTATTTCATTAACTAAATTTTTTCTCTATGACGAAAAAGTTACTCTACAGCCTGCTCACATGCGTGATGGCTCTTATGACCATCTATGGGCAGGCTCAGTCGTTTGAGCAAACGGCACAGCTGCTGAAGTCAAGCCCACAGGCTGAAGCATCGGCAACCAGTGCATCGCAAGCCTCAACGGCGCAGCACGACGCAGAAGCCGTCAAAGAGTTTGAGACCCGGATTGCGGAAGCAAAAGGTGTCAAGCCCACAGGCAAGGCGAGCGTAGCAAAAGAAGTGAACGCCAGAGGAGAAAAGGCTATGAGCCTGCTGAAGCAGAAGTTCGAGCCTGGCATCTGGCAAGTGACCAAACCCAAAGGCGCACGTCGTGTGGCTAAAGCCCCGACTGCGGTGCCCGACGTGTTCTACGCTGCGGAATACGACACCAAGTACACCGATGGCACCACCAGCGTGAACGGCGTTGTCACCATCAAGAAGGTGGACGACTCGCATGCCGTGCTCTACAACCTTTGGGGGCTGACCGACACGCTACAGTGCACCTACGACCTGAGCGCAGGCACAGTGGCCATTACCCCCGGAAAGATTTACGATCATTCCACCTACGGCCCCATCTGGGCCTGCTCCATGGACTTGAATCAGCGGGTGTATAGCACCACCACGCCTATCGCCGGCACCATCGACGCCAACGGCAACATCACCCTCGGCTCATGGGGAGTGATGGTGGTGAGCGGCCCATCGAAAGGCGGCTCTTTCGGCATCTACACAAAGAGTGTGTTCAAGCCCACCAACGCCACCATCAGCGAGGTCATCTACGACGGGAAGAAAGTGACCAACACCGACTCAGTGCGCACCTATCCCGTGTACATCGACCAGACCTATGACAATGAGGTGGAAATCGTCAACTTCACTGGCAACGGAGCCGTGGTGAAAATGCGACTGAAGCCCAACAAGACTGCAAGCATTTCACCACAACTCATTTTCACCAACGCTCTATATGGCCCATTCAACTGCTACCCAGCCGACTGGGCAAAGAGTAAAAACTCACAGAGCGGCAACATTGTGGGCACGGGCACCGACACCCAGATCACCTTCGGCAACTACGGAGTGTTCTGCCAGGCATCGCCCAGCACTCGCGCCCTTGGCGTGCTATCAGCCACCATCAACTTTGAGAGCGGCGTAGTAAAATACCCTGCCGCTACCGCTCAAGACTGGACTGGCGACGGCTCCAAAGCAAACCCATACGTCATCACCAAGTACTCACAAATCAATGCCCTTGCCGAAGACGTGAACGCCGGCAACGACTATAAGGGCAAATACGTGAAACTCGGCAGCGACATCGACTTCGCCGCCTCCACCCTCGCCTACACCCCAATAGGCGCAAGCGAGGAAACACCATTCCGTGGCTCATTCGACGGCGAGAACCACACTGTGAAGAATCTGAAAATAGCCGTCGGCGCGGAGAATTACCAAGGCCTGTTTGGCATGACCGACACCGTGAGCAGCATCACCAACCTGAAAATGGAGGATGCCACCATCACCACTGGCGGACGCTTCACTGGCACTGTGGCGGGAAAATGCTCCGGCACCATGACCAACATCACCGTGGAAGGCAGTAAAATCACTGCCACAGACTACTGCGCCGCTGGCGTAGTGGGCTATTTCAACGGTCCTAAACTCGACAACTGCGTGTTCAACGGCTCTATCAACGGTGCAGGTGAAAACGCCGGTATTGCAGGCACTGTCGCTGGCTATGCAGTGGCAAGCCATCTTCAGGCACACGGCTCTATCACAGTGACCAGCGTGGCCAGCTCTACATGGAAAGCTGTAGGCGGCGTGGTTGGCAGCACCCTCCCAGGCAAGAACTGTGAGGCCCTGCTCACCGACAGCTACAGCGACATGCAAATCACCTCTAAAGTGGCATCACCAAATGTGGGCGGTGTGGCAGGACAAGTGCTTCAGTCCACCGTGCAACGCTGCTTCAACGCTGGCCCTATCAGCACCATGGCAGAAACCAGTGGCACCACATCGAAGGGTGCAGTAGGTGGTATCGCAGGCAACATCTATGGCGGTAATCTATATGACTGCTATAATGGCAACATCGTCATCAACTCGTCAAGCTCCACTATGGTTGGCGGCGTGGTTGGCTACGTAAGCAACCCTTCCTATTCGGTAAGCTCTTCTAACCCAGTGAAGCAATGGTTCAACCTCTCTAAAGTGGAACGCTGCCTCAATTACGGACAGGTGCGCAATCCAGCCACACGCAATTCAATGGGCGTGTATGGCACAGCCTACCGCGACAGCGTGTTCCGCAACGTGTACTACGACACCCAGATGCAAGGGCTGATCGCAGCCGACTCTGTGCAGCACATGGAGCTCACCACTGCGCAGCTCACCAGTGGAAAGGCTATCGAAGGCCTTGACCCCACGGTATGGGAATTTGCAGAAGGCTTGTATCCACGTTTGAAGACATATTCCAACACCAATGCAGCCTATATGACTGCTGCTCCAATCTTCTTCCCCGAGGGAGACAACGTGTCGAAGGTGCGCCGCACTTTCAAACTTTCTACCAAGAACGACATTTTCTGGAAGCTCTACGGCTCAAGCTCGTTTGTGGACGAAACCGAAGGCTTGAAACTCCAGGGCGACTCGGTGACAGTGAAAGATGTGTACTCCAACGAAGTGCTCGTGGCGCTCTCTAAGGCCGACAACAGCCAAGTGAAGATGTATTCACTCTCCACCATCAATCCATCGCTCTTTAGCGGTTCGGGCACGGAAGCCGACCCATATCTGATTAAGACTAAAGCCGACCTTGAGGCTCTTGACGAGGGCATCTCGCAGCATGGCCAGACTTTCAAAGGCGACTTCTTCAAGCAGGTGAACGATATCGACGCCTCCGGATTCGGTGGCATCGGTATGGGCGGCAACAGCGCACGCCAGCTCAATGCCACCTACGACGGTGGCGGCTACGCTATCCACAACCTCAAAATCGACGGTGTGGTTTACAACGAAGAGGGCAAGGCCGACAACAAGCAGTCGCTTGTGGCTGTTTCGCTCTTCGGCTTTATTGGCGAAAACGGCACTGTGAAGAACCTCACCATAGCCAACGACTGCTCTTTCAAGGCCTACAATTACGCCTCTGGCGTGGCGGCCGTGAACTACGGAAAAGTGATCAACTGCAAGAATTTTGCCCCCTGCACCGCTTCATACAGCTATGCCGCTGGCGTGGTGGCACTGAATGAGCCAGGCGCCCTGGTGGAAAGCTGCTACAACGCAGGACACATTGTGGTGGGAAGCACTTACGGAGCCGGCATCGCAGGCTACTCGCTCGGCACTGTACAATACTGCCAGAACGACGGCTTCATCGAGGGCGACAGCATCGACGCAAGCCACAAGGCTAACGCACAGACACAGGTGGCTGGCATCGTGGCCACAAGTGGCGGCACAAGCGTAATTCGCGGCAATGTCAATGCCGGTGCAGTGTACGCCAGCCGCACAGTGGGTGGCATTACCACCTCGGCCGTGCAGAATGGCACAGTGGAATACAACCTCAACTACGGCACGGTGGAGCGCTTCGACGCCACCAACGCTGCCCGTGGTGCAGTGCTTGCAAGTGCACCTGGCGCTTCTTATGATGTGCACGACAATTATTATGACGCACAAATCGGATTCTACGGCGGCGCAGCAAGCTCGGTGGTGCCAAGCGCAAAGGGCGTCAACACCAGTGTGCTCACCAGCGGAAAGGCTCTCGAGGGCCTCGACGCCGACCGCTACGACTGGGCCGCAGGCCTGTATCCTGTGATCAAGGCTTTCAAAGACGAGCCATCCGTTATCGCCAACCGTAAGATGGTGGTGACCTTCGCCGACGGCCAAAATGCCGACGACGTGTTCACCAACGCACAGCTCTACAAGGCAAGCGACCTGCAGTGGACACTCGCCAAGGGTGTTAACTTTACCGCAGCAGACGGAGTGCTCAAGCCTATCCTCACCGAAGGCACCTCTTCACTCCGCGACACGCTTATCGCTAAAGCGGGCGATTACACCAAAGCTATCGCTCTGCGTGCCATGCCAAACGTATTCGACGGACAGGGTACCGCAGCCGACCCATTCCAGATCAAGAGCAAGGACGATATGCTCAAACTGGCTCAGTTTACCAACACCGAGGCTTACCCGTTCAACGGCCGCTACTTCAAAGTGCTCAACGACATTGACTTCGGCGACACTGCCTACGAATGCGTGGGTGTGGACGCAGGCAGCTTCAATGGCGACTTCAACGGCAACGGCAAGAAATTCTACAACATCAACAATGTGGTAGAGAAAACTGAGAGTAACCGTGGCCTCTTCGGCAACGTGGGCCCACAGGGCGCAGTTCACGACCTCACCATGATGAGCGGCACCATCACAGGCTACCGCTACACTGGCGCCATCGCAGGCAACGTGTATGGCAAGGTCTATAACTGCGACAACCACGCCAAGGTTTACACCACAAGCAGCTCCACAGCTGGTATCGCTGGCTACGTGAAGAGCGGTGGCTCGGTTGTGAACTGTAAGAATTATGGCCTAATCGACTCCAAGGGCAGCTATCTGGCAGGCATCGCCTACTATGTGGAAAAAGGCGGCCTGGTGGAGAACTGCGTGAACGACACCGCCATCGGCCCAGACACCAAGAAAGGCAGCGTAGCTGGTATAGCAGTGTATAACAGCGGCACTATCCGTGGCTGTGTGAACAAGGGTGTGATCACAGGCGGATCCACACTGGCAGGCATCGTGGCCACATCAAATGGCGGCGACTCTATTCTCTACTGCCACAATGAGGCCAACATCGTGTCGAGTGGCAGCTATGTGGGTGGCATACTTGGTGGCGGCAAAAAGTCGCTCACCCCAATGGTGATGACAGGCTGCTACAACGAGGGCTTCATCACAGGCAAGAGCTATATCGGTGGTGTGGCTGGCCGTCTTTTTGATGGCTCTGACCTCACCGACTGCTACAACACTGGCAACGTGACCAGCATCTCATCTACCAATGTGGGCGGCGTGGCTGGTAAGCAAGCCGGCACAGCTGGCTATGTATGCCGCATGGTTCGCTGCTACAACACCGGCAACGTGGAGAGCAACGGCCAGTACACCGGCGGTGTGATTGGCGACAACGACTCCGAAACCTATTATGAAGACTGCTACAACACCGGCAACGTGAACGCCAACGCCAAATTCGTGGGCGGCTTCGCCGGCGGCATGAGCGGTACGGCTAAGAACTGCTACAACACCGGCAATGTGACGGGCACTGGCTACGGCATCGGCGGCTTTGGCGGCATCGGCCCAGGCATCGCTTACAGCTGCTTCAACCTTGGCAATGTCACTTCCACTGGCGCAGCCAACAAATATGGCGTGGCTGGAGGCCTCTGGGGCTACGGTCGCTGCCAAATCTACGACAGCTACAATATGGGTAAGGTGACCGGTAAGGGTTATGTGGGCGGTATCGCCGCAGGCATATTCAGCGACTTCACCCTGGTGAATGTGTACAACGCCGGTGAAATCGCCACCGACGACGCCAGCACCAGCGGTCACATCTGCCCATCGAAAGACGAGGACATGACCATCACCAACGTGTATTACGACACCGATGTGAACAAGGGCCTCACCGTCAGCACCGTCGACGCGAAAGCGAAAGGCGTGAGTACACGCGACCTCGCACTGTGTAGCGCACTCGCTTCCGACACCGCGTTCACAATCATTCCCGGTATGTATCCCACTCTGAAAGCTCATGCGCAAAACGAAGTGGCCAACTTCTTCGCAGCCGTGCCAGTGGTGGGCGAAGGCGAAACCTACGACCACGTGCGCACCTCGTTCGTGGTGGGCACTCCTGCCGGCACCACATGGACCAGCAGTGCCAACCTCACCATCAACTCCGACGGCAAGGTCACTTGCTCCGAAGAAGGCGAGGCATGGGTTACCAAGCAACTTGGCGACCGCACCGTCACCTATAGCCTCTTCATAGAGCAGCCCACAGGCATCGACGACCTTAACGCCGACGCAGCTGTGGTAAAGAGCGAATACTACACCATCGGAGGTGTGGCACTTGGCACCAAGCGCCCAGCCGACGCAGGCATCTACATCGTGAAAGACGTGATGACAGGCGGCAAGAGCGTGGCGCGCAAGATTGTGATCAAATAGCGCATTCATATTCATTTAGCTAACTAACTCAAGCGGGGAACGGCAAAAGCTGTTCCCCGCTTTTTTCCGTCCCCACTAAAAACACAATTAAGCTATCCAATACCTGTAAGCGAATTTTAAAACCACTTCACCCACAGAAAGCCGCATACACGCCCACATTTAGCTAACTAATAACCCAAGCGGGGAGCTGCTATTCATATCTGCACTTTTAACCTATCTTCAGACTGGTTAAATGACAATGGCACATTCTCAGTGAATCACATAGCGCCATGTCTTCGTTGCGAAAGCGAGACTGTTTCGTCATAAAAGAAGTGTAACAATATGTGAAATATCTGCATAAATTACCTCACGCTGTTAAAACGTGTTAATTTACGGCAAAAAGTTGCTCAAATGTTATGTTGTATAACATATTTCCACTACTTTTGCATCGGTTTTTCATGGTA
>DLLC01000002.1:9341-22870 GCA_002476625.1 Porphyromonadaceae bacterium UBA7572 | reverse complement strand
AGTGATATCTGGGATTTTTTTTGTCCCTATCCATCCCTCCAATTTGTCCACCCCCAAAAAATTCTCTATCGGGCGAATGCCGTCTCCGTTGTCATTTTCTGGCTAAATCATACTATCATCACCCTTTATAGTGTCCATATTGGCTACTGGTGTGAAATACCACCTGTAACACCACGTCGTTTTCAGTCTTTTTGCTGATATTTGCGTCACCTTTAGTGCAACGATTGGCACAAATTTGAATGTAATAAAAAGAGGTAGTATTGTATTTTGAATGGCGTATGAGTGCCCCGCAGCCACCATACGCCATTTTTTGTAACACTTACGCAAGAGTATCAGTTTGTTAAAAATAGCACTGAAATAAGTATTATTTTTTAAAAAATATATAGATAAATATTAAAAATTTGTATATTTGCAGTGTAAAACATTTTGATTTCATTTTCAAAGGGAATATAATTTATCTTATTTATTAATCCAAACAAAGTTCAAGCTATGAGTAAGAAGTTACTTTTCTTATTGTGTCTGGCGTGTGTGACCTACGCCAGCTATGCTTATGCTCAAGACGCACCAGCGAAAGCTGCCGACTACACTTTCACGAGTGGGCCGGTGGCGCTGACACCACCTGTGGAGAGTGGCACCACGCTGGCGCTCGACAGAAGCAAGGCTTTCAAGGTTGGAGCTGTGGCCAAAGGCGAGCAGGGCGTCAGACCCTGGCGCGCGCCGCGAAAGGCCAATGCCACCACTATAGCTTCGCTTGTGGGCAAGAAGACGCTGATGCCAAAGCGCACCTCCGGACTTCTGCCTGCCTATGAAGTGACAGTGGAAAAAACGGGCTCCGACAGTGTGACAATCTCCCCCTTTATGTACTCCGACATCGCCCTCAAGGCAAAGGTCGATGAGGCCACTGGCGAAGTCACATTCCCAGTGCAAGCCGTGACGGAAATCGACGGCAACACTGTGTCGCTGTGCAAGTACGACCCCAAAGCCGGTGTGTATAGCGTCACCGACGAAGTGAAAGGAACAATAGCCGATGGCGGAATCTTCATTGAAGACGCTTTCGGCTTTTTTGTTACCGAAGGGCCGAGCAAGGGCGCTTACCTGACCAACAGCCTGATTAAGTATGCCGTGGTGGCCACACCAAACGCCAGCATCGTCAGCAAGAAGGTGACCTTCGGCGGCGACGGCACCATGACCACCCAGAACCGCACCGTGACTAATGAAAGCACTGGCGGCTTCGTATACCAGGTGTCGAACAACAAGGCCCGTGCACTGCACATTCCCGCCGCATCGCTGGGCTATACCGATGTGCTGCTCACCCTCAATGCCGACGGCACTGTGAGCATCGACCCGCAGACGCTCTACACCGTAAACACCTACGGCGACGTGAACTGCTACCCCTACACCGAAACGGCAGATGCCACAGGGGCGATCAAAGTGTCGGCCCAGGTACTCAGCCCCGTGAGCGCGACCTACGCCTCAGGAAAAATATCATGGGGAAAATGGATACAGGCAGCGTATGGCACCTACAAGGTGATAATGGCCATGTATGACGGCGCCGACATCACCACCACCGCCAGCCTGGCATTCCCTGCCAAGCCCACCCTTGATTTCGAGGGAGCCGGAACGGCAGAGAGTCCGTATCTGATCAAGACCGACAAAGACCTTGCCACACTGGCATATCTCTCAAAGAATGACGCAAGCGTGCGCAGCACCGCTGCCACCACCACTGTTACTGATGTGAAATACTATGGCGTGTTTGCCGGGAAGCACTTTAAGCTTGCCTGTGACATCGACCTGGCCAAAACCAAAGAAGACATCTCTCCTGTGGGCAACACTGAGTATGTGTTCGACGGCGTGTTTGACGGCGACGGTCACACTATCAGTAACCTCTCTATCGACAACTACGCTTACGACTATTGCGGGCTTTTCTCGGAGTTGGGCGTGAATGGCGAGGTGAAGAACCTGAAACTTACCAGCCCTTACATCTCGTCGCTTGGCTACAACGTGGGCGCTGTGGCAGGACGCAACTTCGGAAAAATCGACAATGTGACACTGACCTCTCCACGCATCCTCGCCACAGAAGGCTACAATGTGGGTGGCGTGGCAGGACGCTCCTATGGTCCAATCAGTAACGTGACCGTAGAAAAAGCCTATGTGCGCTCATTAGGCTACAGCGGCGCTGTGGCGGGCGCAGAATATGGCAGCATCACCAATGCTCATGCCACCGGCACCGTTTATGGCACCGGAAAGCAAGTGTTTGTGGGCGGAATTGTGGGCCTGGTGAGCAAGGCCAACACAAGCGCGCCCGACGCCTCTGTCGATGGATGCTCATTCTCAGGCAATGTGTATGGCACCAACAGCGAAGTGGCTGTGGGTGGCCTTGTAGGTATTTTTGGCAATGGCTCTGTCACCGGTTGCGCAGCATCTGCCACCGTGATGGGCCTGTCGGCCAACGCTTGCTATGTGGGCGGCCTTATTGGCACCATCTATAACGCAAAGGTGAACAACTGCTACAGCACTGGCTATGTGAGCAACACCAGCACTCCTCACTGTGGTGGCCTGGTGGGCAGAAGCTCGGAATACAACGAGACTTCCGGCGGAAGCACCATCACCAACTGCTACTCTTCAGCCATGGTGCTCACCGGATCCACCGAAAGCACCCGTGGCTTGGTGGGCACATCTAAATACATCACCATAGGAAGCGGCTGCTACTACGATGCACAGATCGCAGGGCTGGAGGCCGACAATGCCAAGAGCACTGCCGAGCTCACCTCTGGCACCGCTCCAGAAGGATACTCACCCGATGTGTGGACAGCCCAGACTGGTGTGTATCCCACTCTGAAATCACTCCCTGCCGACTTCCAGGCAGCTTCTTCAGCGGCAGTCATCCTCGCAGCGAGCGACAATGTGAACCAGGTGAAAAGCAACTTCTCCTATAGCACCGTAGGCGACGTGGTGTGGAACGGTGTGAAAAACAACCAATACACCACCGATGGCGGCTACGCCTACAAGTTCAACAACGGCGTGGCTGAGCTCAACTGGGAGCAGCACACCGACACTGTGGTGGTGAGCAAGGGCAATGTGCGCAAATACGTGATCCTGAACATCGCTCCTATGCCTTTCGAGGGAGCAGGAACAGCCGACAATCCTTGGCTTATCCGCACCAAGAAGGACCTTGCCGACCTCTCGCACATCTCCAATGCCGCAAGCATCAGTTTTGAGGACAAATACCTCAAGCAAGTGGCCGACATCGACTGTGAGGGCGACACCATTGTGCCTATCTGTAAAGACCCCTACGCAAGATTCCTCTTCCTTGGCAACTATGACGGCGGTGGCTTCACCATCGACAATATGGTGGTGAGCAGTGTGGCTTACTATGATGAGTCATCATCTACCCCTGGCTACGTGAACCCCCGGAGCGACGACAGCTACAACTATGCAGGACTGTTTGGCAATGTGGGTGATAAAGGCGTGGTGAAGAACGTGACCATAGGCAAGAACTGCCTGTTCGACACGTTCTGCTACGGTGGCGCAATCGCGGGCTCAAACGCTGGCTTGATTGAAAACTGCGCCAACTATGCCACGGTGAAGACCTACTTCTCAGAGGCAGGCGGCATCGTGGGCGACCTGAAGGCTAAAGGCACCGTGCGCCGCTGCTTCAACGGCGGCACCGTGTATGCCGGCGGCACCTATGCAGGTGGCATTGCGGGCAAGAGCACCGCTGCCACTATTGAAGACTGCCAGAATGCAGGTGAAGTGGCTGCCAAATTCCTCAATCCATACCAAGCCGAAGGCAAGCAGTATGCAGCCGGCGGCATTGTGGGTAGCGCGGCAGCTGGCTCAAAGCTGCTGAATGTGCTCAACACCGGTAAAGTGAGCTCGTATAAGCAAGTGGGCGGCATCGCCGGCACACAGGCCGGTACTGCCGCAGCACCCACCAAAGTGACCAACGGCGTGAACTACGGTGTGGTGGAAAGCACAGCAGATGCTTCAACCGGCGGTGCACTCGTGGGTGTGAACACCCTCGGCACCTTTGAAAACTGCTGCTACGATAAGCAAATTCAGAAACTTGGCGCCGTGGGCTTGGCCAACGTGGCGGGCACCACCGGACTGAACTCTGCCGAACTGGCCTCCGCCAAGGTGGCGCTTCCCGACTCGGCTTGGAGCAAAGCCGACACGCAGTATCCGATGCTGACGTTCGCCAAAGACTTCGCCCTTGCCAAACTGCAGGCCCGCTCGGTGGTGAAATTCGCCGATGGCAACAATGCGGCATACGTCACCGCCACCGCACAGCTCTGCAATGCAACTGATGTGGCATGGAGCGTGAAGAAGGGCGACAGCTTCAGCGTGGCTGGCTCCTCTCTGAACGTCACAGTACCTGCCGAGGGCGCAAAAGCCGACACACTGGTTTCGGCTGCCGACGGCTATGTGCGCGAGTTGCCTTTGACCACCCTCAACAGCAAGATTCTTGAAGGCGAGGGTACAGCCGCTGTGCCATACTTGATAAGGAGCACCGACGACTGGAAGAAGGTGGCCGAATTTATGACCAGCACTGGATTCGACTTCGGTGGCACATACATCAAGCTCGACGCCAATCTTGACTTCTCTGGCGTTGCTTTCGCACCTATTGCTGGAGGTGCAAACGTGTTCCAGGGCAGCTTTGATGGCAACGGGCACACTGTCAGCAATGTGGCGGTGAGCGCCACGGAGAAAACCGACGCCAACTATGGCTTGTTTGGCATTGTGGGCGCAGATGGATGTGTGCACGACCTGATTGTGGCCAAAAACTGTGAGATTAGCGCCTACACTTCTGTGGGCGGTGTGGCTGGTAGCCTTTATGGCGAAATCTACAACACCAGCAACTATGCCCAAGTAACTGCCACCGGCACCATCTCGGCGGGCGGCATCGCTGGCACAGCCTATGAGGGCAGCAAGATAAGCAAATGCGCCAACCACGGCAAGGTGACTGCCAAGACCACCAACGCAGGTGGCATATTCGGCACATCGGCTCCTTCATCGAAGGTGGCTGTGGACAGCTGCTATAACTATGGAGAGGTGACCGCCACCACCCAATATGCGGGCGGCGTGGCTGGCTACGCGTCGGTTTACGCCTCCAATTGCGCCAACTATGGCAAGGTGACCGCATCAAGCCAATATGCTGGCGGCATCATTGGCGACGCGCTGCTTCCATCGGGCGTGAGCTACTGCCACAACGAGGGTGAGGTGACTGCGCAAAAGGCTTATGCAGCCGGTATCGTGGCCCTGAACGTGGCTCATAACAATGCCACCCCTTTCCTTATCGACAGCTGCTACAACGCTGGAACTGTGAAAGCAGTGTCCACCACCGGCACCGTGGGCGGTGTGGCTGGCAATATGCTTGCCGGCACTCACATCTCGCGCTGCTACAACGCAAGCGAAATCACCGCCACCGGATCGTATGTGGGTGGCGTGGTCGCACGCCTGGTGAGCAACGCCTCTGTCAGCTCCTCTATCACCGACTGCTACAACGATGCCCCAATCACGGGTAATATGCATGTGGGCGGTATCGTGGGCAACGCCACCGTCACGGGCACCGACACCACCTATGTGGCTCGCTGCTACAACCTCGGCAACATCACCTCCACCAATGCCAGCAACGCCTTTGTGGGCGGTATTGCAGGCACACTCAAGGCGTTCACCGAAGACTGCTACAACACTGGCGACGTGACTGGCGCCGGCAAGAATGTGGGCGGCATCGCAGGCTACAACGGCAGCCAATCAAAGGAAATGCACCGCTGCTTCAACGTGGGCAACGTGACTGGCGGCAGCACCGACGTAGGTGGTATCGCAGGCGCCGGACGCTTTAAAATCTACGACAGCTACAACTTTGGCACCGTCACCGGCGAGGACAACGTGGGCGGCATTCTCGCCCAGCCATACACTGGACAGGCCCTCTCGTTTGCCGTGACCGTGACCGACAGCTACAACGCCGGCAAGGTGGTGTCGGACGGAAGCAACGTCAGCGCCATAGCCGCAGCTTATCCTAAGGGACGCATTTACTACGACATCGTGAACGCATACGTCGACACCACTGTCTGCGCCCTCACACCCTACGACCTTGCCAGCCAGTTTGGCACTCCAATCGGCAAGTCCACCCGTGAGATGTTTGAGCAAGGCGGCATCAGCGATGAGTTTGAGCTGCAGCCTGCCTGCTACCCGTCGCTCAAAGGCTTTGCCTCGAACCCCTACAACAACTTCTTTGTGGCTTCAGTTCTCCTTGGCGATGGCGACACTTTCGAGAGCGTGACAAAGCCCATCACCATCGGTGCGCTTGAAGGCGTGCAGTGGAGCGTGTCGGACAACCTCGGCATCTATGACGGCGTGGTTTACGCCAAGGCTGCAGGACCTGCCACCATTACCAAGACCACAGGACGCTTCTCTCGCACTTACGAAATCGTGGTGACTGAAGCCACCGGCGTGGGCGATGTGGCAGTGGACAAGGCTGTGGCTTCACGTGCCTATTACAATATGAGCGGCGTGCGCTTCACCGAGAAGCCGTCCGACGCAGGCATCTATGTGGAGCAGACAGTCTACACCGACGGCACCACCTCCGCTAAAAAGGTGCTGGTAAAATGAGACTCTAAAATATGATGTGAAGCACTGATTAACCATCATAAAACCCGTGAGGGGGCGTGTCATTATAAAAGATGGCACGCCCTCTTTTTTTACTCCTCCTTTCAATTTCACCCATAGGACAGCCTCTTCATATTTGTTTGCGTGTGTAGCATACATTTCGTACTTTTGCACCCACAAAACACAATAATAGGGAATCTATAGAATAAACATATGGAAATCAAGACGACGAGACTGAGCAGAAATGCCATCATCGGCTATCCTGCCGGCATTATCACAGGTGTCACCTATGGGCTGAATCCGCTGTTCGGCATACCGCTGATGCGGCACGGCGCCTCCGTTGACTCCATTCTCTTTTTCCGCTATCTCTTTTCGGTAGTGCTGTTGGGCGCATTTCTGCTGCTTACAAGGCACAGCTTCAAAGTCACGGTAAAGCAGGCCAGTGTGCTTGTGGTGCTGGGCGCGCTCTTCACGCTGAGCAGCATACTCCTCTTCTCTGCTTACCACTATATAGCCTCAGGGCTTGCCACCACGCTCATCTTCCTTTACCCCGTGCTGGTGGCCATCATCATGGTGTTTTTGCGAGTGGTGCCATCATGGCAAGTGTGGGTTTCAATTTTTGCCACATTCGTGGGCGTGGTGATAATGACGCAGGGCAATTACGGGCAGTCGGTCAATCCAATAGGGGTGGCGCTGTCGATGTGCTCGGCGCTGGCCTACGCCTTGTTCATCGTGATTGTGAACCGGAGCAAGGTGATTAGCGGGATCTCCAACACCTTGCTCACTTTCTACGCCCTTCTGACTGGCGTGGTGATATTCTCCATGAAGATTCTGTTTGCCCACACGGCACCTACGGCTGGTATAGAAGGCTGGCCGGCATGGGCTTGTCTTGTGGGGCTGGCATTGCTGCCCACTATCGTGTCCACCGCCACGCTGGCCATTGCATCCCGTAATATCGGAGCCACAAAGGCCTCGGTGCTGGGCGTGTTTGAGCCCATCACGGCAATTCTGGTGGGAACACTCGTATTCGGCGAGGCGCTCACCGCCAATGTTGTGGCAGGAATTGTCATAGCCACGGTGGCCGTCACATTCATGATCAAGACCACAAAGCGGTAGCCGCCCCATTTCTCGCGCCACACATGCCGCACGAATCGGAAAGGGCAGCGGAGAAATCAGAAATCACGGCATATCTGCAATCCTTCGGCTATGGTGGCGGTAATTTTCGCCTCCACTTCTTCCGGCGTGTAGTAGTCCATATTCTCTGCCGCGAGCGTGACGACTTCGCCCAGCCCCCACAGCGCGCTGATGGCCTTGATGTAGGGTGTGGCGCCATCCAGAGGGTCGCCGGTGTGCACATTCATGCCGCGTGTGGTGACGTAGAGCACCTTCTCGCATTTACACAGCCCCTCGAAGCGTGTGCCACTGTCGCGGAAAGTGATGCCAAACAGCGACATGTTCTCTATGAACACCTTCAGAATGGCAGGGTAGCTCATATCCCAAAACGGTGCGGCTATCACTATGCGGTCGGCCGCAGCCAAGCGCTTGGCCATGTCCACGATATTCTGCGGCACATACCCACGGGCGCGCTCGGCAAGCACACGTCGGCCCACCGCATAGCAATCCTCGCCATCAAGCCTCACCATTTCCACCGCATAGCGCTTTTCCAGTTCTGCCACTAAGGGCAAAAGTATGCGCCGGGTGCGCGAAGCCTTATCGCGCATGCAGGCATCTATCACTATCACTTTCTTCGTCATCACATCCAATATCATCGCATTCAATATATTTATGTGTTTATACATACAAAAAAAAGGAAGTGTGCGTAAGAGCCCGTTGCGCCCTCTCGCACACTTCTCTTTTCAGTGCAAAGATAGTTTTTCTGTAAAGATAGTGCAAATCATTCGCTTTTAGAACGACAGTCCGATGGCCATGTAGAACACGCCCTTTCCACTGTTCATGATGCGGTAGATCATGCCGTCGGCCTCCCAGTGCCTTCTGCCGCCATACATCACGTATCTGCCGCCAGGTGGGCGCTTTCTCACCACTTCACCCACTCTGCAGTGACGGTGGTGACGCTCTGGTGGAGCTTCGCCCCACTGTGGGCGAGGTCCGCGCTTGTCGGCGTGTGGGCGGTGATGCCTGTCGCCGTCCCTCATTTCATACCTGCCGTGGCGGTCAAATTCGCCAGGGCCTCTGTGGTGGTTTCTGTGGTTGCCTGCACTCATTGGAGCTGCGAGAGCTATCGCCAAGGCGGCGCTTAATAAAATTCGTCTCATAGTTCTTTCGTGTTGTGCATCCTCAAAGAGGCGCGGGGTTAATAATCTTGGTTGCTTTTGTGGATATGACTGCAAAAAAGCGCAAAAGTTAAATCCCCACCCCTGAGTAATCGACCAACAGCCCGATTTCCCCGACCAGTGGCCATAGCCGCTCCCCATAGCGTGCGCATCATTTTTTTGTGGTTTTACCCGAATTAGTGTAAATTTGTGGCAAAATAATAATCATAGCATTTTGCACATTATGAGAACAATTCAGATTCCTGTCAAAAACGTGGACGCCCTACCTGAGGCAGCACGCCAGTTTGCCGCCGAAATGGCCGACTACACCGTGTATGCCTTCTATGGGCAGATGGGGGCCGGCAAGACCACTTTCATCAACGCACTCTGCCGTGAGCTGGGCGTAGAGACCGACAACACCAACTCCCCATCGTTCGCCATCATCAATGAATATCGGAGCGACACCACTGCCGAACTCATCTACCACTTCGACTGCTACCGCCTTGAAAACGAGGCTGAGGCTCAAGACATCGGCGTGGAGGACTATTTCGACTGCGGCGCACTGTGCTTCATTGAGTGGCCTGAGCGCATCGACGGTCTGCTGCCCGACGACACCGTGAATGTGGAAATCGTGGTAAACGACACCGACGACTCAAGGCTCATCAAGGTCACATTCCCCGACGATTAGGCAAAAAACCACACCGATATGCCACGCTACATCAAAGTGACCGAAACCGCCTCCACCAACACCTACCTGGGCCGTATGGCCACCATACTGCCAGGCGCAACGGTGGTCTACACCTATCGGCAGACCGCCGGACGCGGACAGCGGGGCAACAGCTGGGAAAGCGAGGACAGCAAGAACCTGGCGTTCTCCTATCTGCTGAAGAAGCCACGCATCGAGCCAAGCCGCCAGTTCTTCATCAGCGAGGCCGTGGCGCTTGCCGTGGCCGACATGCTCAGCCAGTATGTGCCGGAGGAGGGCATCGCCATCAAGTGGCCCAACGACATCTACTATCACGACCGGAAAATATGCGGCATCCTCATAGAGAACACGCTGGGCGGTGGCGAAATCACCCATTCCGTCATAGGCGTGGGCATCAACATCAACCAGGAGCGGTTTGTGAGCGATGCGCCAAACCCCATCTCGCTTATTGGCATCACCGGCCGTGAATACGACCTGGATCAGCTGCTGCGCGAGGTGAATGAACGCATTGAGCAATACACCGACTTCTCTTGTGCCACCCCCGACACGCTGCAAGCGCTGCACAGCCGCTACATCGGGCGTCTCTACCGTGCCGACGGCAAGCCACACCAGTGGCAGCTCCCGTCGGGCGAGTGCTTCAGTGGTGTGATTCACGATGTGCAGCCCGACGGGCAGCTTTGCATCCGACGCACCGACACTGGCGAACTCTGCAAATACTATTTTAAGGAAGTGAAACACGTAATTAATAAGCATATATTATGAACATAGCAGTGTATTGCGCATCGCGCGAAGGATTAGACGCTATTTTTGAAGCACCTGCCGAAGCCTTGGGCAAGTGGATAGGCGAAAACGGCCACACCCTGGTGTACGGCGGCGTGAAAGCAGGACTGATGCACTCCGTGGCGCAGGCCGCCCACGACGCCGGAGCTCACATTGTGGGCGTGGTGCCCAAGCGTTTTCTTGAGCGCACCGACACGGTGGTGGACGAAGTGGTGGAATGCAGCGACTTAGGCGACCGAAAAGTGATGATGATGGACCGAGCCGACGCATTCGTGGTGCTGCCGGGCGGGCTCGGCACCCTCGACGAGTGGATCAGCACCCTCTCGCAAATCATCGTCAACGACGACGACCACCGCCCCATATTTGTGGTGAACGTGGACGGCATCTACACCCATCAGCTCGAGCAGCTCCGCGCCACAGCCCAGTCGCCATTTGCCCGCGGCAAGCACATCGACAGCTCCATAGAAGTGGCCGACGCCTCGGCGCTCATAGCCGAATTAAATAAGATTTAAGAGGTTAGAAGTCAGACATGCAGATAATGCCTAATAGGCATATCAGTCCCTTCTTCCCCCCTAACACCTGGTTTCTCAAAAAAATGAAAGTATATACCCTTACAGGCGACAAAGGCACCACCGCACTGGTGGGCGGACAGCGAGTGAGCAAAGACTGCACACGCGTGGAAGCCTACGGCACAGTGGACGAACTCAACGCACAAATCGGGCTTCTCGCCCACCACATGGGGCAAGCCCCCACCATCGAAGGTGATAAAGGCAGCGACCTGCAGCACGTCATCTACGTGATTCAGAACAAACTCTTCAACATCGGCGCATACCTCGCCACCCCGGCAGCCCCCGACGCCACCCCGACACAGGGTGTGCACGGGCTCACCGAGGCCGACGTCACGGCGCTCGAACACAAAATCGACCAGATGGAAGCGCCCTTCCGAGGCTTCATACTGCCTGGAGGCTGCCTCGTGAGCGCACAGGCCGACATGTGCCGCACCGTGGCGCGCCGAGCAGAGCGCCGCGTGGTGGCACTCGCCAAAGAAGCCCCCGTCTCGCCCCTCGTGCTACAATATCTCAACCGCCTCAGCGACTTCTTCTTTGTTTTTGCAAGATTTAACAATATCAAGGCCAATATTCCAGAATTTTATTGGGATAAAAATGCGTAATATCAAATTATAGTATTATTTTTGCGGAAATTTTATAAGAGACTAATCTCCGCTCACCCTCACCTACACACTGAAGGGGAAAGAGAGACGATATGAATCTTTAAAACCGAGCATATTATGTATTGGACACTTGAATTAGCCACTAAACTTGAAGACGCCCCATGGCCAGCTACTAAAGACGAACTCATCGACTACGCCATGCGCAGTGGCGCACCGCTTGAAGTGATCGAGAACCTCCAGGAAATAGAGGACGAAGGCGAGACCTACGAATCCATAGAAGACATCTGGCCCGACTATCCCACCAACGATGAAGACTTCTTCTTCGATGAAGAAGAATACTAATTCCCGCCCCGCAAAAAAAGAGCCGACAAGGCTTGAAGCATAGAAAATGAAGGCGATATGCAGAACTGCTGCTCTACACACACAGCATTCTCATATCGCCTTTTTTATATTCCTTTTTCCGCGCCATACTCTTGTGTGATGTGCTTAAAATGTGTAATTTTGCACAAAACAAGTACCAAAAATGTGAAAAATCCCACATTTTTAACACCTAAACAAAAGATATATGTTTAATAGGACAATCATAAAAGAGCTCGTGGTTTGGAAAAATAAAGAAGGGAGAAAGCCATTGATAATGCTTGGAGCAAGGCAGGTGGGTAAGACATCCGTACTGAGAAGGTTCGGCAAGGAGCAGTTTAAACACTGCGCCTACTTCAGTTTGGACGAGGAGAAAGGTGTGCGCGACATATTTCGTGCCACAAACAACCCTGTCCAGATTATCGAGCAATTGTCTTTTCTTACAGACGAACCGATATTGCCGCAGCAGACGCTCTTGATCCTTGATGAGATACAGGATTGTCCTGAAGCCATCAGTGCCATGAAGTATTTCTGTGAAAAAGCTCCTGAATACGCCGTGGCATGCGCTGGCTCGCTGTTGGGCTTGACGTTCGGACATGAAGGGTTCTCCTTCCCCGTAGGCAAAGTGGACCACATAAGAATGTATCCTGTCACTTTCTCTGAGTTTTTGGAACAGAAAGATGCTGGACTTTATCATTATTACCTGTCTATCAACAGCCTCGCCCCCTTGCCGCAAGTGTTCTTCGACCGGCTTTCACAGGCCTTTACCGCCTATCGCATCTCTGGCGGAATGCCAGAAGCGGCAATGCGGATGATAGAAAAAGACATGAATGGCGTGGAGAAAACACTGCAAGACATTCTTAAAGACTATGCTCTTGACTTTGTGAAGCATGCCTCGCCTCTGCTCGCCAACAGGATATCGCATGTGTGGAACTCCCTGCCGTCACAATTAGCTAAGGAGAACAGAAAGTTCGTTTATCAGCTTGTGCGCCCAGGGGCAAGGGCCAGGGAGTATGAGGATGCACTCACCTGGTTGCAAAACGCCGGGCTGATACACAAGGTGAGCCTTTGCCAAACACCACAGATACCATTGAAATCGTATGAGGACTTGAGCGTCTTCAAGATTTATTGTCTTGACATTGGCTTGTTGAGAGTTCTTTCTGAGCTAAGTCCAGAAGCATATATCAGCGATTCTCCCGCATTCAAGGAATATAAGGGAGCGCTTGCCGAAAACTATGTTCTGCAAAGTCTGCTTGCCAGAGGAATAAAATGTTCGCGTTACTGGGCTTCAGCCTATAAGGCAGAAGTAGAATTCATTGTGCAGCATGGTATGGAGGTGATTCCGATAGAAGTGAAATCTGGAACGAGTGTAACAGGGAAAAGCCTTGCGGAGTATAACAAGAAGTATTCACCAAAGCGGCGTGTCAGGTTCTCCATGCTTAATCTGAAACGTGACGACACGTTGCTTAACATACCTTTGTTCTTGGCAGACAGAGCGGAATATTTGTGTGGACTAATGTGAAATGCCGTAGAGCTGGCGAGTCTTCGTCCCTAAACTGTCATTTATCGGGGCTACTTGAAGAGGGGGGAATAGGGGAAATTCTTTTGAAGAGGAAAAAAATCCCAGATATCACTA
>DLLC01000002.1:2108-9253 GCA_002476625.1 Porphyromonadaceae bacterium UBA7572 | reverse complement strand
CCTTAAACAAAATGAAATAAAAGCCGTCGTCACGACGCCAAGAATTTCATAACCTTAAAAACTAATACCATGAAAATCCGATAAAAAAGTAGTGGAAATATATTATACAACATATTCTTTGAGCAACTTTTTGTTTGAATTTAATATTTTTTGACAATACAGGGCGATTTATCCAGAAATTCACATATTGTCACATTTATTTCCGCTATAAAACCACTGCGTCACCAAAACGAGAATCAACGCAATTCGCGATTTTTTGTGTAAATTTGTGCCTACGAAAATTTCAGAATCTGACAATGATGATAAAAAAAATCTTGCTGGCCTTGGCGGCCATAGCTTCACTGCACATGGGTGGTGCGGTGAAAATAGTGGTGATGAGCGATATCCATTCCATGGCAGAGAGGCTGGTGGAAAAGCCCGGCGAGGCCTTTGACCGCTACGCCGCATCCGACATGCGCATGATTAAGGAGAGCGCGCAGGTGCTGCGCACGGCGGTGAGCAGCATCATAGCCAGCCGGCCCGACTTGGTGCTGATTTCGGGCGACCTCACCAAAGACGGCGAGCGACTTAGCCATGAGTTTGTGGTGGCCCAGCTTGAACGCCTGCGTGCCCACGGCATCAAGGCTTTAGTGATTCCCGGCAACCACGACATCAGCAACGCCAACGCCCAGTTCTTCAGTGGCGACAAGCGGCACACAGCCCCCACCGTCACCCGCGATGAGTTTCGCCAGCTCTACGCCCACTTCGGCTACGACACCGCACAGCAGCAGCCCGACACCGCCTCGCTGAGCTACGCTGCCGAGCCAGTGGAGGGACTTGTGGTGATAGGCATCGACAGCAACCGCGACGAGGAAAACCTGCTGAAGGCGCGCGGCGATTCGGTGAACACCTACCACACCGCAGGGCGCGTGAAGGAAAGCACGCTCAGATGGATAGCCGACCGCGCACGCGAAGCGCGGAAGCAGGGCAAACGCGTGGTGGCGATGATGCACCACCACCTCATTGAGCACTTCGACGGAGAAGCACGCCTGCTCGACAAATATGTGGTGGCCGACCACGAGCATGTGCGAAATGCGCTTGTGGCAGCCGGAGTGCATGTGATTCTCACCGGCCACCTGCACCTATCCGACATAGCGCGCGACTACTGCGGCGGCGACTCCATCACCGAGGTGGCCACAGGGTCGCTCGTCACCTATCCTTTCTACTATCGCACCATCACCATCAACGCCGACAGCATGAGTGTGGACACACATCAAATTAAAAGCGTGGACACTAACACCCACCTTCTTGCCGACGGCAAGCGGCAAGTGGAGAAGGCCGTGCCTGGGCTGATGAACGGCATGGTGAACCGCCTCAGCGCCCGCCTCGATGCGATGGCTGGCAAACTAAACAGCTATTTGGCCATACTGGGCGGCGGCATAGGCATCGACATGGGCAAGATGGGAAAAGACATGGCAAGCGCCATCCGCACCGAGTTCTCGCCCCTCGCTCCCGAAGCGTTCATTATGCTCTACGAGGGCAATGAGGGACAGAACCCGAAATCAGCCGAGCTACTCGCCAAAATGGAAAAGGCCATGGAATCCGTGCTCGACAAGGCTTTCCCATCTGGAGCGGACGAAATGGTGAAAGGCTTTATCATGGAGAACGCCGTGCCTCGTGCTGCCGCCGTGCTGCGCAGCGCACTCGAAGACCGCAACCACATCGACACGCCACAGGAAGTGGTGGTAGATGACCACACCGCTTCCTTCCACTTCTGATAAAAACGGCCTCAGAGCGAAAGCACAAACGTAAAAAGCGAGCCCCGGCTGCTGCGCATTCGCACTGCCGCCGAGGCCCGTGGCGTTTAAGAAGTTTAGCAGTTTCTTAAACCAAATACCTTCTCTCCTCGCTATTATTTAATCACGCCAAGCTGCTTGCCCACCTTCACAAAGGCTGCAATGCACTTGTCGAGGTGCTCACGCTCGTGCCCGGCAGAGAGCTGCACGCGAATGCGCGCCTGTCCCTTCGGCACCACAGGATAGTAGAAGCCCGTCACATAGATGCCTTCCTGCTGCATAGCGGCGGCAAACTCCTGCGAGAGGCGTGCGTCGTAGAGCATCACGGCGCAGATGGCGCTTTGCGTGGGCTTGATGTCGAACCCTGCCGCTATCATCTTGTCGCGGAAGTAGGCCACATTCTCGGCGAGTTTGGCGTGCAGCGCATCGCTCTCCTTCAGCATACGGAATGTCTCGAGGCTGGCGCCAATGATGCCGGGAGCCAGGCTGTTGCTGAACAGATATGGGCGTGAGCGCTGGCGCAGAAGGTCGATAATCTCCTTCTTGCCAGTGGTGAAGCCACCCATGGCGCCGCCAAACGCCTTACCAAGCGTGCCGGTGAAGATGTCGATTTTACCATAAAGTCCAAACTGCTCTGCCACACCGTGCCCGGTGGGGCCAACCACACCTGCGGAGTGGCTCTCGTCCACCATCACCAGCGCGTCGTATTTCTCGGCGAGCGCGCAAATCTTGTCCATAGGGGCCACGTTGCCGTCCATTGAGAACACACCGTCGGTAGCGATAATACGGAACCGCTGTGCCTGCGCCTCCTGAAGGCACTTCTCCAGCTCGCCCATGTCGGCATTGGCATAGCGGTAGCGTTTGGCCTTGCACAGGCGCACGCCATCGATGATAGAGGCGTGGTTCAGCGCATCGCTGATGATGGCGTCGTCCTCGCCGAGAAGCGGCTCAAACAGTCCGCCGTTGGCATCGAAGCAGCTTGAGTAGAGGATGGTGTCTTCGGTGTGGAAATAGTCGCTGATGGCAGCCTCAAGCTGTTTGTGAATGTCTTGAGTGCCACAGATGAAGCGCACCGAGCTCATGCCGTAGCCTCTCTCGCTCATCGCCTTCACTGCCCCGTCGATGAGTCGCTGGTTGTTGCTCAGCCCGAGGTAGTTGTTAGCGCAGAAATTCAGCACCTCAGCCGCAGGCTTCACCTCAATGTCGGCTCGCTGCGGAGTGGTGATAATACGTTCTTCTTTATAAAGGCCGGCGTCTTTGATGTCGGCAAGTTCCTTCGTGAGGAAATCTTTCATCTTACCATACATGGCTCAAAACAGTTTTTAGGAATGATAGAAATTAATAAAACCAGTGATGCGCGCATAAAGTGATGCGCAATCACAAAGTTCGGAAAAAAAACTTGAATTTGCGAAAAAAACGAATTAAAAGATGGGGATATTTGCCCGATGATAGCTAACTTTGTGGATAACTAACAAAAATAGAGAGTATCAGAAAAAACATTTATCATAGATGAAGAACGTGTTAATCATCGGCTCTACGGGTCAGATTGGTTCGGAGCTGACAATGAAGCTAAGGGCTGAATACGCAGAAGGAAACATTGTGGCAGGCTACATTCCAAGCGCACCGCCCAAGGGTGAGCTGGCAGAAAGCGGCCCGTCGGAAGTGGTGGACATCACCAACGCGCAGCAAATAGCCGATGTGGTGGAGAAATACAGCATCGACACCATCTACAACCTTGCCGCACTACTGAGCGCAGTGGCCGAAAACAAGCCTCAATTAGCTTGGCACATAGGCATCGACGGCCTGATGAACGTGCTGGAGGTGGCCCGCGAGAAGAAGTGCGCCGTGTTCACCCCAAGCTCTATCGGCTCATTTGGCCCCAACGCGCCAAAAGACGGCACGCCACAGGACACCATTCAGCAGCCCCGCACCATGTATGGCGTGACCAAGGTCACCGGCGAGCTGCTCAGCAACTACTATGCGCTCAAATTTGGCGTAGATGCGCGCTCGGTGCGCTTCCCTGGCCTGATTTCCTACGTCACCCCTCCAGGCGGCGGCACCACCGACTATGCCGTGGACATCTACTATTCCGCCGTGAAAGGCGAAAAATTCATCTGCCCTATCGCCGAAGGCACTTACATGGACATGATGTACATGCCCGACGCCCTGCGCGCCGCCATCGAGATTATGGAAGCCGACCCTGCGCGCCTGCGACACCGCAACTCGTTCAACATCGCCTCGATGAGTTTCGACCCGAGCATCATCTATTCAAAAATCAAAGAATACATTCCTTCTTTCGAGATGGAATACAAGGTGGACCCTCTGCGGCAAGCCATAGCAGAGTCGTGGCCCAACAAGCTCGACGACACCTGCGCACGCATGGAGTGGGACTGGAAGCCACAGTACGACCTCGACGCTATGACACGCGACATGATAGAGAAGCTGCGCGCGAAGCTGCTGAAATAGCGCCGGCCAGCAGAGCTGCCGGCAATCAAATGAGGCGGTGACTCCCCCGAGCGGAAGCCACCGCCTCATGCTATCTCCACACCATATAGTCACCACCGGCACTACGCCACACTCTCATCACCAAAAGAGGGGATTCGGGGCTCGCTTTTCATTATTTTTGAGTATTGTGGAGAAATGTGGGGTGCCGTAAATTTGCACCATGAAATTCATAAAAAGGGAAATGAAGTTTAGTAAATTAGTGTTATGCCTATTGGCTGTGCTGGCGTGCGCCACAGCGGATGCGGCGCAGGGCGCCCCACAGCAGCAGAAAAAGACCGGCATACTGCTGGTGCATTACGGCACACGCAATGAGGCAAGCCGAAAGGCCACTATCGACCGCATCGACAGTATGGCCACTACTCGATTCGCTGGCTGCGAAGTGGTGGAGGCCTACGCCGCCGGCTCCGTAATCAAGGCCCTTGAGAAACAGGGCGTGAACAAGCTCACCATCGCGCAGGCCCTCCACAAACTGATAGCCGACGGCTGCGACACCGCTGTGGTGCAGAGCACCATGCTGCTCGACGGCGTGATGAACGACATCGTGAAAACCGAGGTGAACCTCCGGAAAGAGAAATTCAAGAAAATAGAGGTGGCGCGGCCACTGCTCTACTCCGTAGACGACTGCCGACGCATGCTCGCCAACATTGCCGCCAGCATAGGCGCAAAGCCCGATGAGCAAGTGGTGGTGGTGGGACACGGGAGCGACAGCCCCGCCAACGCCATCTATTCACAGCTCGACCTGCTTGCAAAATATGAAGGCCGCCCCAATTGGCACGTTGGCACTATCGAGAGTTTCCCCACACTCGACAACGTGATGGCACAGCTCGCCAAAGACCAGCGCAAAAACGTGGTGGTGGTGCCCCTTCTCTTTATTGCCGGCAACCACAACGAAGCCGACATCAAGGGCGTGTGGGGCGAGGCGCTGAAAAAAGCCGGCTACCAAGTGCGCTTCATCAGCAAGGGCCTCGGCGAGATGCCTGAGGTGCAGCAGTTAATTTTAGACAATATCAACCAATTAATATCCAATACTCGAAATGATTAAGAACAAATGGTTTTTCATGGCCTCTGCCTGCATGCTCATGTCGGCACAAGGGGCCTACGCAATCCCAGAAGCCAAAGCCTCCGCCCCTACGGCATACACCGACACGCTCAACCGCGTGTTTGAGCTCAACCCCGTGGTGGTGACTGGCAATGGCCACCAGCAGCTATTAAAATCCACCACCACTCCCGTGCATGTAATCTCTAAGAACATGATCAAGGAAACGGGGCTGACCGACTTCCAAGACGCCATCTCACGGCTGATGCCACAGGTGTCGTTCTCGCCCAACACCATGGGCTCATACCTCCGCCTCAACGGCCTTGGCAACAAATATGTGCTCGTGCTTGTGAATGGCAAAAAACTGATTGGCGATATCGCCGGCAATGTGGACCTCAACCGCATCAACATGGGCAAAATCAAGCGCATCGAGGTGCTTGACGGTGCAGCCTCGTCGCTCTATGGCTCCGATGCCATAGGCGGTGTGATCAACATCATCACCGACCAGCCCACCGACCAGCTGATTTCTGTCACCTCCAATTCGCGAGTGTCGGGCAAAGGCGTGTGGTCGCAGTCGGCCAACGTGGACATCTTCACCAAGGGCTTCGGCTCCTACACCTCGTTCAGCCACGACGCTGCCGACAGCTATCAGAACAGCAATCTCACACTCGACTCCAAGACGGGCGAAACCAAAGAAACCATCGACCCGCTTTTTGTGGGCTACACCTCTAACGTGGTGAACCAGCGCTTCACCTACGACTTCCGCAATATGCTATCAGTGTACGCCGGAGGCTCCTACTCCTGGAAGCGCACCAACCGCCCAGAGCCCGTGGAAGGCAAGGAAGGCGGTTCGGCTTACGACATGCGCAGTGAAGGATGGCGATGGGAAGCTGGCGCAAAATACAAATTCTCGCGCCACTCTCTGCAATTCGACTTCATCAAGGACTCCTACCAATACGGCAACGTCTACGACATAGCCTCCGGAAAATACCAGATTGGCGACTATGCGATGAGCAAAGACCAAAAGTATTATGAGGGCGAGCTCAAGGGCGTGTTCAACTTCTACGAAGGTGCCACCACCATGGTGGGCGTGGACTGGCGCAACGATTTCCTTGTGGCCACTTCCGGTAATGTGGATAACCACGTCTACACCTGGGCTGGCTACGCACAGCACGATATGAAGCTGCTTCCCAACCTCTCTGCCACCCTTGGCGTGCGCTACACGCGCCATGAGACTTTTGGCAACAATTTCACACCTAAAGTGTCGGTGATGTATGCCCCTGGCAACTTCCGCTTCCGCGCCGCCTACTCACAGGGCTTCCGCGCACCAGGACTCGACGAACTGTATTACCACTACTTCAAACTGATGGCCGGACGCCCCGTCATCACTTTCGGAAACAAGGACCTGAACGCAGAAAAAAGCCACTATGTGTCGCTCAACGCTGAATACAGCAACCGCATTTTCACCATCTCGGTGATGGGCTACATGAACTTTATCAACGATATGATTATCAAGGAAAAGCATGATGTAGACGATGCCACACGCGCCGAACTGCTCCAAGAATTCCCCGAAATGACCGAGGCACAGGCCGCCAAGCTGAAATCCTACAGCCGCTATGTGAACAGCGACAAGGGCTCTGTGAAGGGCATTCAGGTGAACGCAAGCGTGAACGTGTTCGACGGCTTCTCGGTGATGGGCAGCTACTCCTACACCTATGCGCGCACCAAGACCGGCGACCAGTGGACCGACCTTGAGCGCTCTATCCGCCACACCGGCACCCTCGCGCTGAACTACAACCAAACTTGGAACAAATACACCCTGAACGTGA
>DLLC01000002.1:0-2028 GCA_002476625.1 Porphyromonadaceae bacterium UBA7572 | reverse complement strand
TCAACGGCCGCATGCAGAGCAAGACGCTCTATCCCGACTATGAGGACGCTCCTGGCTTCGGTGTGTGGGGCATCAACACCACACACACATTCAATGTGTGCAAGTGGTTCAACGTGATGCCAAGCGTGGGCGTGGAGAACATCTTCAACAAAAAGGACACCCGCATCGACCACGACAACATTCGCCACGCGCTCTACTCTCCTGGTCGCATGTTTGTGGTGGGACTGAAAATCAACTTTAAAGGATAAAATCCAAACAAACGTTTTTTTATAGTGTCTGCACGTCACGGGCTTCACGGCATCTTGCCTGCGGAGTCCGTGACTGACACATAACCACAAAATCAAACACACCTTAATATAATATATGAGCAGAAAATTAATCTACCAAATTCACCTGTGGCTGTCGCTGCCACTGGGCATCCTCATCTCGGTGATATGCTTCTCGGGCGCCACACTCGTGTTTAAAGACGAGATTCGCGCAGCGCTCGGAATGCCCAAAGTGATAGCCCACGCCACGCAGCGCCAGAAGGCCTCCGCGGAGATGAGCCCCGACAGCCTTGCGGCATACCACAAAAAGGTGGCTGAAATGAAAAAGAAAGGAATGACCGACAAGCCCGACTTCTTCACCTACACGGCACGGCTGCACAAGTCGCTCTTCGCCGGGAAAACGGGAAAATACATCGTCACCTACACCACAGTGTTTTTCATCATCATCCTCGTGTCGGGGGTATGGATTGTGTGGCCGAAAAACCGCAGAGCGTGGCGGCAGCGATTTGTGGTAGCCACCAAGAAAGGCAGCCGCAAGCTCTGGTTCGACCTGCACACATCGCTCGGCTACTGGGTGGCGCTCTGGCTGCTGGCGCTCGCCATCACAGGCGTGGCGTTCGGGCTGCACCTGATTCCACGCGGCGAGACCATGCGCCTGTTCCACGCCATACACGTGGGCAGCTGGGGTGGCATCATCACCAAAACACTCACATTCATCGTGAGCTTGATTGGTGGCACACTCCCGCTCACCGGCTATTACCTCTACTTCAAAAAGCACTTCTCATAGCCAACGCCCACGCTGATTGACTATATATTTTATAGCCATAACTTACTGAGGCCGTTTCATTTTTCCAGAAAAAAAATTGAAGCGGCTTCTTTTCATTTCCAACCCACTAACCAGGGTGAAAAAGGCAAAAAACTTAGGCTCTCCGCCAGGAGTTTCGTTTCGTAAACAGGAATGTTTCATTGCGAACATATAAAAAATACTAATTATTCCGCATTGTAGAAAATTTTCCATAATAATTTGTGCATATCGTGAAATATTTGATTAATTTTGCAGTTGAAATAATAGGAACTAAATATATTATTACAATACACTTTAACTAACAACTTAAATTTCATCTAAACATGGCATTTGACAAGAAAGTTTTAGAGAAATACGGAATTACAGGGGCTACTGAAGTTCTGTATAATCCTTCTTACGAAGTTTTGTTCAATGAAGAAACAAAGCCAGGTCTTGAAGGTTTTGATAAAGGTCAGGAAACTGAGCTTGGTGCAATCAACGTGATGACCGGTGTTTATACTGGCCGTTCTCCTAAAGACAAATTCATCGTTGATGACGCCACTTCACACGACACCATCTGGTGGACTACCGATGAATACAAGAACGACAACAAGCCTGTAAGCGAAAAGACTTGGGCTGCTGTGAAGGAAATCGCTAAGAAAGAACTTTCTAACAAGAAGCTCTATGTTGTAGATGGTTTCTGCGGCACCCACAAAGACACCCGCATGAAGGTTCGCTTCATCATGGAAGTGGCATGGCAGGCTCACTTCGTGACCAACATGTTCATCCGTCCACAGAGCGAGGCCGACTTCGAGCAGGAGCCCGACTTCATCGTTTACAACGCAAGCAAGGCTAAGGTTGAGAACTACAAGGAACTCGGCCTGAACAGCGAGACTGCCGTTGTGTTCAACGTTACAAGCAAGGAACAAGTGATCATCAACACCTGGTATGGTGGTGAAATGAAGAAAGGTATGTTCT
>DLLC01000053.1 GCA_002476625.1 Porphyromonadaceae bacterium UBA7572 | reverse complement strand
GCGGTGCGTACAGGACTCGAACCAGCGACCTCCTGCGTGACAGGCAGGCATTCTAACCAACTGAACTAACGCACCGTTTGTAGAGTTGCGCAAACGCTCTGTTCCTCGTTTGCGAGTGCAAAGTTACTATTTTATTTCTTATTCCAAAAACTTTTTGAGAAAAACTTTTTCGTTTTTTATGTTTTCACCTGCGCCGGTGCCGCTCTTTATCACATCAGCATTATGCCATGGCGCCTGCACTCCTCCACCTGCTGCTCAGGCCAGATGCTGGCTTGTACCTCGCCGATATGCGCTTTTTGCAGTAAGAACATGCAAAGGCGGCTTTGTCCGATGCCTCCGCCAATGGAATAGGGCAGCCGTCCTTCTAACAGCGCCTTGTGGAAAGGCAGCTGCTCGCGGTTGGTGCAGCCGCACAGCTCAAGTTGGCGGTGCATTGATTCTGGGCTCACGCGAATGCCCATTGACGAGAGCTCAAATGGAATGTTGAGCACGTCGTCCCACACGATGATGTCGCCGTTCAGCCCACGGTGATGGCTGTCGGTGGCGCTCACCCAGTCGTCGTAGTCTGGAGCACGCCCGTCGTGCGGCTTTCCGTCGGCGAGCGTGGCGCCAATGCCAATCACAAATATGGCCCCGAACCTCTTCGCGTATTCCCTTTCGCGTTCGCTTGGAGAGAGGTGCGGCATTTCACGCTGCATGTCTTCGGAGTGAACGAATGTGATGTGGTGCGGAAGCCGTGGGGTGATGTGTGGAAATTGCTCATACACTTCCTGCTCCGTCTCCCTGATGGCACGGTAAATTTCGCTTACCGTTTGCTTTAGCGTGGCGAGGTTGCGGTCGGATTCGCGAATCACCTTTTCCCAGTCCCACTGGTCCACATAGAGCGAATGCATATTGTCGAGGTCCTCGAATGTGCGTATGGCGTTCATGTCGGTGTAGATGCCATATCCGGGGGCTATGCCGTAGGCGCCAAGTTTGGTGCGCTTCCATTTGGCGAGCGAGTGGACCACTTCCGCGCGCCTTCCGCCCATGGCGTCGATGGAGAATGCCACTGGATGCTCCGTGCCATTGAGGTCGTCGTTGATGCCAGTGCCGGAAAGCACGAAGAGGGGGGCTGTGACTCGGCGCAGATGCAGGGCGTGCGAGAGTTTTTGCTGAAACGAGTCCTTGATGGTTTTAATTGCCACTTCCGTGGTTTCGGGAAGCAGGCGCTGCTGGTAATGCTTTGGAATAATTAGTGCCATAGATTTCTTGAGTTTAATTTCAAAATTAATTATAATATGTGCAAAAATAGCGCAAATGTATTTAAAATTAAAAAAGAATCAAATCAAAAAGTGACTTTTTAATTAAAATTTCCATCATATTGACACTTGGTGAGTGGGAAATGCTACCCGTTTTCAAGGATGAAAGCAGAGATTACAATTTTGCACCCTTTTCCTCAAAGTGCCATATTCAATCGATATGAGCCAAGGTATGCTTATTGTTGGGGCATCTCCGATGCTCGTAGCTATATTTTGAAAGAGTTGTCGCCAGGTCTGATGGTTTGAATATAGCGATAACCGCTAAAAAACACCAGTTATCGCTAAAATCGAATGATAGGTGTTGGCGATAACCTTTTGCTAACGGCTTGGCGAGGACATACAGGATTCCGGACGCACGGACCGTGCGTCCCTACTGCCTTCCGCTATCTACTGAACCTTCTCCACTGCTTTTATCGGTTGGGCGTTTTTTTGCTTGGTTTTTGCCAAGAAGCGAAATAATTGTTATATCTTTGTGGCGCATGAGAATGCTTTATACATCAACTAATTAACTCGCATACTATTATGATTTGCCCTAACTGTAATCACGAAAATCCTGAGTCAGCAAAGTTCTGCAATGCGTGCGGAAGTCCACTTGCGCCTCCTGTCACGCCCGAAGATTCTCTGCCCTTGCCGCCACCGTTTGTGAGTCCCGCTTCTGCCAGTGATGTGAATCCACAGAAGAAAAAGAAGAAGGGCTTTATCATAGTTTGCGCTATTGTAGTGACTGCCTTGGCGATTTCCGGAGTGGGCGCAGGGGTGCACTCTTATTTGGAGAGTAAGCGTGAAAGTGAACGCGTGGAGGAGATTGAAGAGGAGTTCGCGGAATTTAAGGACCATGTGGCCGACTTCTGCGCTAACCATGAGTCGATTTCGCTGTATAACTATTCGGATGCGGTTCGCACTGGCTCCATTTATGATGCCTCTTTCTATACGGAGGGGACCTTTTCAAATATTAAGTTCAAGGCTGCTTTGCAGAAATATACAAATGGATATATAGAAATAGAGGGCGACCCCGATTATTCAGATGTTCTGAAAATCACCGTCACCTATGGTGACTACAGTGGCGACAGCAATGAGGCCTACGGGGTGGAGAACTGGGACTATTATGAGGACACTGGTGAGCTGGTGTTCAGATCGCAGAGCAAGCCATAGAATTCAGCTTTTTTGTAGGAGGCGCTTTGTGTTGGTGAGCCATGGCACAGCGCAATTCGGTGAGCAATAAAGTTTTTTTCTGCCACATAGTCAAAAAAATCTCAGATCTGCAAAATGTACTATATAGAATATGGTAATTTTTGTGGTATTTTTGGGGGGGGATCCTGATTGCGGTGTGCTGTGGCGTGCTTGTTTCGGTAAATTGTGAGAATTTTATCAAATGACACAAGCCGTTTCAAGGTAAGATGTATATTTGCGCATTAACTTCTAATATTTTGCAATATGATAAAGAAAACCTTCCTTGTCGTTGTAATGGCTCTATCGGCCTTCTGGGCTGAAAACGCTAAAGCTGCGGCAATCGATGCATCCATGGCTAAGCAATTGGGCGTGGCATTCCTTGCTAAATCCACATTGCCGAGTAAGAAAATCCGGGCCAATTCCACTTTAGAATTGGCATACACAGCCCAAGCGGGCGAGTTTTACGCATTTAATATAAAGGATGCCGCAGGCTATGTCATTGTGTCGGGCGACGACCGTATGCCTGCAGTGATCGGTTACAGCGACGGGGGGAGGTTCAGCTCCGATGATATGCCGGAAAATATGCGCCAGTGGCTAAACGTGTACGCAGAGCAGGTGCGATATCTGCAATCCCATGAAGCGTCGCAAGTGGCCACATCGGCCTCCTACCCGGCAGGGAATGTGTATCCGCTCCTGGCGGATACGAAATGGAATCAGTCCGCACCCTATAATAATATGTGCCCCACCTACACTTACAAAGGGTCTGTGCGCCGTGCGGCCACAGGGTGTGTGGCCACGGCTATGGCGCAAGTGATGTATTACCATCGCTGGCCCGCCGTGGGTAGTGGCAGCAATAGTTACACCTGCAGTCTGAATGGCGACTCGCTTCAGTCGGTGACACTCTCTACCGACTTCAGCCAAAGCCGCTACGACTGGAACAGTATGCTTCCTGCGTACGCTGGCGGGGAGTCTGAAACACAAAACAATGCCGTGGCTAAGTTGATGAGTGATTGCGGTGTGGCTATGGACATGAGTTATGGAGCCTCAAGCGGAGCTGTTACGCGCATTGCTATGAACAGAATGCCCACGCACTTTGGATATGATAAGAGCATGCGGTTTGCCATGCGCGACGCTTATTCGCTTTCTGGCTGGCTCGACATCATCAATGGTGAGTTGGCCAGCAGCCGGCCCGTGATTCACTCGGGTGCGAGCGCGGAGGGCGGCCACGCCTTCGTGATTGACGGCTGCGACACCAGGGGATACTATCATGTGAACTGGGGTTGGGGAGGCTCTTCCAACGGCTACTTTATTCTTACCGACCTCACCCCTGCCGAGCAAGGGATAGGCTCGAGTGAGGGAGGATACAATTTGCGCCAAGGTTTAGTTTATGGAATCATGCCAGACAAGGGCAGCGCTGTGGGGTACTCGGCATTTATCACAGAATTTGCAGCCAATAGCCAGGCGGTGGCGCTGGGAGCCGACGCACAGTTGTTGTGGAATAGCTTCTATGTCATGTGGACGGGCAATGGCGATGCCTCGGCGCGGTTGGCGCTTGGTATCACTGACGAGGCAGGAAACATTC
Organism: Porphyromonadaceae bacterium UBA7572; assembly: GCA_002476625.1. GTDB lineage: Bacteria > Bacteroidota > Bacteroidia > Bacteroidales > Muribaculaceae > Sodaliphilus. Next base: position 5,948 of record DLLC01000053.1, on the reverse strand, counting down.
TGCGAGTTCCAAACTATAAGCAGTATAGCGGATTTAAATCGGTATATAATTACAAGTTGAATTTGTCGCTGTCGGTGCCTACTGATATGGGCGAAGGAACATATTATGTGGTGCCTTTAATTGCGCCTGTCGGGTCGGACAGCTATCAGCGTGTGGAGGTGAGCCGCACTTCGGCGCAGCGCATCAAGATGGTGGTGGAAGGCGGGTACGCCCATTTTTCTGTGCCCGACAACACTTCTGCTTTGAGCGTTAAGCAGATAGAATGCTCTGATGTGCTGGCCGCTACCCGGCCCATTAACGTGAAGGCGTTGATTGCCAATGGTGGCGCAGAGTTTGTGGACAATCTGTGTGTGGCTTTGCTGAACACTGATGGAACGGTGGCGGCAACCAGCGTGCCTAAGCGAGTGGACGTACAGAGCGGTGCGCAGGTTACGCTTGAGACTACAGTCACCCCCAGCCGCGCTGGCTCCTACAAGATAGCCGTGGTGTATGCTTCCAGCCAAGCGGTGGTGAATGGCGCTAATAAGAGCGTGACAGTGGGCTCGACACCGAAGAATATCAGCATGGCCATTGCTTCACCATTAGAATTGCCAAACTTAAGGCTCCCCGGCACGCACATTCAGGGTAGAGCCACGGTGCGAAATAGCGGAGGCGCATTTGCCGGAAGGCTCGAGGCGTTTATCCTCGCCGAAGGCTCGTCGTCGATTATAAATCGTGTGTACAGTGATTTCGTCACAGTTAAAAGCGGAGAGACCAAAGTGGTGAAGTTTGACGGCTCGTTCACACAGGGTGAGGTAGGACAGGCGTACCAGATAATAATGCGTGATCCGAACAACACCACAGGCAACTACATTTGGGGCGACTTTGTGTATTTCACCATTGTGTCGCCAGTGCCGCACGACGTGAATATGGATGGTGTGTTTGATGTGGGCGATGCCACGTCCATCATTAGCCATATCCTTGACGGTGTGGATTATCCGTTTAACCAAAGTGAGGCAGATGTGAATGCCGACGGCGTGATTGACGTGAATGATGTGTCGCTGCTTATCAGTCTGATTTTGGAATGACGGGCAACGGCTTTAAAGTGAAGTAGCCCAATCTCTGAGCTATATGTCAAAGTCCCCCTTGGCGCCATTTGTGTGTTTTCACTAATGGTCAGCTTCATATAAGCGGGGATAAAAGTGCAGCAGGAACCGCTTTTCACAAAGCGATTCCTGCGTTCATTTTAGAGTATGAGAAAATTTACTTTTTATGGTGTTATCTTAATTCTTTGCTCGTGTATAAATGTGATTAAGTTTTCTGTGTGCAAATATAATAATGTTTTTGATAATCGCAAAATATAATTTGATTTTTTTTGGAAAATAATATTTTTGCTTTCACATTGACACATTGGGCCGGTTGTGTGGAGGGCGTATGCAGTGCACTGGCTGGCGAGTGGTTGCTTCATCTGCGGCAAGGTTTGCCCTTTTTGTGTAAAAATGTGTATCTTTGTCGGTTGAAAACTGTGAATTAGCTTTTATGATGAGAACGCGCTCGCTTACATATTTCGTTCCGCTTTTATGCCTCCTTGCACTGACGCTCTGGTCGTGTGCCAACATAGGCTCGCCCTCTGGCGGCCCTCGCGACTACACCCCACCCGTAGTGCTCAAGTCTAACCCGGCCCCTCGCTCGGTGAATTTCAAGGGCAAGAAAGTGACCATACAGTTCGACGAGATAGTGGCGCTGAAGGACCAGCAGAAGAAAGTGGTGATATCCCCTGCCCAGAAAGAGCCGGCGTCGGTACGCTCGTTGGGGCGCACAGTGGAGGTGGAGCTCAACGACGAGCTGCTCCCCAACACCACCTACACCATCGACTTCAGCGATGCCATAGAGGACAACAACGAGGGCAATCGCCTCGACGGCTATTGCTTCTCATTTGCCACCGGCGAGAGCATCGACACGATGAGCGTGTCGGGCATCGTGCTGCGTGCCCGCGACCTTGAGCCTATGCAGCACGTGATGGTGGGCCTGCACAGCAATCTTGCCGACAGCGCTTTCACCAGCCAGAAGTTCGACCGCATCTCTCGCACCAACGACAAGGGTGAGTTCACGGTGCAGGGCGTGAAGCCAGGCAAGTATCACATTTTTGCGTTGAACGACGTGGACGGTAATTACCGAATGAGCCGCAGTGAGGACTATGCCTTCTCCGATGAGGTGATTGTGCCAAGCGTAAGATCGTACACCTCGCAAGACACCACATTCACTTTCGACCGCCGAGTGGACACGGTGGTGACCGCCACCCACACGGAATTCCTTCCCAACGACATATTGCTCAGCATGTTTAACGAGCGCTACACACCTCTATACTTAAAGAAGGCGGAGCGCATGTCGCGTAACAAACTGTTTGTGCAGTTCTCTGCTCCCAACAAGCAGCCAGATCTCCGCATTCTCTCTCCGGTCGAGCATGCCGCCGACTGGTATGTGATGGAGCGCCGCGAAGGCAACGACTCGCTTGTGTACTGGCTCACTGACAGTGCGTTGATTAAATCCGACAGCATCTGCGTGAGTATGCGCTACATGAAGATGGACTCGCTTGAGAACATTGTGCCGGTGACCGACACCATCGTGTTTCAGACCCGGCGCACCAATGCCGAAATCAAGGAGGAGCGAGAAGCTAAGAAAGAGCGCGAGGAAATGGACAAAGAGCGTGAAAAGCTGCTGAAACGACGCGAAAAACTGGTGGCGGAAGGAAAGGACACCACAGAAATCGACCTCGACATCAAGGCGCTGTCGCAGCAAGAGCGCGCCATGCGCAAGGTGCTGAAACTGGTGCCGAAAAAAACGTCGATTCTCGAGGTGACCGACACCATACAGATGACGCTTGATGCTCCTGTGGCCAAAATCTCGCAGGACGGCATACGCCTGGAGCGAATGCAGCAGGATAGCACATGGATGCGAGTGAAAGCCGAAATGCTACTCATCGATGAGAAGAATCCACTCAACTATATGATAAAAGCCAACTTGAAGCCCGACGAGCAATACCGCCTGAAATTCGACTCGGCGGCGGTGTGCAACGTGTATGGCGTGGCCAACGACACGGTGAGCTTCAAGTTTAAAGTGAAATCGCTCGACGAGTATGGCTACGTGATTCTTCATGTGAACAGTGGCGACAGCGCATTTGTGGAGCTGCTCGACGCCAACGAAAAAGTGGTGCGTCATGAGCGTGTGCAGGGCGGTACGGTGAGATTCGATAATTTGGTGCCGGCAGAATACTATGCGCGTTTAGTGATAGACCGCAACGGCAACGACCGATGGGACGCAGGCTGCTATGGCCTTCACCTACAGCCTGAAGAGGTGTACTACTACCCCTATGCCGACAAACTCCGTGTGCGCAAGAGCTGGGGGCGTGAGGAAACGTGGGACATCTACGCCACCCCGCTCAACCGACAGAAGCCCGACAGGCTGCTCAAGAATAAGCCAGAGCGCAAAAAAGACTCGCTTGAGCGTAAAGAGGAGAATAAGCAAGAGGAGGAGGAAGATGAGTTTGGAAGCAATGCTTTCGGACGCAACACATACAGCGGTAACAAATACCGCGACTACCAGAACGGTAACCGATAACGGTTAGAGCCGCGCCATGTGGCGATTCACGCCAGTGGCTGTGAGCATTTTGGCACACAAATTGCTCTATTTTTATAGAAAGAACAAAATTATTAACACTTAAAACCCAGAAATTATGAACACTAATGTGAACCCTACCCCGAATTTTGCCCCTCAGTCGCAGCCGGCATCAGCCACTGGCGGCAAGAAAACGATTTGGATTGTGGTCGGTGTGGTTGTGGCGATTGCGCTGTGGCTAATCAGCAGCTACAACGGCCTTGTGAGCCAGGAAGAGGATGTGGACAAGTATTGGGCCAATGTGGAGGCGCAATACGACCGCCGCGCCAATCTCGTGCCTAATCTGGTGAGCACGGTGAAGGGCTATGCCAAACACGAAGAAAAGGTGTTTACAGAAGTGACGGAAGCCCGCACAAAAATTGGCCAAATCAATATCGATGCGCAAAATATGACCGATGAGCAACTGGCGAAGTTCCAGAAGGCACAAGAGGAAATGAGCGGTGCGCTGAGCAAACTCATGGCGGTGAGTGAGGCTTATCCCGACTTGAAGGCAAGCCAGAACTTCTCCGATCTGCAAAGCCAGCTCGAAGGCACGGAAAACCGCATCACCAAGGCGGTGACCGACTACAATAAGGGCGTGCAAGAGTATAACACCAAGGTTCGCCGTTTCCCAGGCAGCATCTTTGCCAGCATTTTCGGCTTTGAGAAGAAGCCCCATTTTAAGGCAAAAGAGGGCGCGGAAAACGCTCCAACCGTAAGTTTTGAATAATCTTTGCAACCAGAGCGTGTGAAATGGCACTGACTGATTTTCTTTCCAAAGCCGACCAACAGCGTGTGACAGCGGCCATAGAGCAGGCTGAGAAACGAACGTCGGGCGAAATATGCGTGCATGTGGTGCCCAAGTGTGGCACAGATGTGATGGCGGCGGCAGTGAAAAAGTTCAACAAACTCGGCCTGTTCAAGACCGAGCGACGCAATGCCGTACTCATATATGTGGCATACAAGAGCAAGCGGTTTGCCATTTTGGGCGATGAGGGCATCAATAGGCTGGTGCCCGCCGACTACTGGCATACAGAGAAAGACTCTTTGGGAAAATACCTTTCACAAGGACTGCCTGCCGATGGGCTGTGCGAGGTGGTGCGCCAGATAGGCGAAGCCCTTGCCTCTTACTTTCCGCCCGTAGAGAATGATGTGGACGAGTTGAGCAACGAGGTGTCGTATGACGACGGGGATGGCGACTGTGAAAACGACTGATTTTTGCATCGGCATCACTTCCGCTCGCGTCTTGATTTTAAATTACATATAATTAAACAACTGGAAACCAACTATGAGACGAACTATTCACCTTCTGCTTATCGCCGTGGCAGTAATGATGTGTGGCACAGTGTACGCCGCAAATGCTGATTTCCCGGCTCGCCCTGATACCGCGATATTTGTCAACGACTTTGCCAAACTGCTCACCCCCGACCAGTCAAATTCGATGGACGAGATGCTCCGAGCGTTCTCGAGGCGGTCCTCCAACCAAATTATGGTGGTGACGGTGAAAAGCATTGGCGATTATGATCCAAAATTATATGCTGCCGAACTTGGCGACCGCTGGGGCGTGGGGCAGAAGCAACTCGACAACGGGCTTATCATTTTGGTGAAGCCTAAAGAAAGTGGCTCTAAAGGACAGTTTGCCCTCTGTCCTGGACGTGGATTAGGGGGCGCACTGCCTGATGCAGTGTGCAAGCGCATCGTGGACGAGAAAGCGATGCCACACTTGCAGCGTGCCGACTACAACGCTGCGCTGAGGGAAGTGCTGAGGGCGGTGATGCCTATGTGCGAGAGCGAGATATCGCAGACGGGCACCACGAAAAGTGCCGACAGCAACTGGATGTGGTATGTGGCAGCATTTGCGCTGGTGATTGCAGGCGTGGCTTACTACAATCGCAAAAGCAAGATACGCCAAGCCGGCGAGACTCCAGAACAGCGCGAAATTCGACTTGCGGATGAGGCTCGGCAGAAAAAGGAAATGGAAACCGCACGCAAGAAATTAGAGTCAAAACAAGCTGCGCAGAATGCCTCTGCCGCTACAGTGGGGATACTGGACCCAAATCGTAGAAAATGCTCAGCCGACGACCGACACAAGCATGACAACGCAGAGAAGTTTGGCGGGGGTACTTTCGATGGCGGTGGCGCAAGCAGCGATTGGTGAGAAAGATGACTTTTTTACGAAAATTACGCTAAATTCTGCTGAATAGCTTAAAATGAGCTATTTATGAGCATTTTACCTCAACAGAGGTAATGATTTGGCAACAGTTCTAATTTCTGCAATCTGCATCTGCTTGCTGTCAAACAACTCTTTTTCAAGT
>DLLC01000036.1:10252-22782 GCA_002476625.1 Porphyromonadaceae bacterium UBA7572 | reverse complement strand
ACGCAATGACGAAGTCAGGAGGTGATCCACCACACAAATTATCAATTCGTGGAAATTCGACCAATTCGTGGTCAGGTTTCAGAAGTTCCCAATATATTAGAGATTAGAAGCTGGTGGGCGTCAGAAGGGATAGCCGATGGCAAGGTGGAAGCCCAAACCGTCTTTGAAACGTGGAATATTAAAGTAGCCACTCTTACCGGTGTCGTAGGGCGCATGAATACCAATACCCAAATCGGCGCGAAGCACAAGCATGTCCATATCAAAGCGGATTCCCACACCAGTACCCAAGGCAAGGTCGCCAAAGAAATGCTTCAATGTAATCTCTCCACCCGGCCGATATCCGTCCTTTTTCAGCAGCCACACATTTCCCGCGTCTAAAAACAACGCGCCTTTAAGATAACCAAGAATGGGAAAACGCAACTCCCAGTTTGTCTCAAACTTGAATGTGCCCGTTTGGTCGTAATACCCATCATTCCTCTCATCGCTCGGATAATAGCTGCCTGGGCCGATGGAGCGAACAGGGAATGCGCGAATGGAATTGGCGCCACCCACATAGAATTGCGAGCTGTAAGGCACTTCTTCTGAATTTCCAAATGCATGCGCAGCGCCAAGCAGAATCCGGCTCACTAAATTCATCGCCCCCACTTTTCTATTCCACACAAGCTGTGTCTGCACTCTTACAAACTGAGAGAAAGGCGTACCGAAAAGCCTCTTCACGCCTTTAGCGCCACACATTGCCCATATTCCAGAAAAAAGCGACCCAGCCTCCGATATGGTGGAGGTCCAAGTGATGTTGTTCAGCCCGAAACTGTTGTCGTAGGTGTAAGTATACTGAATCTCTGGAATAAACACATTGCGGAAGCTCTGTGCCAGTGCTGGGTTGTCGGCCATTGCGGAATCAAACGCAGCAGTACGGCTGAGCAACTTATTGTAGCGCAACTTGAATGGTGTGAGCTGATGTGTGGATTTCTTATTATGGTGCCACTCCCATTGCATCTGGCCACCAAACTGTATCATTTTGAAATAATTCGGGCGATTCATGAAATCAGCATTAACGGCAAATTTTGTCCAATTCACATATCTGCTCGACCGCTTCACAAATTTAGGGGCAATCAAGCGCGGTATGTCGAAATTCAGGTCCAAGCCCAGTTCATATGAATTGATGTCCTGTGCGCGTCCACCCTTCGAGGTGCCAGTTTGCCATTCATACGATCCCTTCAAATTGGCAGAGAGGCGCTCAGCTCCCCCCCAATAGTTTTTGTGCGAGAGTCCCACCTGAATGCCAGGCCCGATGAAACTGTTCGACTTGGAAGTGCCTTGCGCCTCAAGGGTGGCTTCGATAGGGTCGTCGAGCGTGCAAGTGATGTACAGGTTTAGAAGTCCGTCGCCGTTGGCGGTAAGCGAGTCGGTGTTGTCCACCTTCATATCGATGCTGCTAAAGATACCCAGCCTCGACAGGTAAAGCTGCGTGCGGTCCATATTGTCCACCCTAAACGGCCGACCTTGGCGCGACCGTATGCACGACGGAATCAAATTGTCCTTAATGTGCACCGGCACACGCTTATAGAGCGTGCAGCGATTAAACTCCAGTGTGTCTGTACGCACAGTAAATTCCTTTGCGTTCTGAACCGTAACGAATACCTTATTTGTTAAGAACTTCACAAGCGCCATGTTGGGCACATTAGAGGCCTTGATAAGCTGCATATTCACCACCCCTTTTGTGGTGGAGCTGTCGGCAAGATACTCAAGGTATTCTGGCTTAAAATAATAGTAGCCCTTATTGCGCAGCACATTGGTGATTTCAATTCTCACAGCATTCAAAGAGTCAAGGCAATAGCGGTTTCCCGTCTTAAAATAGCTGCTGGCACCGGCCACAGAGTCGATGATATGGCCCATTGGCGTGCCACTATTTAGATATTTCAGCTCGCCGAGCTTGTAAGGCTCGTTCACCTTCACATCATAGGATATACTCGCTTTCTTCTTGTTTTTTTTGCCATAATTAAGAGTATAGGAGGCGCTTGAAGTGAAATACCCATTATTGCGGAGCAGGGTGTTGATCATGTCTACGCGGGTTTCCGGGCGCACACGGCTCACCAGCACAGGCTGTGCCACAAGTTTCTTGTAAAGCCACCCTTTAAATCCTTTAGAATCGGGATTCCAGTGATTATACACCCACAGCCCTATTGGAAATGGTGTGCGGTAATAAGGAGAGTAGAGCGGGTTATTTGGAGCCACATCTATCGCCTCAAAAATCTGGTCCTGCACATCTGCGTCAATCTTCGCGCCGGATTCTTGATAGCTGAGCTTCTTCACTCCGGTGTAAAGCACTTCTCCATCGCCCAAACGCGATGTGGTGGAGCAACTCACGCACATCAGCGAGAGTGCCAAAAACAATATATGGCAATATCGAAATATTTGTCTATTATTTTTCATTGGCTTCATCATTGTTGTTAACGGCCTGGGCAGAGGAGTCCACTGGGGCAGCACTTGTGCTGTCGGGCAACAGGCGCAAAGGTTTTGGATTGCGGAACAGCAATTTCAGTGTGGGTGCTTTCCTCTTAATCACAAAGCCCACGCCCATTTCCGTCACTTCGCCTTCAAGTACGCTTTCCCACCCTGTATGGCGGAAAAGGCGCAAATACCTTGAGCCGGAATTGTTGAGAGAATACTCCAGCGAGATGTCGCTAATTAAGTTATTGCTAAAGTTCTGCTCGCTTGTGGCGGCTGTGCTGTATTCACCACCCACCACTATCTTAAATCTGTCGTTGAACAGCGATTTCGAAAGCCTGTAGCTGTAACTGGTTTGAGTGGTAGAACCCTCCGCAGCTCCGCCAAACTGATTGATGCCAAAAGTGAGGTCCACCCCTTTCAGCGTGCTTGCAGCCCAGCTGTTGAGCTGCGACTGGAGGAATGAATACAGGGCGCCAGAGGTAGACAGATTGATGTTTCCTGCTGAATTGGCTCCAGAATACGAGTTATAGAGGAGCATATTCATTGCCGCATTCGAGCGTTGCACATCTGTCATACTCTGAATTTCATTTTTCACAGTCATATCATCCTCTGTGCTGATGTCAAACTTCAGGTCCATTTTCTTCAGCGTGTTACCAATCTTGGCGGTAATTAGGAAGTTGACCAGCTTCGACTTTCCATCAGTGCCGGTCACACTTGCCCGGGTGGTCTGTGTGCCAGTAATGCTTAATTGCGGATTGAGCACGTCGCCGCTCCAGGTGATACTGCTGCCGGAATTGATGTCGAATATCTTTTGTGAAATAATTGGTGGAGAATAGCGAACGTTTCCACTTTCAATGGTGTATACGCCTACCATATTGTCTTTTCCGGCAAAGTCGATAGAATAGCGCAATCGGCCACTTCCATCTATATTCACGCGGTCTTTCCCGTCAGGCGACAGGAACGCGTTGATTTTTGCGCCCTGCTGGATTTCAATGTCGATATTGATGTCAGACGATGAGCGTGCCGCATCTGTCGTTAGCAATGGTGTGCCAGTGGAATCCGTGGAATTGACAAACCTCACCATATCCTCGTCCACACTGTTGGTGGTCAAATCGTTCACGTCGCTCTGAAGCACATAAGTAATGTTCGACCCCGCAAGCAGCGCCACCTTTGCATCGATGCGCATGGCACTCTTTTTACTCATCACGTTTGCGGATAAGTCGGCAAAACCTTTACCAAACACTTCACTATAGCTTCGCTGCTCCGACCCGATAAACTGCACATTTTTGCCAATTACACGCAAATCCATATCCATCGTGTTCAGGTCTACTTGTCCATTCACCTTCGCCTCTTTTCCATTAAGTCCCCGAATGGTATAATCGCTCAATGCAACCACACCGTCAGACACTGGTATCGCCTTATCGGAAAGCATCATCCGGCTGCCATAGCGCGGCAGCTCCACCATGGCGGAGTCGCCTTTCACAAAGCCATTGATAAAGGGCGACGCCGATGTGCCGCTCACCTTCACTTCTCCGTTGGCGTAACCACCAAGACGTATAAAGCCACCAGGAATAAATGCAGTGGCTTTCTGCAACGGGAAGCGGTCGAGCCGCACATTCACATTCATGGGACTTGCCGCGGTGCTGTCGCCCAGCACACCATAAGCCATCGCCACCTTAGAGCCGTCAAGATTCATCACGGCATTCAGCTTAGTGCTGCCCGACGCCGGGTCAAACGCCAAATTGGTGTTGAACTTCAAGTCGCCCACGCTCTGCCCGTCGTAATGGAGCTGTCCAATGGCCACATCGCCATTGCCATCAAAGTTTTTACCATCATAAAGCACTTTCATGTCGGCATCCACTTTTCCGCTCACACTGGGAAGTGTGGGTATGCCTGAGAGCCACTCTTCAAGTTTCAGATTGTTGATTTTCAAGAATATATTCTCTTTCGACGGGTCGTCGGTAGGTTCGGTGTGCAAAGCCAGGCTGCTCTCTGCGTTCTTGATGATTAGGTTGGCATCAAGCATCTTGTTGATGTAGTTGAAGTCCACATGGTTATCTTCATTCACCTCCCATTGCCTATATGCCACAATAGGCTTAGTCGGGAATAGCCTGGTCTTGATATTATGCCCTGAAAGTGTGGCATGAGCACCCAGCCTGTAGCCCATCTCCATTTTGATGTTGCGTTGCTCCACCAGAAAATCCACAATCGAGTCCTTTGCACCACCGCGCACATCCACCTGGGCAAAGTCATCCCATGTGCCGGGTCTGTTGCCCATGTGCAGGTCAAATCTCAGATACTTGTTGGTCAGTTCATGGGCATGGAAAGTGACCGTGTCGATGGCAGTGGTACCCACACTGAACTGATGCACGTAGCCATCAAGGTTGATGATGCTGTCGTTTTTGATTTCACAGCTGAAATCACGCACATCTATATCATAACGGGCCAAATAGCGCGGTACCAATCCACTTGGCCCTACCTCCATTTTTAATGAGAACTTCGGCAATTTCTCTTGCAGAGCGGTCACATTCAGCGCACGCGCCTTAATTTGCCTATTCACTTCAGCAAGGCTCGTGTCGAGTTTGTTCATGAAGTCGTCGAGGCTGCATTCCGCCTTAAAGTCGAGGTGAGTCTCCTCATTGTCGAGGAAGGCCTCTATCGTTTTGTCGTTGGAGAGAAGGCGCATCTCAGTGTTTTCACTCACCAACTGTGTGCCATCATAATTCCAGTTAATGTGGTTCAAGTCGGCATTAAACTCACAATGTTTCGTGCGCGTGTCGTAGTCAACATAGCCGGTCAGTTCGCCAGTGCCATTCATCGGAAAATCGGTAAATCCCAGCGCATTGGCATCGAAGTCGCGAATATTGCCATTCACATTAAAGATATACCGGCTCCCCTGTATTTTACCTTGCACATCGGCAAACAGATTGCAGTTGGGATTTTTAGAGTCCACCCGTGCGGTCACATCGCCACCATTCATTGTAAGCTGAGCAGTGACATCGCGATAAGTGGCACCGTCATAGGTCACACTTCCTAAGTTCACATCAGCATTTACTGCCGTTGTGGGCTTCAAAAAATCGAAGCCATGCCCGTCGGCCTTCACATGGGCTGTCAAGTGGTTCACTGGAGCAAGTGGCAGAATGGCACGGACAGGAAAATCTGCGAACTGCACATCGAGGGCATATTGGGCGCGGTTTCCATTAAAACTGCCCTTGCCCACCAGCGAGCCGCCAGCTAATCGCATATCCACATTTCCGGAATAGGCATTCCCCCCAAATTTAGCATGTCCTTTCACTGCCATAGGTGGAAAATTCACCTGCTTTCTTGTGGCTGCGTCAAGTGCCAACGGCTTCACAAAATTTAGATTCGGGAAATTGGCGTCGAAAGTCAAGTCGCCATTTATACGCTTGGTATCGAGAGGATTATTCACCACTCCATGTAGGGTGGCATTGGCATACTTAGGTATGATTGCGGTAAAACTCTTGATGTCGAGATGCTCTGGTGTGCCCTGTACCGTGCCTTTAATCGACAAAGGCCGAAATTGAGGTATGGACTTCAGCATCGCTTTCAGCGCGGGATTTAGCAGCGAAAGCTCCTGCAAGGCTATTTTACAGTCGGTAGTAATCTGGAATTTCCCTCTTGGCTTGGCATTGAGCAGCGTGAGTGGCGCATGGGCATCTACATATAGATCACTTAAAAAGGTAGTTAAGTGCAGTTTATTCACATCCAATCTGTTATCATCCAAATAAATACTGCCATTAGCCTGTTCAATTTGCAATCCACTCCGTTCCTTTGCCCTGATTTGAGCTATGTCGAGCGCCACTGTTGAAGCCTGGTTATACAGGTTATTCAACATAATGTCAACATTCGACAATTCTATATAGTCAGGGTCAAGCCCCTTGCTTGGCGAAATCCCCCTCTGGGCATACAGCACATGGCTATTGGTGAGACGAACAGAATCGGCTCGCACTGTCCATGTGACCGTGTCGGGCGGTGTGCCGATGGTGTCGGGCGGTAAAGGATGCAGCTCACTGTAAGTCCTTGCGTCACGTTCGCTTAAAGTGTAGTAGCGCACATCGGCGCTGTCCACTGCAAGCACGCTGGCATCCACGGTATGCTTATCTGTATCTACGACTCCATTTTTTAGCTCGGCTTTACCTACAAAAGCGCGCAATTTGTCAATCGTTGGCAACATTCGCATTGTGAAGTCGATTTTCGAAAGAGTCAAGTGGTGGGCATTGATTCGCCAAGGCTTCTGCGCGGCAGTGTCGGGCGTCTCTTTAGCTTTATAAGGATACGACGTGAACACAACTTTTCCGCCGCTCAGTTCACCATCGAGCAAGTTAAGCACACGGTGCCTCATATCCAAGTCGGTGCCTAACAGTTTACAGTGATCCACGTTAGCCGCCAGCACCATCGAGGAGTCTGCCGAAAGCAGATGATAATAGCCATTCACCAGCTCGGCATCACCAATCTTGAAATTCAAATCAAGCAGTGGCTGCAACTCTACGCCAGCCACAAATTTATCGGCATGCACCATCGTGTCGCCGTTTTCCTCCACCACACTCAAGCTATCGATACTCAAATTGAGCGGAAATTTCAGCAACACACGGCCAAGTTTTATATCCATACCAGTGGCATCGCTCGCATATTCACATGCAAAATCCTTTGCCACATTCTGCACCCATGGTATGTATAAAGAGAACGGCAACAGCAATAACAGCACCACCAAGGCTACTATCGCCTTCAGCATGCGCCGAGCTATGTTATTTTTAATCAAATGATGCACTTGTAATCCACACTAAAAGAGGGCGATTTGCCAGCATTTGCCAAATTCGAGCAAATGGCCCACATATTCTACAAATTTACGAATTTTCAGGCAACAATTCCAAATGCGAAAACATTTTTTTGTAACTTTGCAAGTGAAAATTATCTGCTTTATGAAAGTACTACTCATCAATGGCAGTCCACACGTGAAAGGCTGCACAGCCACAGCACTTCAAGAAGTGGCAAAATCGCTTAACGAATATGGTATCGGCACAAAAATATCATGGATAGGAAGCAAGCCCATATCGGGGTGTGTGGCTTGTGGCTACTGTAAAAGCGCAGGGCACTGTGCCATCGACACCGATATGGTGAACGTGTTAGGCTCGGAGCTGGAGCAGTTCGATGGCTTCATCTTCGGCAGCCCAGTGTATTTTGCGAGTCCTAACGGCGCTATGTTAGCGTTCATGGATCGTCTGTTCTATTCGCACAAAAGTTACTTAGCCTTCAAGCCTGCCGCCGCAGTAGTGAGTTGCCGCCGTGGCGGAGCCAGCGCCTCATTCGATGCGCTGAACAAATATTTCACCATCAGCAACATGCCTGTGGTAAGCTCCACATACTGGAACAGCGTGCATGGCAACACGCCAGAGGAAGTGCGTCAGGATTTGGAAGGAATGCAGGTGATGCGTAATCTCGGCAAAAACATGGCATGGCTTCTCAAGAGCATAAAGGCAGGAAAAGATGCGGGCATCACACTGCCGGCAGTGGAAACAGAAGCAAAAACCAATTTCATCAGATAAGCAGAAAAGCACACGCGCCAAACGTTTACATATAAATTTCACACAATAGGGAAATGAAAAGACTTATTTATATGGCTGTAGCTGTTACAGCTCTTTTTGCCTGCAACAATAGCCAACAGGAAGAAGATAAAAAAGAGGAGCAGAAAGCCGAAAAGGAATTCAGGTATGACGACTACAACGACACCCAAATTCCTGCTGCGGAAAAATACGGCATCACGCCAATCGCCGACAGGCAGACCCAATTCGAGTCGGTGAAAGAGCTGGAGAAAGTGGAGTCGGACGACTCAACGCTCATTATAGAGCCCCTCACCCACTCTGTGCCCTATCTCACACACAATGCGAAAGTGCTGCTGATGGAAATCACGCACAGTTTTCAGGATTCGCTTGCTGCCCGCGGCGCTCGCCCTTACTGCATACACGTCACTTCGATGCTTCGCACACTTAACGACGTGAAAAACCTTGTGAAAAGGAACAACAACGCCACAGAAAAGTCGGCACACTGCTATGCCACCACTTTCGATATTGCGCACAACAACTTCTATCCAAGCAAAAAATTCGACAAGGCTCCAGGAAAAGACCTTTCCCAGAAAGAACTGAAATATCTTTTGGGCCACATCCTCTACCGCCTTCGAATGCAGAAAAAATGCTGGGTGCTGATGGAGGAGAACCAAAAATGCTACCACATTACAGTGAACAGCTGATACACTGTCACTTTATTCAAGCTATTCCATCGGCGGCGGCATCTGGCTTCACAAGAAATGCGCTCAGCTCATAGAGCAGATAGATGGGCAAGAACACCACAGCGAGTGTGAACGGGTCGCCAGTGGGAGTAATCACCGCCGCAAGAATCAGCAGAATCACGATGGCGTGCCTGCGGTATTTCTTGAAAAATTCGCGGTGCAGAATGCCTATTTTGCCAAGAAGCCATGCCAACAATGGCATTTCAAACACAATGCCCATAATAAAGATGAGCATCAAGAATGTGTCCATATAGCTGTCGAGCGATATTTGGTTAGGCACAAGCTCACTCACATGGTAGTCGGCCAAAAATCGCAAGGTGATGGGAAACACAATGAAGTAGCCCACGGCCAATCCCAGCAAAAACATCACATTACCGATGGCAAACGCCTTCTTAAATCCCTTCTTCTCGCTAGGATACAAGGCTGGACTTACGAAAGTCCACAAAAAATATAGCATCACCGGAAATGTCACAACCAACGCCAACCAGAACGATGATGACATGTGAATGAAGAATTGTGAAGCAAGCTGAATATTAATCAGTTTCACTTCGAAGCCGCTGGTTGTAAACTGCGGAAAAAAAGGAATGCCAGAGGTAAGGTCGGCAAAAAATCGGTATAACACAAAATCACCCCGACATGGAGCGAGAATCACCTTGTCGAAAATATCGGGCATGTACACAAACAGCACACCTGCCACCACCACAAGCGTCACTACCATTTTAATGAGCACAGCCCTTAGGGCATCCACATGGTCCCAGAGCGACATTTGCTTAAGCTGCTCGTTTTCTTCTTTGACGGCCATCTATTCTCGTGATCGTTAAATAACGTCTAATAACACATTATCATGCACACAACAAGGAGTGGACGCAAAACACGCTCACACCCACTTAATTGACAAGCAAGAAAAGATTATTTTTTATCCGACTTAGAGTTGAGCTTCGAAATGTCGTCATCGTCAGAGGCTTTTTTGATTTCATCCTCCACCTCATTAAGCCCTTGCTTGAAACTCTTCACACCTTTGCCAATGCCCTTCATCAGTTCTGGTATCTTTTTACCGCCAAACAGAAGCAGAATCACCAGCACAATCACAATGAGCTCGCCGGTGCCAAGATTTCCAAATAATAAAAATATAGAATTTAGCATAGTCATTATTTTCACTAATCTGTATGTCAATTATTATTCACAAAGGTAGCATTTTTTTCGCCAACTTAAAAGCCTGCAAAATAAAAAACAATGGCTAAATCATGTCATGCTTACTCTTTTCCCTGTTGATAGCATCATCATCGCTCTCAAGATTGCGCGTCTGTGCACTGCTGAGCGTGTCGGACCTACGCATATATTCATACCGCGCATGACACTTTTCGCACACATAGGCCTCGCCCCAAGTGGAAGTTTTATGAAGTGTGCGGGTCTCCACATTTTTGTAAATACCTTGACGCGTGGTGCTTTCAGTTACACCGCCGCGCACAGTAGTCTCTACCACTTCACCAACCTTTTCCTCGCCTTTACGCCAGCCGCCCCACCAAGTGTAGGCTTTCTTCGGAGACCCCGCCACCTGACGCAAGCAGTCAACGCCTCCACAGTATTTGCACCTGCTGCCCTCCACGTCGGCTTTCACATGCAGCACCGACAGAAGGGTGATAATAAAAAATAAGCAATTAAAAATAGATGTCACAAAATAGACGTACAGCATCACAGACACACCTATCAGCGCCACCCATGAAAGAAATATAATCCACCAGTTCTTACCCGGCAAGCGATACACCACTTTATGAACCGCCAAGGGGAGCCATGTGAGGATGATGAACAGAATCACACCCTCCACCACGCCAGCCACACCTCGTGCCGACCATGCCTTGAAGTGACTACTGTCGGTAAAACCATTGCGCGGTTTATAGTACCCCATAGGGCGGCTTCCCATTTTCTTCTCTATTGTATCGTCAAGTGTGTATCGCTTCTCGGCCATCTCTTGAGGAACAATGAATTTCTTAGGCGAAGGCGTCCAGCGTCCGCGGGCATTATAGGAAATATAACCAATACGCTTCCAAGTAAGCTGTTCGAAAGCCAATCGTGACCCGTCGGCCAGAAGCACCCAGAATCCATACTTACTCTGCTTCCACTTTCCGCCAAGCTCATAACCCACCGATTTCGCAGCTTTAACCCCCGTCACCTTCATTTCTTTTCCTCTCACCACTGCGGTGGCGCCAATCAATGCTTCTGGCAGTTTTCCTTTACAGATGGTGCTGTCGGACAGCATCACTAAAAAATCAAATGTAGGGAGATAATCACCGCTGCGCACCAATGGCACAAGGTACTCCTGATAGCGAGCGAGCAGCTTCACCTTGTCGCCTTTTTTCAATTTCACCAGCCGAGGCGTGCCCTTAACGGTCATTACTGTTGGCATACACACCGTCACATCTCTCGCGCTATCCATTGCGGTTTGCTCGCTTATAGCAGCGTAATCCACATAGTTCCATAGACGGTCGGATCCAATCACAGCATTTCCAATAAACAAAACGGCAAAAACGCCAATCACATAAAATAGTCGTCTCATCAGTTAAATACAGGTTTAAATCGATATTAATCAGGTTATAACGATCACAAAATTAGTGGTATAATCTCTAAATGTAAAATTTATTAGTGAAATTTTTCTGAAATAGATGTGCGCAAGGTGAAAAGTTTTTATTAACTTTGCCCAAAATATAGAAAAATTTCTTTAATTTAAATATTACGAATATGAAAGCATTTGTATTTCCTGGACAAGGCGCACAGTTCGTGGGTATGGGCAAAGACCTTTACGAAAACAACGCTGAAGCTAAAGAAATGTTTGAAAAAGCTAATGAGGTGCTTGGTTTCCGCATCACCGACCTCATGTTTGAAGGCACAGAGGAAGACCTAAAGCAGACTAAGGTCACTCAGCCTGCCGTATTCCTCCACTCTGTAATTCTTGCCAAGACCCTTGGTGATGAATTTAAGCCCGATATGGTGGCAGGCCACTCCCTCGGCGAGTTTTCTGCCCTCGTGGCTGCCGGAGCCCTATCCTTCGTGGACGGCTTGAAACTTGTGGAGGCCCGTGCACTCGCTATGCAAAAAGCATGCGAAGCCACACCTTCTACCATGGCCGCAATCATTGGCCTACCTGATGAGAAGGTGGAGGAGATCTGCGCCACGATTGAAGGTGTGTGCATTCCAGCCAACTACAACTGCCCAGGACAGGTGGTGATTTCTGGCACATTCGACGCCATTGAGGCAGCTTGCGCAAAATTCAAGGAAGCAGGAGCGAAACGCGCTCTTCCACTGAAAGTGGGTGGCGCATTCCACTCTCCACTCATGGAACCCGCTCGCGAAGAGTTGGAGAAGGCTATCCATGAAGCCAACTTCTCCACCCCAGTCTGCCCTATCTACCAAGATGTGGACGCGCAGCCTCACACCGACCCTGAAGAAATCAAGGCCAACCTCATCAAGCAGCTCACCGCTCCCGTTCGCTGGAGCCAAATTATGGCAAAAATGAAAGAAGACGGCATGACCGAGGCTGTGGAAGTGGGTCCTGGCAAAGTGCTTCAAGGTCTGATTGGCCGCACTTACCGCGATGTGGCAGTTTCAGGCCGTCAGTGATCCTCACCACTTCTGTAAAAGAATAATTTTAAAACACTACATAAAAGGCACTGCTTATGCTCCCCGCAAAGCAGTGCCTTTTTTCTTTGGAAAATACAGATTGATAAAGTAAAAAATAAGTATCTTTGCATAATATAGGGGAAAGAAGCAGACCACTTCT
>DLLC01000036.1:0-10226 GCA_002476625.1 Porphyromonadaceae bacterium UBA7572 | reverse complement strand
CCTTCTAATCAAGTTTGCTTCTTTAAACTGTGTTTTGCGCAGCCCACCACCACATTCTGATTGACATTGTATTATCTATATAGAATTAAAAATGGACTATTTGTTTCTTGTCATAGGCTTAGCATTGCTGCTCGCAGGTGCAAACTATTTAGTGGACGCGTCGGTGGCCATCGCCAAACGAGCGAAAGTGTCGAACTTCATCATTGGACTAACGATTGTGGGCATTGGTACCAGCGCACCCGAACTGTTTGTGTCTATTCAGTCGGCACTAACCGGGCACGGCGACATAGCCATGGGCAATGTGGTGGGCAGCAATATCACCAATGAACTGCTCATTCTTGGCTTGGCGGCCATTATATGCCCTTTTTCCATTGAACGGCAAACTCACCGCTCCGACATACCCTTTGGCATATTCGCAGCCATCCTCCTCACCCTCTTTGTAAACGACAGCTGGAACCCAGGAATCGATGGAAATACCCTTTCGCGGCTCGACGGCGGTGTGCTGCTTATTATATTTATTGTGTATATCATCTACACGCTTTTCACAAAGGCGAAAAATCCGCAGGAGGCAAAAGACGACATGGAAAAGGAGGCGCAATCGCCTCTAACAGGCAAAAAGCCCTTACTGCTGTGGGGCATTGCTGCAGCATCGCTTAGCGCACTGCTTGGCGGTGGACAGCTTTTCCTTAACTCCACCATCAGCCTTGCCAAGGCATGGGGCATCAGCGAAGCCGTGATTTCTATCACAATTGTGGCTGTGGGCACCTCCCTGCCCGAGCTCATCACTTCTGTGATGGCGGCGTGCAAACACAATCCACAACTGGCGTTGGGCAACATATTGGGCAGCAACGTGTTCAACATACTGATGATTCTCGGCATCACATCATCAATCAAACCTATCAACGTGGTGGGCGTGAACACCGTCGACTTCTTGGTGATGATTGGCGCTGCAGTGGGCACCTACATCGTGACCTACACTTTTAAAAAAAAGACATTCGACCGCACTGAAGGTATGATTTTCGTGCTGTGCTACATTGCCTACACCACCTATCTTCTTGTGAGATAAAAGATATTTCATATGAGACAAGAGCTATCTTCTCAATATTGTAAAAGCCACATATCAGCAACAACCCTATTAAAAATTACACATCATGAACATTGGCGATAAAATTCCGGAAATGCTGGGCACAGACTCCTATGGACACGAAGTGAAATCAAGCGATTTCGCTGGTAAAAAATTAGTCATCTACTTTTATCCCAAAGATAATACACCTGGCTGCACTGTCGAGGCATGCAGCATCAGCGCCGGATATAGCGAGCTGCGAAAGGCTGGCTACGAAATAATCGGGGTGAGCAAAGACAGCATGGCCTCGCATCAAAAATTCACGGCAAAGCACAGCCTGCCATTCACGCTCATTGCCGACACCGACCTAAAGCTCAATGAGGCATTTGGGGTGTGGAAGGAGAAGAAAATGTGCGGACGCACCTATATGGGCACCGTACGCACCACATTTGTGGCCAACGAAGAAGGCGTGGTCACCCACATCATCAGCAAAGTGAACACTAAAGATGCCGCTAACCAAATTTTAGCACTATAACTTATGCGCCTACGCTTACACACCGCGTCGTTTTGCCTAATTTTGACAATCGCCTCGTTTGCCCAAAAAGTGGACACAGAGATACGCATATTCAACAAGGATGTGCATTCACTGAAAGTTGCCCCTACCGACAAGCCTTATGGAGTGCCCATTATCTCCCTTGGCGAGAACGACCAACTGAATGTGAATTTCGACTTGATAGATTATGATGTGCACTACCTGCGCTACAGCATTAAGCACTGCAACGCCGACTGGCAGCCTTCGCAGCTGATTGAGAGCGAGTATGTGAGCGGATTCAACCAAGCCGACATCACTGACTACGCCCAAAGTGAAGGCACTTTCACCCACTATTTCAACTATAATTTCACGCTGCCCAATGAGGATATGCAGATATTGAAAAGCGGAAATTACCTATTGTCGGTGTTTGAGCAAGACAACCCAGAGAACATCCTGTTTCAGACACGCTTCTGCGTGTGCGAACACACGGTAAACGTGGCAGTGGAAACCACCTCACGCACCGACATCGACTACAACAACGCACACCAGCAAGTGAGTTTTGAGGCGTCGTATAAGCCAGGCACAATTAAAAGTCCTTATGATGAACTTACCGCCGTGGTCACACAAAACTCTCGCTCCGACAATGCCGTGACAATCAATAGGCCTATGATGGTGGGCGGCAGCAAAGTGACCTACGACCACATTCCATCGCTCATATTCTGCGCAGGAAATGAATACAGACGAATGGAGACGGTGAATGTGAACTCGCTGAATATGGGCGTGGATAAGATTGAGTATTTTGAACCATACTATCACGCCACCGTGGCAACAGACTTGCCCCGCTCAAAAACTCAGTACCTCTACGACCAGACCCAATACGGACGCTTCACCATAAGAAACGCGGAAGCTACCGACAGCCGCACTCAAGCCGACTATATCATCACCCACTTCACACTCACCCCTGGCGAAATGCTCCCAAAAGGAAAAGTCCACATTCAAGGAGAGTTCACGCAAGGGCTTCCGTCGTCGGCCACTGTAATGCGCTATGATCCAGAAAGCGGCAGCTACACCTGCGATATGCTGCTCAAGCAGGGGCACTACAATTACCAATACCTTTTCACCCCCGACGGCACAACCACAGGACAAACCGCCTACATAGAAGGCGACAAGTACCAAACCATCAATGAATATGTGGTAAAGGTCTACGACAGGCCTTCGGGCGAACGCTATGATCATTTAGTGGGCTATGGCATAGCATATTCTGGCAAATAATTCTTAAATTTGTAGTAGCAACGAGATTTTTGTGTAAGCACAGAATATTATTGACAAGCAAATGAACAAAATAATCAGTAAAGAGAAATTCTCTGAAAATGTCACAAAGCTGGTGGTTGAGGCGCCGCTGATAGCGAAAGCGCGCCGAGCTGGCCACTTTGTGATAGTACGCTGCGGCGAAAAGGGCGAGCGCATTCCCCTCACCATAGCCGACAGCGACGTGAAGGCCGGCACCATCACCTTAGTGGTTCAGGCTGTGGGCCTCTCCACTCGAAAAATTTGCGCGCTCGAGCCTGGCGAATACCTAACCGATGTGGTAGGACCCCTCGGACAAGCCACAAAAATCAAAAACTACGGCACAGTGGTGTGCTGCGGTGGCGGTGTGGGCGTGGCGCCCTTGCTCCCCATTATCCGCGCACTAAAGCAAGCCGGAAATCGTGTGGTGAGTGTGCTGTGTGGCCGCTCGAAAGAATTGATTATCCTTGAGAAGGAAGTGCGCGAGAGCAGCGACGACGTGATTATCATGACCGATGACGGCAGCTACGGAAAGAAAGGCATCTCCACAGAAGGCGTGGAATATGTGATCAAGCGCGAGAAGGTGGACTACTGCGTCACGATCGGCCCAGCCATCATGATGAAATTCGTGTCGCTCCTTACAAAGAAATACGGTATTCCCACCGAGGCTTCACTCAATGCGATTATGGTGGACGGCACAGGAATGTGTGGAGCCTGCCGCGTGACAGTGGGCGGACGCACTCGCTTTGTGTGTGTAGAAGGCCCAGAATTCAATGCGCACGAAATCGACTTCGATGAACTGATGATGCGCCTGCGCGGATAAAGCGCAAATGCCGTAACAATTTCACCACAACTCTCTTTTGAAATCACAGACAATGGAAAATAACTATAACGAATCACGAAACGAAGAATGGCGTGTGGAATTGAGGGGCAGCACCTCCCCTAAAGAGCGCGTAGCCATCAAGCGCGTGGAAATGCCTCAACTCGATCCCGCCTACCGCATCACCTGCAATGAGGAAGTGAACCAAGGAATAAGCGAGGCGCAAGCCGTGCGCGAAGCCACACGGTGCCTCGACTGCAACAATCCTCAGTGCGTGACAGGCTGCCCTGTGGGCATCAACATTCCTAAATTCATCAAAAACATAGAGCGACGCCATTTTGCCGAAGCCGCAGCCACACTTAAAGAAACAAGTTCGCTTCCTGCCGTGTGCGGCCGTGTGTGCCCACAGGAGAAGCAGTGCGAAAGTAAATGCATACATAGGAAAATGAAGCAGCCGGCAGTGGCGATTGGCTATTTGGAACGGTTTGCCGCCGACTGGCAGCGCAACCACGGAGCTGAAGAAGCCGTGGGGGCACCACCCGCCAACGGCATCAAAGTGGCTGTGGTGGGAAGTGGCCCATCGGGGCTGACCTTCGCTGGCGACATGGCAAAAAGGGGATTTGAAGTGACCGTTTTCGAGGCGCTGCACGAGATTGGCGGAGTGCTGAAATACGGCATTCCCGAATTTCGTCTGCCCAACGCCGTGGTGGACCACGAGATTGACGGCCTGCGCAAAATGGGAGTGAACTTCCAAAAAGATGTGCTTGTGGGGCGCACAATCACCTACACCGATCTTCACGCCATGGGATTCAAAGGCATATTCGTAGGCTCCGGTGCTGGATTTCCACGCTTTATGAACATTCCCGGTGAGAACCTCAACGGTGTGATGTCGAGCAACGAATATCTCACACGCATCAACCTCATGCAGGCAGGCCGAGGGGGCGACACACCTGTGGCCACCGGTCGCACCGTGGCGGTAGTGGGCGGTGGCAACACAGCTATGGACTCTTCACGCACCGCCTTGCGCATGGGCGCAAAGCGTGTGATCTTAGTGTATAGGCGCAGCGAGGCCGAGATGCCGGCGCGCATTGAAGAAATAGCCCACGCTAAAGAGGAAGGTGTGGAATTGATGACACTGCACAACCCTATCGAGTATGTGGGCGATGACAAAGGCCATGTGTGCGCTATGCATGTGCAAAGAATGGAACTCGGTGAACCTGACGCATCGGGGCGCCGCGCACCAATTCCTGTGGAGGGCGCAGTGGAAGAAATCCCTGTGGATGTGGTGATAGTGGCAGTGGGCGTCTCGCCAAACGCCCTCGTTCCAAGCTCCATTGAGGGCCTTGACGTGAGCAAGCGGGGCACCATCGTGGTGAACGAAAAGTCAATGCAATCAAACATCAGCGACCTATACGCGGGCGGCGACATCGTGCGTGGCGGCGCTACGGTAATTCTTGCCATGGGCGATGGAAGAAAGGCTGCCAAAAACATGGCCGAAACGCTTCTGACACAGAAATGAGAGGAATCTTCAAATTAAGCTGGATTGGCGCAATCATTGGCTTTGCGTTAGGAGGCTTTATTGGTGGCATCGTCGGTTATGTGATAGGCGCCATCATCAATTCTTTTATCAAAAACGGAGAGCTTCAAAACGCACAAGACAACACCAGCACCGGTAGCAGCAGAAGCGCCTACGGCACGTTTCTATACTACCTAATGTGCTTGAGTGCCGACATCATTTTTGCTGATGGCAAGATTTACCAGACCGAGACCGACTTTCTCCGTAATTTTCTGAACCAGACTTTTGGTCCACAAGGCCAGCGGCAAGGCATGGCCATATTTGAAAGGCTGAAAAATGAGCGACGCCTCAAAGGCATTGCCTACTGGCACACATCCATCCAGCATGTGTGCCAGGATATAAGGCAGAACTTGCCAGAAGCCCACCGCATTCAGATAATTGCTTTCCTTGCCGAGCTTTCAAAAAGTGATGGCCATGTAGATGCCACGGAATTAAAATCGCTGCGTGACATTGCCTACAGCATGGGGCTTGACAGCGGCATCGTGGATCAGATGTTCGCCCTTGGCGGACAATCGCTCGACGATGCTTACAAAGTGCTGGGACTGACGGCAGATGCCACCGACGAAGATATTCGACGCGCCTACAAGAAAATGGTGCTTCAGCATCACCCCGACCGTGTGGCACATTTAGGAGAAGAAGTGAAAGCCGCAGCCACAAGAAAAATGCAGGAAATCAATAAAGCAAAAGACGCCATTTTCGCAGCCCGTGGCATGCACTGACACTGCTACCTGCGCCATAATTGGAAACAACGGTGGAGTAACGATAATGAATGACGGGGGTCAGTCGGCTGGGTAGAGGCAGACGAACACGTCGCTTTCACGCAGCGTTCCGGCCTGGGCCTGGAGCTGCGCCAAGCTGATGTCGCCCACCACATATTTATAGCTGTCGCTGTAATAACTCTCGTGAATGGTGGTGAAGTCAAGCAAATTGAGCGACGCCGGACTGTCGTAACGATAGTAGATGCGCACTTGATAGTCGTTGGTGAAGTGCAACTGATGAGGGCTTTGCAGTTTTTTGTACTGATAGCGGTAGTCGTAGAGCTGTGCGGTGATGTCGCTCAGCACGGCCGAGCCAGTGGGGAAGCCGCCTGCGCCCTGCCCGAACATAAATTGCTTATAGTAGAACAAGCCTTTAATCACCACACCATTGAACTCGTCCTCCACGCTGTAGATGTACTTCTGCCGTGAAAGCAGATGCGGCATCACAGAAAGCACTATCCGGTCATCATCCACTTTCTCTGCCCAACCCACGAGCTTGATGCGGCGGCGCTTTTCTTGCGCAAACTGAATGTCGTGCTCATTCATGCGGCCTATGCCAAATGTGAAAACCAGCTCTGGTGGCACATACACGCCAAAGGCATGCACGGTGATGATAATCAGCTTAAAGAGCGAATCCCATCCGCCAATGTCGAGCGTGGGATCGCTCTCGGCAAACCCTAAACGCTGCGCCTCACGCAGGGCCTCAGCATAGTCCATCCCCTCATTGAAAATTTTGGAGAGAATAAAATTTGACGATCCGTTGAGAATGCCTTTCACGCTGATGAGCAAATCGTTGTCGTAATATTCCTCAAGATTCCGGATCACGGGGATGCTGCCGCACGCCGACGCATCGTAGAGCAAGGCAGTGCCAGTATGGCGCTGAAGGTGAATCATCTCTTGAATGTGGCGTGCCAGCATCTTCTTATTGCCGCTCACCACAGGCAATTTAGACAACAGGGCGCGCTTCACGATGGCGTAAGCGGCTTCTGCATCATCAATCAGCTCTACGATAAAATTGACGCGTTCGTCGGCAAACACCTCATCGGCATTATTCGTGAACTCAATTTCTGGAGCCTCAGCCTGATGCTTAGCCACATTTCGCACACATACTTTCACTATGCTCACATTTTCAGGCTTGATTTTTTTCAACACATCGTACAGTCCTTTGCCCACAGTACCGAAGCCAAACAGCCCGATGCGAATTTGCTTTGTCTCCATTCTTAATAATATTTCTCTATTGTTTGTTCATAAACGCCTGAATAATGTCATTCAGCTTTTCACTCTCCACCAAAAAGCCATCGTGGCCAAAATCGGAGTCGATGACACGGTATTCACAATCAGGGATATTCTCCACCATCACCTGATGATCAGAGGGCGGAAAAAGCAAGTCGCTCGATATGCTCACCACTAATGTGCGCGCAATAATACTCCGCAGCGCCTTTCCCACGCCTCCACGGCCACGCCCCAAATTGTGCGAGTCATAGGCCTGGAGCAAGCGGTAATAGGAGTAAGCATTAAAACGCCTGCGCAACTTCTCGCCCTGATACCGCTGGTACGACTGCACGCGGTGCTCGAAAGGAGTGGCGTAAGGCTGTGGTGGGTCGGCTTGTGTTTTATTGTATGCGCTACCGCCACGGTAGCTCAGCAACGCTAAGGCACGTGCCACCGCCATCCCGTTTAGTCCAGCCTCGGCATTACGTTCGCCAAAAGTAGGGTCGCCTTCTATCGCCATACGCTGGCTTTCGTTGAACGCCACACCCCAAGGATAGGCTTGCGCCCCGGTGGCAATCAGCACGCAGCGCTCTGCAAAGGCTGGCTGCATCACACACCACTCAAGACACTGAAAGCCGCCCACACTGCTGCCTATCAGCAATCTTACGCGAACGATTCCTAAATACGCAGCCAGCAGCTGATGCACACGCACCATATCGCGGATAGTGACCTTGGGAAAATCACCGTACCACGGCTCGTGCGAAGAGGGGCAGATATCCGCCGGTCCAGTAGTGCCATAGCACGACCCTAAAATATTGGCGCACACCACAAAATATTTCGCCGGATCGAGAAAGCGGCCAGCTTCCACCGTTCCAGGCCACCAGTCAGCCACATCGCTGTTGGCTGTGAGGGCGTGACACACCCACACCACATTGCTTTTGTCGGCATTCAAAGAGCCGTAAGTGTGGTAGGCCACCCTCAAGGAAGGAAGACGCTCTCCGCTTTCCAGCACAAATACCTTATTATATTCAAAAATCTTACTCATATTTCCTAAAACGACACAAAATTACAAATATTTATTCTACACCGCAAACTTACACTAAAATTATTTTCTCATCAATTAAGATAATTCAAAATATATAACCGCGAATTTACTAATTCAACAAAATTTTTAATTATAATCACATTTCTTTCGTGCGATTCGAGAAATTCGTGGTTAAAGATTGGATTATTTTTTATAAATTTGCGTGTCTCCATACGGATGGTGGCATTAAGCCATCGGGAACCAACGCACAGCGGTGCAGATGGGTATGGGGATTCCAGTAATTAAAGAAGGCGTTTATTTCGCTTTGTTCTTGGCACTCCAAAAGCCTGAGAAACTTTTTAATAGCTGCCCAGAAGAAAAGCAACAATAGATGCCCATCGGTATGCTTATTAGTATACACAATTCGCACAGCATTGCCACCTTGCGTGGCGGAGCGGTAACGGATAAGTGTATACTATATCATATCCGCGTGGGGTCTGAGTTGCTCGTTCTGGCAGCGACGGCAATCTCAGGGCCTTGGAGTGCGGGACGGGCAGATACAGGTCCTGCGCTTTTTTTATGCCCTGGAGCCACAAAAAAATCATCAAAAAGAAAAACCGCCAAATCCGGGGACCCATAGGCAAAAAAAAATACCATTATGCAGTTTAATAATTTGCAATTGTCCGCAGTTCTAAAAGTAGGAATGTGCATGATCAATGCCGATGGCAAAGTTGAAGAAGAGGAAAAAAGAGTGGTTTCTATTGGAATGGCAGAGTTTGGAGTCACACCAAAACAACTGGAACTTTTATTAACATTGGCCGATGCTATGACTCCATCGACAATGCTTGCCACTCTTGCCGCTCTTGATGATAATCAAAAGAAATTTGTATGCGGATTCTTGGCCACAATAATGATTTGTGATGGGGACATTGATGACTCAGAAGTGAAGCTATGGCAGCTCACATCATCACTTGCAGGCTTCCCTACTATGAACATAGCAGAAGCAGCAGAGTACTGGAGAACTCACTGACAACAGTTCATTGAAATATGAGATAAATATGAACAAAATAAAAACAGTTCTCGGACTTTTTCCTGCTTTTGTTCTCTTTTCATGCGCAGGCTCTCATAATCAAAACAGTACAGTTGCTTGTGAAGAGTATAATTATGAGCCAGTAGTAAAAGAATGCGTGTCAGACAAACAAATCCCTAAGGGCTTTTTTTTAGGGGAGGTTATTCCATATAAAGCCAAGAATAAAATGGAGGAAAATATGCTCAAACAATTTGCTTCATATACCTCAGCGCTACTACATGGAGACTTTGACAATGTATCTCATTACCAATACAAAGATGCAATTAAATATTACAGAAAGTATTATCCAGGTAAGTCTGATGATAGCATTATGAGAGTTTTTTTTGCCTCCGTCTCAGACGAAATGATACAGACAACAAATAAGTATAAAGGCTATGGCGTCAATATAGATTTTATTGTAAGTAGGATACTAAGAAAGGTTTCACAAGGTGATGATGTGATATATGTATTTGAAATTGTATTAAATACGGTTGGGAAAAAACTCCAATTATATACAACTCCGGATAAGACAATTGCTGTGTCTACAAATAAAGGAAAGAATTGGGCATTCAATGCGGTAAATGAAAACACCCCAAATGTTTTGCGCATTAGGTTTTCGGAAAATATGATTGATAAAGTGATGGGATATTAAATAGATACATTAATCTTTAAAACAAATCAAATGAGCGATAATAATTTTGGATCTGGCATTTTAGCATGTCTGATGTGGCTATATGCAATTAGCAGTCAAATAATGACAGTGGTTTTCTTTATACAGTATTGTAAGACGGACTCTATTGCGGAAATCATATTTATTGACGCTATCCTATCGGAAATAAAAGGACTTCTCTGGATTTTTTTCGTCTGGTAAGGTTTAATTACATT
>DLLC01000008.1 GCA_002476625.1 Porphyromonadaceae bacterium UBA7572 | reverse complement strand
CCTTTGTGGATGGAAACAAGCGGACGGCAAGAATCACAAGCAATGCTGTCTTGATAGCAAACGGCTATTGTCCAATTTCTTTCCGAACAGTGGATTCTATTGATTATAAGAAAGCGATGCTCATGTTCTATGAACAGAATAATATTGCTGCTTTCAAGAAAATCTTTATAGAGCAGTTCTTGTTTGCTGTGGACACGTATTTTTAAATATTGCTGTCCGCTAAAATGTTTACCTTTGTTCATAGTTACTGGATTCATATTTTAAAAAAACAAAGGTAACTTAAAGGGCTGAATTCACAAGCGAGTGAATCCAGCCCTAATTTTGTCTCGACCGAAAACTTTTAGCGGACAGCAATATTCTATAATGAGGATCTCGAAGCCAATTTTGACAAAGAGTTTACTGAAGACGTGCTGTGAAGAGGGGTGCGGATCTTATTCATAGGTGGGGGGCATGTGGCTGGGCTGGACGGGGGCCACAGTGGTGCCGGCGGAGGTGACTTGCAGGCCGGTGGGGGCGCCTAATATGAGGGGGAGGTTGCGGTCCACGTGCCCCGCCGGGAAGCCGAACGCCACGGGATAGTCGTAGGGCTCCACCATGTGCGCTATCATGCGGTAGAGCTGCTGCTGGGTGTCGGTGGCAGTGGAGGTAAGCTGCCCGCCGAGGTGATAGCGTGTGAACTGCCCCACGATGAGGCCTTTCAGCGAGGGCAATATGCCGGCGAGCCTGAGCTGGTGCATCATTCGCTCCACGCGGTAGATTTCCTCGCCCACATCCTCGATGAAGAGGATATCCCTTGTTTTCGACTTTGATTTCCTCATCACGTCGAAATCTGATTTGAGGAGCGCCGTCAGCACCGCTAAGTTGCCGCCCACCAGCTTGCCGAAGGCAGCGCCAGAGCGGTTGAGTTCGTGCGGCGGCACATGGTAGACGGGGGTCTTACGGGTAGAGAGCGCAGTGTGGATAGCCTCGCTCACCTCGCCTTCTATGCCGTGCTCGCTGAGGTGCTTGGCCATGGGGGCGTGAAGGCTCATCACGCCGCCGTGGCTCCACAGGGCATGGAGGGCGCAGATGTCGCTGAAGCCGATAAGCCACTTGCGGTGCTGCCAGATAAGGTTTCTGTCAATCCTTTCCAGCAGGCGCACTGCGCCATATCCGCCACGGCTGCACCATATGGCCTTAATCGAGACGTCGGTGATCGCCCATAGCAAGTCGGCGAAGCGCTCATCGTCGGTGCCGGCGGTCTGCACTGCACCCCACTGGCGGCACTGGCACAGAGCGTGCTGTCCCACCACCGGCTCATATCCCCACTGGCGGAGAGCTGCTATGGCGCCCTCCACCCGCTCGGGGGGCACTGGTCCTGATGGACTGATGATGGCCACGCGGTCGCCGCGCCTAAGTGCACGAGGTTTCTTCATACATCAATTAATAAATAGCGATTGCCAAATCAAGCCTTTTTCTGTAATGTTTATGAATGCGCGAAAAACATAAGAAAAGTGAATACTTTGTAACAGCTGGCTTTTTTATGATATCTTCGCGATAACTAAAAAATAATTAAGATATGGCAAACGTTTCAAATGACATTCTCTGGTTTTGTGAGCAAATAAAGATAGCGGAATCAACGCTGTCGAACGCTATTCACCGTACAGAAAATTTCTCTCTCTCCGATAAGAAAATAATAAATAAAGTGTTGGCAGATGTAGAGATGTTAGACCTCGCCCTACTACGGCTGCTCTCTCCTACAAAGCCTTCTAAATGACCAGGGATCTACTTTTTTTTCGGTAGAGGTTAGGCGTTGACTTGCACGGTGATGCCGGCGGCCTTGATGCGCTCGCCTATGAGGGTGAGCTCGTCCTTGCCCACTTTCTCGAGGTGCTGTTCGGGAGTCTGGCGGTCGATGCTGTAGAGCATCACGCTGCGGGGGCTGATTTCCTTGTAGGCGGCAATGAGGGCGTCGATTTCTGCGTCGGTGGTGTTGTCGATTTTCACCCCGCCGTGCTCGCCTCGCAGCATCATGGTCTGCACCACGCACTGGCCAGCGTAGGCCTTCAGGTCGGTGATGACGCCCTCCGGTATCACTTCTGCCGACACAGGCTGGTTGATGGCGCGCATGGTGGAGGCCACGGCTGAGTCGAGCTTGAGGATATTGTTGTCCACCTTCAGCAGCGCTTCCATTACAGAAGGCTTGGCAGCCATGGTGGCGTTGCTCAGCACACTCACTCTGGCTTCGGGGTAGTAGGCGTCGCGCAGACGCATCACGTCGGCCACAATTTCCTTGAAATGGGGGTGAATGGTGGGCTCGCCATTGCCCGAAAAGGTGATCACATCGAGCTTTGCGCCCTCGGCCTTCATGGCCTCGAGTTTGCGCTTCAGCCCCTTGCGCACTGCCTCGCGCGATGGCACGCCGTCTTTTCCGGGGCCTTGGGCATTGTAGCCGGCCTCGCAGTAAACGCAGTCGAACGAGCAAATCTTGCCGTCGTTGGGCATGAGGTTCACGCCCAGCGACACGCCCAGGCGGCGACTGTGTATGGGGCCGAAAATGGTGCTATGGAATAATACTGTCTGCATAATTATGTGATGTGTTATAATATAAATTGATGTATCGTTATATTCAATGTAAGATTTCTTCAAACAGGCTGATATACTGCCGTGCTATCACATCGGCAGCGAATTTTCGCGCCACCTCTTGGTGCAGCCAAGCACGGTCGGTGGGATGGCTGATGGCCCATTCGATGCCGTCGGCCACACTGGCGGCGCTTTTATATTGGGCGATGTAGCCGCTGCGCAGGTGGTCCACAATATCCGCCTGTCCGCCCTTGCCGAAGGTGACCGGCAGGCATCCGCTCGCCTGTCCCTCGATGAGCGTGCCGGGCAGATTCTCGTAGAGCGAGGTGGAGAGCACGATGTCGGCGTGGCGGTACAGGCCGTTGAGCTGGGCGGCGCCCACTTCGCCCACATAGGTGTAGGGCACCGCTATTTGGTGGAGCAGCGCAGGGTCCTTGATGGCGCCGTAGAGCAGGAAATGGATGCGCTGTGCCAGCTGCGGGCGTGCGGTGGCGATATACTGGGTGGTGGCAAGCATTTCGGGAAGCCCTTTGTTATCTTCGTCGAGGCGCCGGGCGCCCATGATGATCACCGTCTTGTGGAGCGGCACTCCGGGGTAGGGCTCTTCCAGCCGCTCAAACTGGTAAGCATGGACGGGGAAGGCGTTGAAAATCATTCTCACGGAGCAGTGGCGCATAATTGCGCTTTGGCGGCACACGCCCTCCAGCCAATGGCTCACCGCCACGAAATGGATAGGTGCACGCTGATAGAGCCGGGCCTTGCGGGCCTGTGTGGCGGTGGCAAGGTCGGGGCCGCTCTTCCCTATCAGGGGGCACGACTGGCATGTGGCCATGTAGCCCGTGCAGTCGAAAGCATGGTGGCACACGCCGGTGCAGTTCCACATGTCGTGCATCACCCACACGATGGGCTTGCCCATGCGGTGAATCCGATCGATGCCGCTAAGCGATAGTGTGCCTTGGTTCACCCAGGCAAGCACCACCACATCGGCTTCCCGCACCCACGAGTGCGAGGCAGCGTCGGCGCCCAGGCGGCAGGTGTCGATTTTAAACAGCGTGGAGCGCCGGCCTCCGTTGTGAAGCATGATGTGGAGCCGCTCTGCCATGAAGCGGAGCTTGTTGGCACCACGGCCACCCAATGTGGCCACAAGCGGGTCGGAAGGGTCGCCATCGCGCTCGGTGACCAGCATGCGCGCGTCCACGCCTGCCTCGTTAAGCGCGCGAATCAAGCGAAGCGACACCACTGCCGCCCCACCTTTCACGTCGCTATGATTAATCAGCACTACTTTCATCTCCTACTGTGCAAATTTCTTCTGCTTTTCTTTAGCCGTTTTGCAGCTCGGCGAGCAGTTCCTCCACTTCTGCGTAAGAGAGCTGGCGGCGCTGCTGGAGCTGCGTCACCAGCTGTGAAATCACGCCACGCACCACAGGGGAGGAAAACACTTTTACCATGTGCTGGAAGTATTTTTCAAACACCTCCTCCACCTCGTCTTTCTCAAGGTCACACACACTCTTTCCTTCTTTTGCCAGCTCGGCGAGCATCTGGTTGCGCATCTTGCGGTCTACCACGCCCCGGTCGAGGATCATTTTCCGGCACAGACGGTCGGCAATCACAAGCGCCATGCCTGTGTCGAATATTGTCACGCTCTGCTGCCATGCCTCGCAGGGGTCGTCTAAGAGCTGGTCGGAAATGAGAAAGTCGTGCGACATTTTCAGGCAGTCAAACCCCTCGGCGTCTATCGTCACGCTGCTGAGTGCGTCGATGGCGTTGAGCGCACCCAGCCCGATCACCATACCTGCGGCACCATAGCATTTATCGTTTTCGCTTCTGTATTTCTTCATTGTTTGTTCGTTGTTACACAATCATTCACTCGGTTAATGTTGCTTTCTGCCGAAATCAGCGGGTATTTGCCCCCATCTGCTGGTTTCCCACTTCAGCACACGGTTTTCCACCTCATTCTCTTGGAGCCACTTCTCGGCACGGGCGATCATGTTGTGCGCCTGGGCAAACCTGGGGGTATGGGGAATCGTGGTGCGGCACTTCTTCTTGTTCACCCACAGAATGGCGTTGCGGCTGTCGCTGTACACTACGGTGGCACTGTCGGCCTTCTGCTTCAGCAGCGCCAAGGCGTGCACAATACCTAAAAACTCGGCAATGTTGTTGGTGCCCATAATCGGGCCGAAGTGGAAAATGTCGGGCATCGAGGGGTCGCCGAACACATACACGCACCTGTATTCCATCATGCCGGGGTTGCCGCTGCACGCCGCGTCCACCGCAATGCTCCGCGGGTCAATCTCCGGAAACTGCGTCAGTTGCTCGGGCGTGAGCCGCTGGTTTGAAATTCGCTTTGAGGCGCGGTGGCGTGGCTCAGGGGGCTGGTATCCGGCCGCATAGGCCTCTTGTGCCTCCTCGCGTGATGAGTAGCTCTTGTATTTCGCGGCAGGAAAGCCGTGGGTGCGCATCCTGCACTGCGCCCAGCTGTCGTAGATGCCGGGCTCTGTGCCTACCCACACCACATACCATTTCTGCTTATTTTTCGCCATTGTCTGTCTGTTTCAATACTAAATCTCCGATACACACTCTCTCTGATGCATTCAGCAATTACCGTGCCATTAAAAGTGCGCAGGGTTTCTGCCCCACTGCTCGTCTTTCCATTTGATCACGAAATTGTGGTAGTCGTTCACCGCCAGCCAGTGCTCAGCGCGCGCCAGCAGCTGGCCCATCTTGGCATAGGCAGGCGTGGCAGGCACATGGGCGCCACACTTCTTCTGGCGCACCCACGCCTGGGCGGCTGCGCTGGAGAGATAGATGGCCACACGGTCCTTCCGCTGGGCTTTGAGCAGGGCCAACGCGTGCACCACCGCTATAAACTCCGCCGCATTCTCACTCCCTGCCACGGGCCCGAAGCGGAAAAGCTCTGTGCCGGAGAACACGTCCACGCCACGGTAGCGCATCATGCCCGAGGCGTGGTCGCACTCGCCACACACAGCCACACTGCCCGGATAGATGTCGGGGTAATTGGCATAGTTCACATGCGATGTCGGGGCGTGGGCGATGGCGCGGATCACTGCGCCTGGATCGGTGCTGGCGTCGAGCCCTTTTCGGTAGGCCTCGATGGCGTCCCTGCTGGAGTCGAAAGCCTTGTAGCGCGCGCCGGGGTAGCCTTGGGTGCGAATGCGGCACTCGTCCCACGTTTCGCAAATGCCGGGCTCAGTGCCCACCCATACCACATACCACTTTCTGCTCTGCATCATGTATCAAATTTTGCTTAAAATTAGGCATATTATTTGATTCCGCAAAACGTTTTTCCCGTTTCTGCGCTGGGCGCGCGCTTAGTGCGGCAAAAAAAGCGGCGGGGTGTTTGAAATTTGAAATAAATGTGCTAACTTTGCCGTGCTTTTCGTGGCGGTAGCCGCTACGAGACAGCGGTCCCTTAGCTCAGTTGGTTAGAGC
>DLLC01000025.1:16233-60756 GCA_002476625.1 Porphyromonadaceae bacterium UBA7572 | reverse complement strand
GTCGGGCATAGAGGTGAAGTCGGGGTCAGGAACGCCGGCATCAGCCATCAGCTTGTTGCAGAAGTCGGTAATGTTCTCAGAAATGAAGCGGTAGAAGAGCGCGCCGAGCGTGTAGTCCATAAATTGCACTGGCGACACCTTTCCGCCGTGCACGAGGTTGGTGGCCATTCGCCAGATGAGTGCTCCGAGTTCGCTTTTTAGCTGCTCAGTGTTTTGTGGTAGAGCTGTCTTGTTCATAGGGAAGTGTATGTGTTATTTATTTGAAAGCATTACATTGTGATGAATGGGCTTAATAGGCTTGATAGGCATATTGGGCTTGGTGGGGATTTGTTGTGATTTACAAATTTCGGGAAAAATGGCGGCATTTGCAAGAGGGGAGGCGAGGTTTGTGTTTTGGCGCAATGGCTTTTTTTTGTAATTTTGTGGGAATGTGCGTAGCACGCTGTTTGTTTTTTTGAACTATATTACATTAATTGCTTACTGTTTTTTGAATTGTGAAAAAGATTATATCCCCTTTGCTGAAATATGGCGTGCCGGTGGCGCTGAGCGTGCTGCTGGTGTGGTTTTTCTATGAGAATATGGACATGGAGGCCATCAAGCGGAGCCTGCGTGAGGACGTGAACTTCTGGTGGTTTGTGCCGGTGGTGGTGGTGAGTGTGCTGAGCCACGTGTTCAGGGCGTGCCGCTGGCGGCTTCAGCTGCGTGCATTAGGCATCGACGCGCCGCTGGGTGTGCTGGTGAACAGCATATTCGGCACTTATTTCGTGAATTTGCTTGCTCCGCGCCTGGGCGAGGTGTGGCGCAGTGGCTACATAGCCTCGCGTGAGCGCACGTCGTTCTCCAAGGTGGTGGGCTCGATGGTGGGCGACCGCCTGAGCGACACCCTCACCGTGCTTGCGCTCACCATTGTCACCTTCTTTCTGGCCCAGGGGGCTTTTATGAAATTCCTGAGCCAGAAGGGGGCCGCCAGTGGCGAGAGCATGTTCACCACTTGGTGGTTCTGGGCTTTGGTGGCTGTGGCTGTGCTGATGGTGGCGCTGATAGTGTGGGTGCTGCGCACCAAGAGCGAGAACAAGGCGCTCGCCAAAATTAGGCTGATGCTCACCAACCTGTGGGAGGGACTGATTTCTATCACGAAGATGGAGGGGAAATGGTGGTTTCTGCTCTACACGCTGCTGATATGGGGATGCTATTTCTTTCAGCTCTATATAGCCTCGATGGCGTTCACCTTCACGCGCGACCTGGGCGTGGTGGCCATACTGGTGCTCTTTGTGTTCAGCAGCCTGGGCATGGCGGTGCCCACCAATGGCGGTGTGGGCGCATGGCAGTACGCCATCATGTTTGGCCTCGCCATCTACGGCGTGGGCACTCTTCCGCTTGGCGACCCCTACAATCCGCAGGCGAGCGCGTTTGCCTGGACGGTGTGGCTTGTGCAGCAGGTGCTACTGGTGGTGCTGGGCGTGTATGCGTTTGTGATGATGGCGATTGACCGCCGCCGCATAGCGCAGGGCAAGACCCTGGTGCGCACCAAGAGTGATGCGCAGGGCATGACTCTGTAACCAATTAAATTATCTAAAAAAATATGAGCAACCTCTTTAACGACGAATACGACGACCATTTCTACTCCAGCAAGGAGGATGAGGAAAAGGCCAAACAGGAGAAGAAGCAGCCTGCCGTGGAAACTCCGGAGGAACGCGAGGAGCGTGAAATGAAGGAGATGACCTATGAGCGCAGCACCAACCGCAGGCGTATGCTGATAGTGGGTGGCGTGGCACTGCTTGTGATAGGCGTGGCGGTGGCGCTGTGGCTCCGTTATTTCCACCCTTACATAGTGAGCGAGGAGCGTGGCGTGATTCTGAAGGTGCAGAGTGAGGGCACGTTTTTGAAGACTTACGAGGTGCAGATGATTAGTGAGAAATTTATTGCCGACACGGTGCGAGCCTATAAGTCGGGCTTCGCGTTCACGGTGAAGTCGGACTCGCTTGCCGCCAAGGCTTCTCGCCTGCAGTCCACGGGACGGCGCGTGACTGTGAAATACGAGGAATACAAGGGTATGCTTCCATGGCGAGGGGAGTCGAACCGCTTTGCCACGGATATAATTGAGGATTAGGGCTTGGTGGACAGGATAGGCTTAATGGGCTTAACGGGCATGATACTCTGATCTCTAATTTTTTTGATTATGAAAAAGGCTATTGTAGTGGGTGCTTCGAGCGGAATGGGACGCGAGGTGGCGCGGCTGCTGCTTGCCAGAGGCTGGCAAGTGGGGGTGGCGGCACGCAGAGCCGA
Source organism: Porphyromonadaceae bacterium UBA7572 (assembly GCA_002476625.1). GTDB lineage: Bacteria > Bacteroidota > Bacteroidia > Bacteroidales > Muribaculaceae > Sodaliphilus. The sequence continues at coordinate 58,470 of DLLC01000025.1, read as the reverse complement.
TGAGCTGGAGCGCCTTCGCGCTGAATATCCCGAACAGACTTCGGTGGCAGTGATCGACGTGACCGATGACGCTGCCGCTGACCAGCTTCTTGACTTGGCCGACCGCATGGGTGGAATGGATCTCTACTTTCACTCGGCTGGCATCGGCAAGCAGAACCCTGCCGTGGACGCCGACATCGAACTGCGCACAGTGGCCACTAATGGCATGGGCTTCACCCGCATGATTGATGCGGCATTCGCCTATATGGCTGCCCATGGTGGCGGACACATTGCCGCCATCACTTCGGTGGCAGGCACAAAGGGGCTTGGAGTGGCTCCTTCCTACAGCGCCACGAAGGCTTTTCAAAACACCTATTTGCAGGCTCTTGAACAATTGGCCAACATGCGGCGGCTTGGTATCCGCTTCACCGATATCCGCCCCGGCTTTGTGGCCACCGACCTTCTCGATGGCCAGCACCATTATCCTATGCTGATGCCCGTGCAAGCCACGGCCCGGCAAATAGTGAAGGCTGTGACGGCAGGCCGCCATGTGGCGGTGGTGGACTGGCGCTACCGGGCGATGGTGGCGCTCTGGCGGCGTGTGCCAAGGTGCATTTGGCGGCACTTACCCATTAAAGCTAAAGACGTGAAATGATGATGAACAGCAATACGCTATCTGTAGCCGATGCCGAGGCCATTCTCTCGAAGCATCAGGTTCGCCCCACAGCCAACCGCATAGCCGTGTGCCGGACTTTAGCTGTGGCTAAAGCTCCGCTGTCGCTGGCTGAGCTCGAAACGCTGCTCGAGACCATCGACCGCAGTGTGATATTCCGCACGCTGGGCGTGTTTCGCGAGCATCGGCTGGTGCATGTGATAGAGGACGGAAGTGTGAGCGTGAAGTATGAGCTTTGCCATGGCCATGCGAGCACCGCCACCGACGACGACACCCATGCACACTTCTACTGCGTGAAATGTGGCCGCACCACCTGCCTCGACTATTTGGCTGTGCCTCCTGTGCTGCTCCCCAATGGCTACAAGGCGCTTTCCGCCAATTTTCTGATTAAGGGACTTTGTCCCGGGTGCTCGTTTAAGGCATTCGATACCGCCGACAGAAAGTGAACAATACGCTACATCGCACATCTTCGCTTGTGGACAGGGCTTTCTGGAACTTCCTCACCGCCTCTATCCTCACCACCGTGGCGGCACAGATAGCGGTGAGCACCGACGCCGCCATCGTGAGCCATCTGATGGGACCGCACGCTATGGCAGCCGTGAATATGGCTATGCCGGTGCTCACCGCATTCCTCTCGCTCAATTCGCTGTTAGGCGTGGGTGCGAGCTTGCTTGCCGCCAAGGCGATAGGGAGCGGCGACACCCTTGGCGCGAGCCGAGTGTTCACTGCCGCGCTCTATTCTGTGCTGGCTGTTGGCGTGGCCACCACGGTGGTGAGCTACGCATGCTGTGAGCAGATATCTCACATTGTGTGCGCCGATGCCGCCATCCGCCCCATGGTGCTGAGCTATTTGAAGGTGACCTGCCTGGGCGTGACGGTGCTTGTGCTGTCGGGCATGATGAACATGATGGTGCAGAGCGACGGACGGCCTCGGCTGGTGACCTGTGGCGTGGTAGCCGGCGCCGTGACCAATGTGGTGCTGGATATGGTGTTTATTAAAGCGCTGGACATGGGCGTTGCCGGCTCGGCGTGGGCCACCGTCATCAACTATGGCGTGACGGTGTGTGTCACCGCCTCGCATTTGCGCACTAAAAAGTGCAGCTATCGAGTGGTGCGGCTTAGCAAGGCGGTGTGGAAAGCCCTTGCCGGCAACCTTCAGCAAGGTGCGCCGCTGATGATTGCCAATGTGCTGCTGAGTGTGATTTTACTCCTTGTCAATAAGATGGTGGACGGTGTGCTCGGGTCGGACGGCGCATATATGGTGGCTGTGTGCATTCAGCTGCTGCTAATCACGTTTGTGGTGCTCAACGGGGTGCTCGACGCGGTGTTTGCCATCGGAGGCTCGCTGATGGGCGAGCACGACATAGAGGGACTGCGGCTGCTTTTCCGGCGTGCCATGAAATTCTCCTGTGTGGTGCTTGTGCCGTTCACCCTGCTTGTGCTGGTAGTCCCAGGGGCGGTGGCCGAACTTTTTGGCGCCGACGACCCGGCATTGCGGGAGCAGCTGTGTCGCGTGCTTCGCATCTTTGCGCTGATTCTGCTGCCGTTTGCCGCCACGGTGCTGCTGCGTGGCGTGTATCAGGTGTTGGGGCATCTTGCGCTGAGCGTGGGTGTGGCAGTGGGGCAAGTGGGCGCAATAGTGCTGACGGTGTTTGCGCTCACACAGGCAGCGCCACCCGATATGCTGTGGTGGGGATTCCCACTGTCGGCAGCGGTGGTGCTGATAGCGCAATTGGGCGTGACTTGGCGGCAGGCACGGGGCACTGGCGCATCGGTTTTCACGTTGATACCGCAGCCCGACATCGCCCATCGCTTCAGCGCCACGGTGAGCAAGGGGCAAAAGGCACAGGCACTGTCGGCGGTGCGGCTTTGGCTACAGCAGGCTCGCTGCCCCGGCGGTGCGATAGCCGACGCTTGCCGTTTTCTTCAGGTGGCGGTGACCGACTCCGCCACGGTGACCGATGTGTGTGCCTCTGTGGCAGATGACGGCGTGGTGGCCATCGTGGTGAAAGACGTTGTGGCAACCGCAGCCGCGCCTGCCACAAAACGAGCCTTCGGCGTGAATGTGAACACTTGGAAAAGCCGTGTGTGACACGGACTCAGGGTGGGCTTTTGATTGTTCGGGAAATTATTGCTATCTTTGTAAATTAAATATACTCAACAAATCGTGAAAATGAAATACAAGATACACCGTGAAGGCTTGAACATCATCTCCGTTCTGCTGCTGATACTGCTGGCGTTCAATGTGCCGGCGTATTTGTGGATTGAGTACAAGCCCATACCCATTGCCTTCATCGTGATTTCTGCCATACTTTTCCTCTTGGTGGTGAACTTCTTTCGGTCGCCTCGCCGTCACTTCAAGGGTGATGTGGACAATCTGGTGCTGTCGTCGGTCGATGGCAGGGTGGTGGCGCTGGAAGAGGTGTATGAAGACGAGTGCCTGCACCGTGCCTGCATACAGCTGTCGGTGTTTATGAGCGTGTTTAACGTGCACGCCAACTGGGTTCCCGTGAACGGCATCGTGAAATACGTGAAGCACCACAACGGTCGCTTCCTCGCTGCCTATCTGCCGAAGTCGAGCACCGAAAACGAGCGCTCGTCGGTGGTGATTTCCACTCCGTCGGGCCACGACATACTCGTGCGCCAAATAGCCGGCGCCGTGGCTCGCCGCATCGTCACTTACGTGGAGCCGGAGGAGAAGGTGAATGTGGAGGAGCACATGGGCTTCATAAAATTCGGCTCGCGTGTGGACATCTACTTGCCACTCGACAGTGAGATATTGGTGAAATTGGGCGATAAGACCACTGGCGGCATGACCCCTGTGGCACGCCTCAAACCTTGCAACGACAAATGAAAATACTTCAATCCATCCGCAACAACACGCCCAACGCGGTCACTTGCTGCAACCTGCTTTCGGGCGCGCTGGCATGCATCGCCGCCTTCCATGCCTTTGAGCCGTGGTGGTGGGGGCTTTTTGGCTATCAGGTGGCTTTCATCTTGATTGCCGCAGCCGCAGTGTTCGACTTTTTCGACGGCTTCACTGCCCGCCTGCTCCATGCCACTTCGCCATTGGGTAAGGAGCTCGACTCGCTGAGCGACGCAGTGAGTTTCGGGCTTGCTCCTGCCATGGTGCTCTACAATATGCTCGTGGCGTATGAGCCAGTGAGCGGGTGGGCCTACTGTGCAATGCTCATACCGGTGTTTGGCGCGCTGCGTCTGGCAAAATTCAATGTGTCCACCGACCAGAGCGTCACCTTCACAGGGCTTCCTATTCCTGCCAACGCCATATTCTGGATCGGCTTCACCAACTACTATGCCGCGAGCCATGGCCATGTGGCCACGGTGGCGGTGATTGCGCTGGTGGTGGCGTTCTCGCTGCTGATGGTGTGCGGGCTGCGTATGTTCTCGCTGAAGCTCCATAGCTTGAGCATGAAGGAAAACTTCAAGCAGTATCTGCTGGTGCTGGCATTTGTGCTGTGTGTGGCGCTGTGCGGAGTTTCGGGCCTTGCGCTTGCCATTATCTTCTATATCGTGCTTTCCGCGGTAACCAAACAAGATTAATTCCGTGCCTATTTAGGTTTTATTAAAGATGCGCGGCATAGATTGGCACGCATTTTGCCTTTCCAAAAGATGTGTATAACCAAATGTGATGAAATATTATGTTATCGGCATTACTACTGATCATCTTAGGCTACTTTTTGTATAAGGCGCTTGTGCTGATGCGCCGTGTGAATGCTGTGCGGCATGAGTTTCGGCGTAAGTTCGACGAGGCGCAGCAGCAGTTTGGCGGCGGCAGTTACCGCCAGCCTGATAGCGACCACGGCGAGAAGCGTTACCGCCAATATGAGGGCGAATATGTGGACTTTGAGGAGGTGAGCGGTGCCGAGACAGTGGATGCTTGTCCTTCAGATGACGATCCTGGCGCAAAATACCACGCCGGCGAGGGCCTTGTGTCGGATGCCCAGTACGAGGAAATATAATCCTATGAATACCCGAATTTAATCGTAGTATTGATATATAGAAAACCACGAATTTCACGAATCACACGAATGATATTTTTATATATTATTTTTCGTGCTATTCGTGAAATTCGTGGTTTTCTTTTTTGATTTCGTGGTGTGTGGCGCGCTTATTTCTTCATGGCGAAGCCGATGCGCACTCCGTCGAACTGCTTGGCGATGTCGCCAATGGTGGAGAGCTTGCTATTGCCACTCACCGCGCTCACCGTTTGAAGCACGGAGAGGATTTTCTTCGATTCAAAGGTGAAGTTCATTCCGCTGGTGGAGCGTGTGAGATGGGCGTTGAGCGTGCTCAGCAGTGATTTCATCTTCACCAGTCCATTTGCGGCGTCGAAGGTGTAGGTGCCCGAGAGGGGTATGCCTGCCACCTTGCCAGAGAACTGGCCGTTTTCCTCAAATTTGAGCTGGGTGTTGGCGCTCGAAATCTTCAGCGATTTGTAAACGGGCAGGAGCTTGGCGTTTACAGTCTTAGCCGCCACAGAGCCACCAGCCTTTGCCAAAAGGTTCTCGCTTGTGAATGCGCATGCAGGCTCCACATAGCTCCAACTGCCCACAATGTCTTTCTCAGAGAGCTTCACGCTGCCCACCACGAGGTCGAGCAGTCCGCCGAGAGCGTTTTTACCGAGGCTTGAGCCGGAGGAGGTGGTTGTGGTTGTAGTAGTAGTGGTTGTGGTGCTTCCACCGGGGTTTGTCATACCGCAGCTTTGCAGCATCATCACTGCCACGGCTGCCATTATCATTTTCTTCATCATAACTTTGTTGTGTTGATACATATATATGTTTTTATCTCTTATTTATTTTTTTTGGGGAACAGAATTTTGCGGTCGCGCGCCAAGGCTGGCTTCGTCCATTTTTCAGGCGCGAACTTCCAGTTGTGGGCGGGTTTCGGGTCGATGGTGCCCGCCTGCTCAATCACCTTCATCAGCTCGTTGCGCATCTGCGTGGTGCTGCGATACACGATTCGGCTCTCCAGTTGGTCCTTGGGAATGCCTGCGCCTCGTGTGAGCAGCTCGCCGCCACCGTTGGCGCGGTAGCTGTTCATAGCCACGCGATATACCTTGCTCTCGTCGAACGGCTCGCCGTTGCTCATCCTCAAGATTTTCACGCGCTCACCCTCCGGCTTGGTCACGTCCACCTCGTAGTCGATGCCGGCGGCGGAGTCGAAATTGTAGGTAGGCTTTTCAAACCACAGCCCCTTGCCGGTGTCTGTCATGCGCATGATGTGGTCGGCAGGGCTTTTCATTGTGTTCACCCATAGGCCGTAGCTCATTTCAAGGTGCTTGCGCACCTCCGCACCGGTGAGGTTGAGAATATAGAGGTCGTTCTCGAATCGGTAGAGGTCGAACATATTGCCCACAGTAATCACGCCCTTGCGCAGGGTGGCGTTGGCTTGCAGAGGGGCGCTGAAGGCGATGTCGGCTTTCTGCGCGCGCAGGGTGAGGTCGAGAATCATATCGCCGAAGGCACTGTTGCCGAAAAAGCAGTCCGCAGAGCTGATAGTGGAGGTGATGCGGCCGATAGGACGGCTTACCCACTGCTTCACCTCTTCAATCTGTGGAGCGAATTGCGCCATATAGTCGGTGTCGATAGGAGTTTTTGCCATATCCACGATGGCGCCTTTGCGGTTGGTCACCGTCCAGCGTGTGCCGTCAAATTCCAGGTCGAGTGTGGCGTGCGCCACCGCCATGGCATTGTTGGCAGGGTTGAGCACCAGCACCTCGCCGCCTCCGTTCACCTTGTCCATGGTGTTATGCACGCGGTGGTCGTGGCCGCAGAATATCACATCGAAGCCCGGCACCTCGCGAGCCACTTGCGCAGTGGCATTTTCGCTGTACTTGTCGTTCTGAATGCCGCCTTCGTAGCCGCTGTGGAACAGGCCCACTATCACGTCGGGCTTCTCGTTGCGCCTCAGGTAGTTCACCCAGTAGCGCGCGCTTTCCACCATAGGGGCAAAGCGCATACCGCTCCACACGTTCTCTGCCAGCCAGTTTGGGATGGCGGGGGTGAGCATTCCTAAAATTGCCACCTTCACGCCCTTGCGGTTCACAATGGTGTAGGGCACGGCATACGGCAGACTTGTGGATGCGTCAAGGATATTGGCTCCAAGCGACGGGCACTTCACCTCGCTCACCCACTTGTCGAACACCGCGTGGGTGGCTTCCACATCGTGGTTGCCAAACGACTCGGCATCATACCCCATATAGTTGATCACGCTCGAAGCCACATTCTCCTTGTCGGTGGCCACATAATTGTAATAGTAACTGAGTGGGCGCCCCTGCAAGATGTCGCCATTGTCGAGCAGCACCACTGCGTCGGGGGCACTGGCCCGCAGCGTTTTCACATACTGGCTGACGCGCGCCATCGATCCGTCGGTGGGCTGTCCGCTGATAAAGTCGATAGGGAAAAAACTGCCGTGCACATCGGTGGTCTCTAAGAAGTGGATTTGCGCCTTCTCGCCTTTTACAGGCGCGGCCAGGGCTACGGCGCAAGCCGATGCCGCCACTATTGCCATTATTGCTTTCTTCATACTGTATAATATCTTCTTTTTCGTATGCAAAGTTACAAAAAAATACACAACCACGACTTTCGTTAAAAAACAAACCACGAATCACACGAATTTACACGAAAAATTATATATTCGTGCTATTCGTGTGATTCGTGGTTTGATTAGTCAATCAGCCACTCTGCCATGTGATTAGTGGCTTGAGAATAGAGCTTTAGCGGAGCATCTTCTGTGCGGATGAAGTGCCGTCGGTGTAGGTGGTGACCACGATGTTCACGCCTTCAAAAGGCTGGGCGGCTTCCACGCCGGTGACGCTGAAGTAGCGCACGCTCTTCACAGCCTTTGCGCCAGCGATGTCGCTAACGCCGGTCACTACATTCGACGAGCCTTGCAGATTGATAGGATAAACCACATATTTGCTGCTTGGGGCCACTGTGCTGTCGTATTCCACTTTGCGGGGAGCCGACTGCGAGTCACTTGTTGCGGCTTCTCTCACCACAGCCTCAAACTCATACATAGACCCGTCGGTGAGTTCAGGTGACTCCTCCACGTTCATGCTGAAGTCCACCTTGAATCCTCCCTTGAAGTCCTGGGTGTTCACCGATCCGCTTTGTGCAGGAATGTAGAATGCGCCGTCGGTGCCGTTATATACAGCCCAAACGATTCTCGCATACTCATTGGCCTTAGGAGTGGCGAAGTAGTAGCTGGCGGGGTGTGCCGCATTGTTGCTTGCCACGCTGCTCACGCCCATAAAGTTCACAGGGCAGTAGGCGCTGATGGTGAAAGGTTCGCTTGCTTCGCCCATCACCACTGCGCTGGCAGTGATGCCGATGTTTTGCGTATCGGTGAGTGTGCCTGATATAGAGGTGATGCTCTTGAATACCTCCACAGTGTTGTATTGCTCCACTGGCATTTCCACCAGCATCCAGTTGTTTTGAGTGTAGTCCTGCTGCTTCTGGCCGGCAATGTCGAAGAACTTGTCGCCATCGGCGGGTGCGCTCAGATTCTTCACTGCAGTGGCATTGTCCTTCACCACCACGTAGTGCTTGTCGGCCACCTCAAACTTGGCCACAGCCACCATATCACCGCCTTTCACGGTGTAGGTGTAGCCTTCTTTGCTACTGTTTGCTAATTCAGCCAAAGTGGACTCTACAATGGTTGTGAAGTTGGAATAGGTGATGTTACCACCAGTTTTTTGAGCAAAACAAAGAATATCTCCATTATCTGCACCATAAGTTCTGAATGAGCTGTTTTTATATGCTCTTAAACGTGTAGCATTAGACTCATACATCCAATTGTTGGAGTAGTAATACCAATAGCTATCGTCAGTGTTGTTCCACTTCAAACTACCAGAACTGGCATCTGTAGAAATTAAGTATTGATTGGCTGATGGGCTATACATTTTATAGCCATTACCGCTTGATATGAAAGTTAGTTCACATATTCCTTCAGGGGCGGCAGAAGCTACGTTGTTTTCAAAAGCGAAAGCTTCAGCAGTAGCTTGTCCGTGTCCTTTGCTGATAGATCCATTAAAGGCGTGCCCATCTGTTGTGATGAGGGCATACACACCTTCTTCTGTGATTTCTGATGCAGCTCTTTTTGTCCATTTCACGGGTGTGCCATTTTGTGTGGCAAACACTGCGTAATATGTTCTGTTTGCGGTGGCTTTTGTATCAACAACGGCGTATTCAGGTTCGGTTGCGTTATCTACGGTAGATGTGGTAACCCATCCTGTGAACACCATTGCGCCAATGCTTGTTGGGATTGCTGGAGCCATAACATCATCACCCTCATAGAGATTTGAGGTTTGAACTTCCGATCCGTTTACCATCCATTTGTAAGTGTAGGCGGCCTTGATTGTGTATTCCGCAATCACGTCCTCTGATTCCAGGCCTTTATATTTTGTGTGTGCAAGAATTGTTGTGGCTTCGTTGATAGTGATAGTTTTTGTATCAGATTCAGATTCAACCACCTCTCCATCGTTGATTAAATACGCTATTGTAGCACCTTCTGGCGCAGATATAGTAACCTCAGTGCCAGCTACCACTGCTCCTGGCTCTGGGCTAAATGTGGGAGATGCTAATTTTTTTACGTCAATAGTATAGGATGCCTCGGATGCCTCATAGGTGTCGTTGCCTGCATATTTTGCGGTGATAACGGCAGTGCCTTCAGGATCTGTTGAGCTGTTGGCAACTACTACAGAGCCGTCTTCACTGACTAAGGCAACACTCTCGTTGCTACTTGTGTAAGAGATTGTGGCTCCATCCACTGCTGGCGAAAGTGTGGCGGCGTGCGTGAAGGAGCTTTCCGTTTCGCCGATGTATTTTGTGATGGTCTTGCCGTCGAGGTCTTCGCCAAACGACAGCGTGGTGGCAGTTTTCTCGAACATTGAAACATAGGTTACATCAACTGCCTTGATATAGCATTTGCCTCCAAAGCAGAGAGAAACTGTATTTGAAGCGCCTACCCACTGCAGGCCATTGAGGCTACCACCACCTTCGGTAACCTCAAGGTTGCCCGCCCAAGAGTTGCCTTTGGTAAAGTTGATTTTCTGGATTGCATAGCCTGTGGGGGCGTTGAAAACTATTGCATAGCCATTGCCTGCGAGGGTTTGGTCGTCTGTTACCTCCATGGCGGTAGTGCCGAGTTTCTGGAGATTGATGCTGACGCCATTTGCAGAACCATTTAGATCCGTGGCGTCGCTTACAGCGCCGTTGTAGTTGGTGCCCCACAGCCAGTTGGTCACGGGGATAGAGTATGTGCCTTCGGCAATCTTGTTGTCCTTAACGTGCAGCTTGTAGGAGGCAGTGGCGCTTGCATAAGTGTCGTTGCCTGCGTATTCAGCCTTAATGGTGGTGGAGCCAGCTTTGTCTCCGAGTGCGACTTCACCATCAACGACTATTGCTACATTCTCGTCAGAACTGGTGTAGGTGACCGTTGCTCCCTCAATGGCGGGCGAAAGGGTGGCGGCGTGAGTGAAGTCGGCATCGCCAAGATTTTTTGTTATCGCCTTGCCGTCAAGGTCTGCCCCAAACGACAACGTGGTTGGGTTTTTAGAGGACTCGTCTTCGTAAGTAACTGTAATGGAGTATACAAACGTTGCTTTTGTGGAATTAAGGGTGATGTTGGATATTTCAGTAGGAGTTGTGAACTTGTAAATCAAGTCCCCTGCAACAGAAAGGGTGCTTTGTGCTCCTAAGTCATTTACATCTAAAGTGCCGCTATTTGACGAATTGAACTGTTTGCAATTCACAGTGATACTTGTTGCTTTTACCTTGCCAGATTCGGATAATGCTAATTGAAGACTGGAGCCTGCACCACTTTTACCTAATCGTATACTTGTTTGATTGTCGCCATAATAGCATTTGCCAGATTTAACAGAAAATGGAGATGCCGTCAAGTATTCCGTACCACTTTTTATAGCAGAAGTAGATTTTATGGAACTTGATATTGCCGTTACTGATTTGACTGCGTTGCCAAATACAATGGTGTAGTCCGCCGCCGAGGCGGTGGTTGTGGCGAGGATTGCCACGATTAGTAATGTGAGAAGTTTCCTCATAATGCGATGAGTTTTTTATAAGAGTTGATGTAGTTGATATGTCCTATATAGTTAAGCTATTTTACCCCTTTGTCATCCTCGCAGCTGACAGGGTGTATAGTGTAGAAATAGTTTTGATAATGACAAAGTTAGCGATAATTTCGTGAAAACACCATCAAATATTAAACAAAAGCGATAAAAAGTGCCAAATAAGCCACAAAGCAAAGAAATAAACCACGAATTGCGCGAATTTACACGAATTTTTATTGATTGAAGTCAAGCTATACTTTTCGTGTGATTCGTGAAATTCGTGGTTTTAATCATTTCAATATTCGAGGCTTGTGTGTGGCTTAGTCGTCCTCGCCCACGAGGGCACGGAGCTCGCGCAGCTCGCTGTAAGCCATTTTGAGGATGGCGTTGTCGATGCTGATGTATTCCTCCACTGGTCGGCCCTCGTCTTTCAGCGAGTGGGCGAAGAGCCAGTCGTAGGTGTCCTTCAGGTAGAAAGCGCGCGCGAGCGCACCGTGCGAAGCTCCTGGTAGCCAGTCGAAGCGCAGGCGTGATGTGAGGCCCTTCTCTTGCAGGCCAGCCACCACTTTTTTCGATTCGCCAATGCCCACAGCGCGGTCGGCGGTGCCGTGTATGATCCAGAACGGGAGTTCGCCCAGCCCCGTTTGGTCTTTCAGGTAGCATCCGCCGCATAGCGCCATGGCTGCCGCTATCTTATCGGGGTAGGTGCCCGCCAAGTCCATGGTGCCGTAGCCCCCCAGGCTCATACCTAACACATAGATGCGGTTGGCGTCCACATTGTAGTTGGTTTCCATCCACTCGATGATGTCCATCAGTTTCGACGGTTTCCAGGCCTCGCCGGGGTTTTGCGGAGCCACCACCAGGGCGGGAATGCTCATTCCCTTCTTGATGGCGTCGAGCGTGCCGTAGCGCAGCACCTGGTTGAGGTTGCGCCCGCAGAGCGAGCGCCCGTGCAGGAAGATTACCAAAGGCTGTGCGTGGCTGCCGCCATCGTAGCCATCGGGGGTGTAGATCCAGAAGGGATAGCCACTGTCGGCAATTCGTGTGTGAGTGGTCATCGAACCCTGGGCATAGCTGCCTAAAGCCATCATGATGACTGCTATAAAGGAGAGTAATAACCGTTTCGTCATTTCAGGAGCTTTTTTATATGTCTTCGATATAGCAAAGGTACTGTGAAATAGCGCTATATGCAAAAAATTCACTTTTTTTATACCAATGCTACGGCTCAGAGCGCCTGCGGCTGCGGGGGTGGTGCATCAGAATTTCTTCGCGCAAGCGGCTGCGGTCGATGTGCACATAAATTTCGGTGGTGGTGATGCTCTCGTGGCCGAGCATCTGCTGAATGGCGCGCAAATTAGCCCCGCCTTCCAGCAGGTGAGTGGCGAAAGAGTGGCGGAGCGTGTGCGGGCTCACCGACTTTCGGATTCCCGCCAAGGCGCACAGGTCTTTGATGATGTAGAACACCATCACACGCGAGAGCGCACCGCCGCGGCGGTTCAGGAACAGCACATCGTCGAAGCCGCGCTGTGCCACCTGCGCGGCGCGTGTCTGCTCCATGTAGAGTCTGATTTGCTCCAGCGCCACCTCCGATATGGGCACCAGCCGCTGCTTGCTGCCCTTGCCCTCCACCATCACATACTGCTCACTGGCATACACCTGTGAGATGCGCAGCGACACCAGCTCCGACACACGCAGGCCGCAGCCGTAGAGCGTCTCCACGATGGCGCGGTTGCGCTGTCCCTCGGCTTTCGCCAAGTCGATGCAGGCAATCATGCGGTCGATTTCATCGACCGTGAGCACCTCGGGCAGGTGGCGGCCTATCTTTGGCGACTCCAGCAAGAGGGCAGGGTTGGACTGGACATAGCCCTCCAGCTTCAGGAATTTATAAAAACTCTTGATACCGGAAATGATGCGCGCCTGCGACCGGGGGCCAATGCCCACATCATGGAGCGTGCACAGGAAACTGACCAGACACTGGCGCGTGGCCGCCTCCACCGCCACGCCGTCGGCCTGCAGGAAGCGCACCAGCTTCCACACATCGGTGGCGTAGGCCTCGGCAGTGTTGCGTGCCAGCCCGCGCTCCATGGTGAGGTACACGCCGAAGCGCTTCATCACCTCGTCGATATTGAGGATAGGTGTCATATATTATTTCAGTGCGCGTGCTTTCCGGTAGAGGTGTATGCTGGTGGGGAGGTTGAATATGTAGATCCACAGGCCCAGCGCAATGAATGCGGTGGTCTGAAGCGTGGTGGTGCCCTTGTATTGCCAGAACGCCACCGTCATCACCGTCATCACCAGCATCAGCACGATGGTGAGTCCTGCGAGCCACTGCCACCGCTTGTGGGCCTCCAGGTTCACAATGGGGAGCGCCGGACCATGGTGAATGATGCCGCGGGTGAGCATTCTGAACGCCAATGCGCCCGCCAGCACATAGATGGCCAGCAGGGTGAGCGACAGGAGGAAGAAGCGGTTCTCTATCGAGTCCATGTTGTCGACGGTGAAATTCTTCGTAACGGCGTTGTCCTCGTTGAAGAAATGGGTGCGCGTGTCGTTCTGCCAGTCGAGGTAGGGGCTGAAATTGGTGTACGACTCGAAGAAGTAGGCCCTGTGGTGTGCGCACACCACCATGCCACGCGCATAGTAGCCGCCCTCGTCGCGGTAGCGCGACTTGTAGAACAGGGCAGGATGACCGTCGACTGCCGCAGCCGGCTGGATATCAAAGTCGGTAAAATAGGGGTTCTTTCGCGACAGATAGGTGGCAGCCACCCGCCGCTCGGTGCTGAAAATGCGGCTGAAGTGCTTTCGCAGGTCATACACGTTGATGTGCTGAATGTCGGTCACCTCGCCACGGTCGGAAACCACCGACTTCTGAAACGAGGCTATCAGTGGACCTCCTCCGCGCTTCTCCATCTGCCTGCGGAAAGAGCCTGAAAGAATAAAATCCTCGAAATGCTCGTCGCGAGGCTCATTCACGCTAAACAGTCCGCCAGCATAAGTGTGCCACGGTCCCGTAGCCAGACGCGAATCGCTGTGGTAGAGCGCCACAATGCCCATAAGGCTGCATACGCCCATGCCCACCAGTCCCGTCAGCCGCTTGCTCACGAGCATGCGGTGAGCGAATCGCTTGATGGCGTGGAGCGCGTTACCGATGTCGTTACGGAAATTCATTTTGAAAGAAGATTGGTTATTGTTTGTCGAGCCTGCGCCGCATTATCAGCGAGGTGACCAGCGAGGTGACCAGTCCCACTGCTGCCACGAGCGTGAACACCACCGCCACGTCGGTCCACTGCACCGCCACGGGGTAGGCCTGTACGATCACCGCCTTGGCATTGGCGGAGAGCTTCAGCCAGCCGAATTGCTGCTGTCCGGCGCAGAGCGCCAGTCCCACCGCCACACCTATCACTGCGCCCACAAGGGCAATGAGCCACCCCTCTGCCACGAAAATGCGTGTGATTTGCTTGTCGGTGGCGCCAAGGCTTTTGAATGTGCGTATGCTCTCGTCTTTTTCGATAATCAATAGCGAAAGGGTGCTGATCACGTTGAATGTGGCAATCACCATGATGAAAGCGAGCAGCAGGAAAGTGATCCATTTCTCGATGTTCACCAGGCGGAACGACGAGTCTTGCTGCATCATTCGGTTCTTTACCTTGTAGGCTGGTCCGAGCCGGCTCTCCAACTGCTCCATGACCTCTTCCTCGTCGGCTCCATGGGTGAGCCGCAGTTCCACTTGTGAGGCCTCGGTGGTGTAGTCGAACAGTTCGCGCGCCAAGTCGAGCGGCACGAATATCATGTCGTTGTCGTAATTCTTCTGCTGCACCATGAAAATGCCCGACACAAACACCGAGTCGTCGGTGAAGGCGTTCATCGGGTCGTTCAGGTCGACCTGCCCACGCCGCTGTGGGGCATACAGCTGAAGCATCCGCAGCGAGCCGGGGCGCGCGTTGAGCTCCACGGCAGGCCCTACGCCCAGCACCGCATAGCTCGACACCTCGTCCTTCAGTGTGAAGTTGCCCTCCACAATCACGCTGTCGATGCCCGTGAGCTTGTCGTAGCCGGTGGGCACGCCCTTCAGACGCAGCGGCATGCTGAAATCGGCGAAAATGGCAAGGGCGTTGTCTTCCACCGTGGGCATGGCGAGCGCCACGCCGGGCACAGTTTGCGCCACACTTATCACGCTGTCGGCGTCGGCAATCACCTTGCCCGCCGAGGCGGTGATGGCAATGTCGGGGTCCACCGTGGAGAGCTTTTCGCTGATGAGGTCGTGAAAACCGTTGAACACGCTCAGCACGCAAATGAGCGCGGCGGTGGTCACCACCACTCCCATTACCGAGATGATGGAGATCACGTTCACTGCCGTGTGCCCCTTTTTGGCGCGCAGGTAGCGCAGTGCTATGTTGAGCGAAAGGTTCATTTCACGCGCGGTAAGGTGAAAAACTATTCCTTTGATTTAGTGTGGTCAGAGGCCAGCAGCTCGTCGATGTGCTGAATGTAGTCGAGCGAGTCGTCGAGGTGGAAGTGCAGCTCGGGCGTTTTGCGCAGCTGGTAGCGCACGCGCTGTGCCAAGTTGTAGCGAATGCTTTTCTCGTTGGCGCTGATGTTGGTCATGATTTCCTGGGCGCGCTCGCTTGGAAACACGCTCAAATAGGCGTGCGCCACGCTTAGGTCGGGCGATACGCGCACTGTGCTCACGCTCACCAGCACGCCGCCCATCTTGGCGGTTTCGAGACGGAAGATTTCGCTAAGCTCCTTCTGGAGCAGACGGGCTATTTTTTCAAGTCGAGTAGATTGCATAGTGTATCAAGTGTTTTTTAGTTTGCAATAATCCTTAATAGGCTGCAAAGATAATGATTTTTGGCGGAAAGTGGTGAGGGTGTTAAGTTGCTTTTTCAGGAAAGGCTCTTCTGAAGGTTTTTTCAAGGGCTGATAATAATGGGCTGTGGGGAAAAACAGCACAGAAGCCGTGACGCTAAACTTTGCATCACGGCTTCTGTGAGCATCGTGCATACCCTTTGTCCTTACTGTTGCTCCAAGATTAGGCTTGTGAGGCCGGTCACGTCCGACACGTCAGTTATGCCGTCGGAATTGAGGTTGGCCTCGCTGGCGTCGAAAGGAGCGCATTCTGTGCCGAGGATAAAGTTGATGAGTGCCGTTATGTCGGTTGCGTTTGTGACACCGTCGGCGTTCACGTCGCCATGCGTGGGTGATGCAAGGCAGAACTTGACGTAGCTGCCCCATGCGGTGTATGCCGTGGAGGCAGTGGGACTGCGCATCACCATTCGGTATGTTTGCCCCACTTCTCCATTGGTGAGTGTGCCCACGAACTTCACTGTTTTTCGCTCTCCTTTCTTGACGGTCAAGAAGTCGCTGCTGATTTGGGCGACAACAGAGGCGCCTTTCTCAGGTAGAATCATTGCTTCCAGTCGTCCGGCGAATGCTCCCCCGCCGTTGTAGACTGTGGCTGTCGCTTCTATGTGGGTTGAGGGGAATGTGCTGTTAGCCATTTGAAGCGGTGATGCAATTGCCATCTTGGACGCTGCAGGGCGATCACCCACCACTACGTTTGTGCTCTCGCCATCTACGGCTGTACTGTCGGAAGCCAGGACCACGGCCAGCCGGAAGTTGCCTGCCTGGCTGGGTGTGACAGAGGCTTCCAGCTGAGCCTTCGCTCCATTTTGCACATCTACACGCTTTGGCGCTCCGGTGGCCGCGACTGTGCCGTCGTCGTTGAGCAACGCCACGCACAGGTTGTCCACAAATTCCTTTCCACTGTTGCTGATCGTGGCCTTCACATTGATCATTCTGCTTGCATTGAGCACATCGGAATGCTCAATGCTGGTCACGCGCAGTTTGGCATCGCTGTCGGGCTGCTGGAAATAGGCGTGTCCGCTTTTCACAACCATCTTGATGCGGCTTGGCGCAGGGCGGCTCACGTCGGCGATCTGAAAGTTGTCGGTTCCCGACCGCGCCACTAAAGGCACAATGTAATATGTGCCTTCCGATAGGCTGTCAGGCACATTCATACTTAGGGTGATGCTGTAGTTGTAGACCGGCTGCAACTCCCCGATTTGCCTGTCGGCAGCCAATTGGAGGAGTTTGCCGTTCTCGTCGGTGATGCCAATTCCCAGTCTTGTAGAGGCATTGCCGCTGCCGCTCCACAGCACATAGAAGTTATTCCATTTCACTTGTGCGCTCTCTCCCAGCGCCACTGTCTTGTCGCCGACCTCAAAACCGGAGATGCAGCAGGCATATCCCGCAGGGCTTCCGTGGTCGGGCATTATGTTGTAGACAAGCCCTTGATACAGGTTGTAGCCACCGTCGCTTGAACCGATGCCCTGCTCGGATGGAGTGAGGTCGGTGATTATAAAATATCCATTCGACATGCCGTTCCATCCCCAGTTCACGTGGTAGTAGCCACTTGAGCTGCTGCCGTCGATTACAAATGCGTGTCCGCCTTGTGAACTTGATCCTGTGTGTATCACTGGTCGCTTGCTTGCCAGTTCGCAATTGATGATATGGAGCCACTGGTCAAGAGAATAGGCATCTCTCATCACAAACCGAATGCTCTTGTCGTAGCAGAAAAAGGCGGGCATCCTGTTCATGGCCAAGCGCGTGATGGCTCCGCTTGAAGCCCCATACCCCATATTCATAGCCACACCGCAGTCGCTCATGAGCTTTGCCACGGCATTGTTTTGCTCATCGGTCTCGCTTCCAGTGTAGTAGGGTAGCATGTTTGCCCAGTCGTAGTGGCTCTGGCTGAAGTCGGTGGATAGTCTCACGCTTTGTTTCGAGTCGCCATTGAGTTGGCATGTGTAGCTGTTGGTACCCATACCCTCTTCAGGCCAGCGGTGGTAATACATCACTTGAGCCATGGCAGTGGCCACACACCCTGTTACGGCTCGTCGCTGTGCGCCACCTGTGGTGTAAGTGGGGCACATTCCATTATATGGGGCACTTTGATTCCATTTCGTGTTGCCCAATAGCGGATACACATTTGTCGTAATGAAACTGGTGGAGGCTTCAATGTGCGCATCGCTGTGGGCCTGCACATAGCGCACTTGGCTGGCATACGTGTTGAGCCACTCACGCATATTGTCGGGCATATCGTCGGCGTCAAACTTTCCTTCGTCGCTGTAACCAATCACCGCTGGCATCCTGTCATCACCCGACACCAGCACATAGCCGTTGCTGTTTGTCTTGTTGAAAGCGTAGTATTCTCCGTTCTGTGCAGTGTAGGCCAGTTGCACTTCGGCACGTGAATGGCTTTTCTGCATCATTTTTTCGCCTACACGCTGGCTCATGAACGAAATAGCCGTCAGGCGTGCCTGCTGCGCACTGACCGGGGCGGCGGAAGCAACCTCGCCACACGCAAAGGCAAGGCTTAATAATAGGTGTATATGTTTTATTTGCATAGTAGTGTTGCTGTTTTAGTCAAAGAGCGTGTCGTTATTCCACAATTTTTATGCTCACAGCCTTGAGCTGCTGCCATCCGGCGGCATCTGTAAGGCGAATCATAAAGTGGTAGTCACCGGTGTCGATATCTGTTGGTATGGAGATATTCACACTCGCCTCATACGACTGCTTCCCCTTTGGAATGGACTGGTCCTGGTTATAGACCCATGGGTGCACAGGCGTTTTTTTTGCGTCGAGTTCACATTCTCCTGCAGAGGTGGAGTGGGAGTGGTGGTCGAAGTTGTTGTGCACTTCAATATTGAAGTTGCCCAATTCCACATTGTCGGTGAAGGTGTAGTGGAAAGGTATCACTTCACCGCGTCGGTAAATCTGGCAGTTTACTGGGTCGGACGTCTCCTCGTCGATAATCTGTGGCTTTTCCTGGTCGTTTTTTGACTTGATGTCGTCGCTGTCGGAACATGAGTGTGCCACGATAGCCGCTCCTGTGATTGACAGTGCTACGAAAAGCAGATTTGATATATATAACACTTGTTTTTTCATTTCAGTCTTAATTAATATGCACTTGATGTTTTTTTAAAAAATAAAATGATAGGGGGCGCTGAGGATGTGATAGCGCGAATCCTTTCAGTGGAGCCCCCTATGCTTGTGGGCCTAAGGGCTATCAGTCACTGGATTTTAATTCTTGCTGATCTGCACGCCTTCGGCCTCTTCTGTGGTGGAGTTGCCATTGGCGTCGGTGACAGTGAAGTGGATATGGTATTCGCCAGCGGGTGCGTCGGCAGGAATGAGCGGGTGCTCATGGAAGAGCGCAGACGTGGCGCCAAGATACTTTTCATCGGTGTACTCGAATTCTTTCTCATATTTTGCTGCCGAGTTGTGGAACTCCACCACTATCTTGGCGATTTTATGGGGAGCCTCGATTTGTGCCTCCAGATGCATTTTTTGTCCTGCTACGCCTTTGTGGCAGTCGTTTTCGCCCACTTCCTTGAATGTGATTGACGGAGCTCCTTCCACTGGCGCCGTGATTTTAAGGGATGAAGTGAATGTGGAACTTTGCCCCAGCTTGTCGGTCACCACGAAAGTGAGTAGGTATTGTCCGGCAGCTGCCGATGCTGGAATGTCGAGATGCTCATGGAAAGTGGTGTTTTTCACTCCGATATATTTACCCTTGGTGTATGTCTGCTCCACGATGATGGCTTTCCCGTCTTCACTTGCGATGGTGATGTGGATGTCAGCAATTAGTCCCTGTGCTTCCAGTTCGCCTTCCAGATGGAGGTCTTTTCCTGCCACAGCCTCTTTGCAGTTTTCCTCGCCCACTTCATTGATGGCAACGACTGGTTTGGCTGTTTCAGCCTGTGGGTCATCATTATTGTCGCAAGATATGAGTCCAAAGCTCAGTGTGCACAGCAGCACGATAGCTGCGATAAATAGTCTATTATAAGTTTTCATTTTTTTTCTTTTTAAATTGGTGATTAATAATTTGTTAAAAATGCCATGCCATCATAGCCGAGAAGTTTAGTCCAGGCTCAGGCACGCCTATAAGCCTATAGTGGCTGGTGTGGTCGTAGTAGCGCTTGTTGAGCAAGTTCTCTGCTCTGAGAGTGATTTCAAGCTGCGTAGTTCCGCAGTGAAAAGTTTTACCAGCGGCAATGTTCAGCAGTTGATGCCCTTTGGTTTTTTCCTCTGGAGGCACAATTCTGTTTTGCGAACCCACTACTTGCCATTCAATGGCCACGAACCCTGGCTTTACTGGCTCGTGGGCAAATAAAAGATAACGAAGTTCGGCCCTTCCCGACCAAGGAGTGGAGAAAGGCAGTCCATAGCCTTTTTTACTGCCACTCTTCTGAACGGAATAAAGATACTCTCCTTCTGCGCTGAATTTCACTCGTGGCGAAATTTGCCAAGCGAGAAAGGCCTCAAAGCCCCATCTGACCACTTTCGCTTGGGTGTAGTAGTAGAGCTGCAGTCCCTCCTTATATTGTGCGGTGGGATTGAGATAGATATAGTTGGGGAAATAGTTGAGATAGGGTGATAACTGAAACGATACATCACCATGCTCATACACAATGCCCATGTCAAGCTGATAGCTTTCCTCGGGCTTCAGCTCTGCATTCCCTTTTTCATATCTGAATATGCTGTAGTTCACGCCATCCATGCCCAGCTCTTTGGCAATAGGCATACGGAAACTTTTGCCCAAATTGATTTTCACGACCCAGTCGGCCAGCGTAAGATTCACGCCCACCGACCATGTGAGACTGTTGAAGCTCCGGCTGAGGTTGGCTGAACGCTCCACATACACCGAGTCGGCAGTCACTGCCTCATTCATATGAAAAGCATCTGCTGGTTGGGTCACTGCCGATGAAGGCGTCTTGTACCAGTCGCGGTAACTATGTATGCTCACATCGCTATGGTCATAGCGAATGCCTGCAGATAGGCTGAGGCCTTCGCTCAGACGCCATTTGTCGGAGGCAAAGATTCCTGCCGACCATTGCTCAAAGTCGGGAAGTATAAATCCCCATCCGCCTCTTCGGTTGTGCTGATACTCGGCGTTGATGCCACTTTGCAGCCAGTGCTCGCCTATGCCTTGTGTCCACTTGATGGCAGCGGAGGAGGTTTGCTTTACAAAGCTCCGCTCCAAGGCGTCGGGTGGTGTGGGCATATAGCCATGCGACACAGGTTCTGAGTATTCCCGCTGACGGTTGTTTTGATAAGCGATGCTACTTTCCAGCACGCCACCGCCATGCAGCAGCCAATCGGTGTGGTTCGACACAGAGAAGTGGCTCACCGTATGGTATGGCAAGTCGATGTCGCGCCGTGAGGCATCGTAATCAATGTCAGACAGCCGCACTTCCAGTCCGTGGGCATTGGCAAAAAAGCCTGATTTGGTGTTTACGTCCGACAATCGGAAACTGGTGTGCCAGTTGCGTGAGGCGTATCCGAGCATTAGGCTTCCGTCCATTTCCCTCCCAGCCGTGTTGCGAAGGCGCCGGTCTTTGAGCTTTATCCAGTAGGAGTAGTACTCAATACTGTCGATGGGCACTCGGCTGTCGGCATAGTCGGCGAATGTGGCATTTGCCTTATACCAAAAATTGCCATTACGCCCTGAGAGCATGGCCGATCCACCAACTGACTCGTTGCTTGAGCGGCTATAGAGTTTGATGTGACCAGAGAATTTATCTATGGGCACAGCGTTGCTCTTTAGGTTAATCACTCCGCCAATGGCGTCGGACCCATAAGTGAGGGCAGAAGGGCCCTTTATCACGTCCACTTGGTCGATGCCAAATTGGTCAATTTCAATGCCATGGTCATCGCCCCACTGCTGGCTTTCGTGCTTGATGCCGTTCTCCGCCACAAGCACACGGTTGAATCCCAAGCCTCGAATCACGGGCTTAGACTCACCGGAGCCCACGCTCATTGCTTTCACACCAGGTAAGCGACTTAAAGTCTGCATTAGCGAGCCATTGAAATGCTCGTCGATAAATTGCTTGTTGGCTCTAAGCACATTGAGTGTGGACGATTTTTGGATTTCTTTGTTGGAGCTTCCGTTCACCACAACTTCCTTGAGTGTTACGCTATGTGCATTGTCCTTTCCCGTGCTATCGGTAAGACACACAGTGCGTTGCCTGGGTGGATTCTCACCCATGGCTCCAAATGAAGGCGTGTGGCAGAAGAGAATGAAAAGCGGAAGCACAATGATTGCCAACTTCGTTTTTCTCATCTTGTCAGTCTTTAAAATTAGCCAACGAGTACTTACAGGCTATGTTTAGTCATAGCCATCGTTGGCGGATTCTTTGATAAAACTTCAAAAAATTATAACGACAAGATTGATGGTGGCGCACGGACGGTATTAGTGCCGCATTCGTGAGCTTTAAGGCTCAGGCACAAAGCCGTAAGTGCGACAATGAGAATAGCGACAGGTATCGCTACTTTTACGATGGAAGGCACCAGGTATACCACATTGTGCAACTGACAAAGCACACATTCCTGTGTGTGGGGGTGTGTGGTGGAAAGGTGTCCTCCGTGATGGATGTGGTGCGTACAATCGTAGCAATAAGAGATGGCAGAAGTGTCTTCCACTTCTGTGTGGTGGTGGAAGGAAATGGCGAGCACCATTGGCAGATACACCAGCAGTAGCAGCCATGCAAACCTCTGTCTCTTTTTGTCAAGATTGCGCATAATCTAATATGCTTTCTTTTGATTTCGATGCAAAATTAATATTATATTTTTAAATTTACAAAAATTCTGTAAGAATAATAATAAGGTTACTTATGATATGAAAGTGTGTGCTGTAAATGCTCTTGGTCTTGGTGGTGGTCCGTTGCCACAAGGCTTTTTGCTTACAGATATGAGAAGCCCCGTGGCTGAAAATTTGCCGCGGGGCTTCTTGTGCGCGTATTGCTTAGAAGCGCATTATGCGCTCAGAGGTGTTTAATTCTGGGTCCACGCCATGTTCCAGAGCGCCACGCGGTCTTTGTTGGCTGTGCTCTTCGACGGGCATAGGTTGGTGACCTCAATGCTGAAGGCACCCTTGATGTTCACGTCCTCGCTAAACTGGTAGGCGGTGTATTTCACTGCGTCTTTCTTGGTGACGGTGAACGATTTCACCACCGATCCGCCTTGCTTGATGTCGACGCGGAACGATACGCCGTTGGCTTCCGTATAGGCGTAGCCGTAGCTGAACGAGAGTGTGCCGATGCCACCCTCAATTTCTGGCGAAACGAGTGTGCCCACGGCAGAGGTCTTTCCGTTGAGGTTGCAGGCGGTGGCGTATTCTGTGGTGGAGCCAGTCTTGAAGCCAATGAACTTAAACACCGGGTTGGCGTCGGCCTCACCGCCCTTGAGAATGCTCACGTTGGTGCCTTTCCATCCGGCCTTGGTACTGTAGTTGCCGAATGTGGCGGTGTAGTTGCCGCTGTTGAAGGTCTCAAAGTCGCCTCGGGTGGCGGCAGCTGAGGCCGCGCCAAACGAGAAGTCGTCGATACACCAAGTCTGGTAGCTCGACTGAGAGCCGGCGGTGTAGCGGAATCCGATGTAGTAAGTGCCGTCGGCATACTTGGAGAGGTCGATGTCGCCCGACTCCACGAAGCCGCTGTAGCCCGATGCGGGAGCGGTGGCGAGGGTGCAGTTGATTTTGTCGGTCACACTGCCGCTGAAAGGCGTCTGGCCGTTGAAGATATACACCTCAAACTTGTCGTCGCCTTGGTAGCCCACCTGGCTCTTAAACGTGAGGATGCGGCTCTTGGCCTTCTTGATGTCGATGGCGGGGCTGATGAGCCAAGCCTCGTAAGGTGGCTTGGTGCCCTTGTAGCCGGTGATACAGGCGTAGGTGTTTTCGTTGAATTTAGAGGTGAACCATTTTTTGTCGCCAGAAGGGGTGTAGATAGTCCATTCGCTTGGAATTCCGTTCTCAAAGTTTTCCTGCACGGAGGTCACACCGCCGGTGGTGATGGAGAGCTGGTACTCTTCCTTAGAGCCACTGTTGCCGGTGATGCCGTGAATGCCCATATATTTGTCGAAGGTGCCTTTCACGAGGATTTTAGAGTGCAGGATTTCAGGCCAGTCGGCGAGGTTGGCATTCTGGCGGAAAGGAGTGCCTTGTGGAAGCGCCACCACCATGCATTTGCTAATGTCGCGGCAGTCGGCAGAGGGGGCGATGACGAGGGTGTTGTTGAGCGTGGTGGGCGCGGTCCATTCAATGTCGGCAGCGCTCTTCACTTCGCTCACTTCAGGCGCCACGGCACCCACTACGAAGCCCGACACCCATCCGCTCTTGCTCTGCGCGTCAGTGGCGATAGCCTCTTCCACTGAGTAAGGGTCGGAGATGAGGCCCTTGGTGGAGGAGGAGAAGCCGATGCAGTCGTCGGCGGTGCGGATGTAGAGTTGCCAGGTGCCGCCGTCGAGCTTGGTGGCGCTGGTGTTGTAGTAGCTGAGCACACCCACTACCGATCCTGTGCCGAGGGGAAGAATGTTGGCGCGGAAGCTGGCGTAATTGCTGTTGCGCATCACCAGGGTGTTGCCATTCTCGTCTTCGATGTTGCGGTTGGTGGTGGCGCTGGCGTTGGCGAAGGTGTTGACGCCGTCAGCGTCGGGGAAGTGCACACCGTCGATGCGCACGAGCCGTCCTTGCCATTTCTTCAGTGTTTCGGCGTCTGTTTTGAGGTCGGCGATATTGAGTGGAATGGTGTCCACTTTGCTTGCTGTGGGCAGCCCGTTGAGTTCGGCAATGCTCTGGAAGGTGGCAAGAGGCAGGAATGAGGCTTCCCACACCTTGCCGCTCTCGTAGTATTGTGGGTAGCCCACTTGTTGCTGTCCGTTGTATTTGCCCACGAAGCAGTCCTTCATGTTGAGCACGATTTCCTGGCCCACACGGTAGGTGTTGTATAGGCTTGTGCCGTTCACAGAGATGGAGAAGCCGGCTGTGCCGTCGGAGATGTAGATGCTCTTGTAGATGTTTCCGGTCACGTCGTTGGCGGTCACCCATCCGTGAATCACCTCGTCGTCCTTGACGGTGTCGATGTAGTTGTTGGCGTCTTGCCAGTGCTTGGCCTTGAATTCAGCGATGGTCATGTTGGGCGTGTGTGTGGCCTGTGGCACAACCATAGGTGGAGTATCGAAGTCGTCGTTGCAGCTTACGAGGGTGGCCCCGAGAAGCAGAACGCTCAAGTAAACATAAAATCGTTTCATAATGTGATATGTGGTTATTTTTTTGTTATCAATTTGTTGTTGAGAGAAAAAGATTTAGAACCTTACACCAGCGTTGAGGAATAGGCGAATGCCTTGTGCGTAGTAGTATTTGTTAGGATACTTGGTGGTGGAGAAGTTCGTGTAGTCGAAGCGTCCCTGCTGGTAGCCGCCCGTCTGTATGTTGCGGTTGTCGAGCAGGTTGTTGATGCTCAGGTTGAGGTTGAGCGATGCGGAGCGGCTCAGGTAGATGAGCTTGCCAAGGCTCAGGTTGATCACCAGTGCCTCGTTGAGCTTGTCCTGGGTGCTGATTTCGCGAATGCGCTGCTGCAGTTCCTCTTCGCTGGAGCACACTTTCCACAGGTCGGGCAGTGCTTCGTGGCGCACAGGAGAGAGGTCTACGTAGGCGCGGTTCATCCAAGTACCGTTCACCTCAAAGAACCACATGTGCGGGCCTACGTAATTGAATGCAAGGCTGTAGGCCTCTTGTGGGGTGCCGCTCACGTAGAAGTTTTTCAGATACACCGTCTGAGTGACGTCGGGTTGCGAGCCGTTCTCGTAGCTGCGCGTGCCAGTGGGGCGGTTCTTGTATTGGTAGCGGCCGATGTTGGCGGCTGCCGTCACTGTGAGGTTTGGTGTGAGCTTGTAGCTCAGGCCCACTTCCACGCCCTTGAACACTTTGTGCACATTGGTGAGCGCGTAGTTCATGAAAGTGCTGGCAAGGTCGTCGTAGAAGGCAGTGCGCTCTGTGCCCTTGCGCATGTCGGTGTAGAAGCCGGTGACCACGCCCTTGAAGTTGCGGAAGTTCCAGTTGTACGACACGTCGCCCGATGCGATGATTTCGCTGTTGAGGTCGGTGATTACGTCGTCCTTGATGCGTGGCGACACGTAGGCGTTGTACGACAGTGGCGCGCGTGTACCGAAGTAGCCGTGCGCTTCAATGCTGTTGCGCCCGTCGATTTTAAATGTGACGGCGGCTTTGGCTCCATAGTTGAAGAATGTGTGTGTGGCACCTTTCCCGAAAGAGTTTTCTGGCGCGCGGCCGTTGCGCATGAAGCCTTCGCGCTGGTACTGGGTGAAGCTGCCGGTGGCGCCGTAGGCCACGTCCCATTTTGCGAAAGTCCAGGCATTCTGGAGCCAGAGGTTGGCGCTCACCTGGTTGATGTTGTAGTCGTAGCCGAAACGGTCGTCCTTTTCCACCTTGCGGTTGGGGTTGTTGAGGTCGTTTTGCGCCATGTCGGGGTTGTCGGGGAAGTCGCGTTCGGCATACTGGTCGTAGTCGCTCCAGAACGTGCCGCCGAGCAGGTCCTTGATAGTCTTGTAGTAAGAGGAACAGGTGTAGCCCGCTCCGGCGCCGCCTTGCAGGGCGAGGTTGTCGGTAAGGCGCATGTTGAGGTTGGTGTTGAACTGCCAGCTTGCCTGGTTGCTGTGCCGGTTCTCAAGGATGTAGCTTGAGCCCTTGCCCTCCGCCTCGTTGAGATAGTTGATTTGGTAGAGGCTGCCCCAGTTGATTTGGCGGTAAGTGTCGTCGTCGGAAGTCCACCGCTCGTTGTATAGCGCCGCGATGGTAGGGTCGCTTTCCCAGTAGCTGGGCAGGTAGCGGTAATAGTCGGGGCGCGGGTCGGCGGAGTTGTACCAGTTGATGGCGCTTGAGGCGTAGTACGACTTGTGGAAAGCTACACCTGTGTTGAGCGTGGTGCTGGTGTTGGGCTTCCACAGCCAGTTGAGAATCACGGTGGGGTCGAAGGCTTCCACTTCGCGGGCGTTTCGCTTCTTGCCCTCTTGCCAGCCCCAGTTGCTGTTGTAGAGGTTGTTGCCGGTGAGGCTGTATGCCTCTTCAAAGGTGGCAGAGTTGCTTGCGCGGCGAGTGGGTGCGCCGAAAGTGGTGAGCGCCAAGCTGTGTCGCGAGTTGATTTCCTTCTGCACGGCCAGGAAATAGCCCCAGCTTTTATAGAACGAGCCGGGGATCACGCCTTCGCCGGCATAGCGTCCGATGGCGCTGAGTGTCACGGCCCATCCGTTGGGCATCAGTCCGGTGCTGTAGGTGGCCATTCCGCGCCAGCGGTAGTTGCTGTTGGTGTAGGCCACGCTACCGCGGAATCCGGGAGCGTAGTCCTTGGCGAGGGTGCTGATGTTGTTGGCGCCGCCCACGTCACCGAGGGCGTAGCTTCGGGTGTCGAGCCCAAGACCTATGGCCTTGCTCTTGAAGGCTTGGTTCAAGCCGCCGAGCATAGAGAAGTTGAATCGGCCACGGGCTGCGTCGTTGAAGTACACGCCATTGATGTATTGCTGTGTGTACTCCGAGTTGTAGCCGCGAATGCGGAAGCGCGCCACGCTGAAGTTGTAGCTTGCAGCCTGGTAGAAGGGATTATCGCTTGCGCCAGAGAGGGTGGCCACGGCTTGTGTGTTGCCTTCCTCGTCTTCGAGTTGCGACTCGGTGATGATGGCGTCGGCCTGGTCGTCGTCGGCCTGCGACGCGGAACTGAACGATGATGCACTCAGCGAGATGGTGCCCACGTTGAAGATTCCCTTTGCGGGGATTTCAACCTTGGTCTCGCAGTCCTTGTAGCCATAGCCTATCACGAGCAGAACGTCGCTTCCCGGCTGTGCGTCGCTGATAAGGAAGTCGCCCGTCGGGCCGGTGGTCACGGTGTTGCCCTGGTTGTCGAGCATTACCGTGGCTCCCACCACAGGCAGTCCGCTCTTGGCGTCGATCACCGTGCCCTGCACGCCAGTCTGAGCCCAAATGGCGCTGGCGGTCATCAGCATGGTGAGAAGCAAAAACAGTTTTCGTTTCATAGATGAATGTATTAGTGTTGTTAAATTTTGTTCGAGAAATAAATTACCCGCTTTAATTTTTTTGTAGTCATGCCAATAGGTAGCAATTTCCAAAATTAGTGTTTTTTTTTCATATTTTCACGAAAGTGCCTCACAATTATGCTGATTTATTCTTTTTCCACAAAAAAGAGGATGCAGATAATGGTGCAAAGAAAAGCAAAAGCACCCACAGGGCGTGGAGCCTTGTGGGTGCTGGTTATGATGTGCGCGCGCACTCGTCTTGTGTGCGCTATGTGGGGAAATTATCCTTATTCGAGGATGAGGTTGATGAGTGCGGTGACGTCGCTCACGTTCACTGTGCCATCGGCGTTGATGTCGCATGCATCGTCGGCGAAGTTGGCGTCGCCGAGCACCTTGTTGATGAGCGCGGTAACATCGGAAGCGTTTACTGCGCCGTCGCCATTGATGTCGCCCTTCGAGCCTGCAGCCTCATTTTTCACCTCTACGGGGATGAGTTGGAGCTGGTTTTTGTACATGGCCACAAATCCGGTTACGCGGAAAGTCTTGCCAGCGAGGTTTTCAGGAATGGTGACGTCGCTGCTGAACTTGTTGTAGATTTGCATGTCCACGGTGCCGTCGTTGCCATTGTAGGTGGCAGCGGTTTCGGTGCTGGTGAGCGCTACGCCAGGAATGGTCACATATCTGTGAACCATGTCTTGTGAGAGTTCCTCAAGAGCCAGTTCCTCGGCTTCCACGGGGGAGCCTTCGCCGCTCTTCACGGCGCTTTCGTCAACGGGGATGATTTCCTTGTAGCCGTCGTAGGTAACCCAGTGGGCCACAAGGTTCTTGATTTTGTCGCCGTTCACGAATTTGTTGGTGATATATCCGTAAACCAAGCCGTAAGTGCCGGCGTTGTCCTTCACCCACATGTTGCTGCCGTTCTGGTAAATGACGGTGAGCTCATCAGAAATCATGCCCTTTACGCCAGTGGCGAGGCCGTAAAGGCCATTGATGTCGGCCACGGGGTCAACGGGCAGTGCGCTGCCGTCTTCGTTGGTGATGGTGACGGGCAGAAGCTGATAGTCGGTGCCTTTGGTTGACTTGTTGTAGTGTGAGCCGATGATGGCATACACGTTGTACTTCTTTGTGAGGTCCTTAGGAAGCTGAGCCGACATGTTGTTGAAGTAGGCGAAAGAGTTGCCAGCTGCGTCGGTGATGGTGCTGGCAGAGGTGTTGATAGTGGCGCCTTTCACTAAGATGTAGTGGCCAAAGTTGGCGTGGTTGATGTTGGCATCGGTGAGCGCCAGTTCCTCTGGGGTCACGGTCTCCTTGCCTGTGGCGGCTTTGAAGCCTTTTGGAGTCTTCAGCTCTGGCTCGCCATTGTAGGTGACCTTGGTGCCGCTGAATCCTGCAGGAATCACATCGCCTTGAGCGTAGGTCTTGCCAGTGTTGCCATACACGAGCATGTAGCCAGTGTTGTCGCGCACCCATAGGTTGGCTCCGCCCTGTGCGAGCACGGTCACGGGGTTGCGGAAAGTGACTTCTGTGTCGTTGGCCACGGTCTGGTACTCAGCGATGGTCACACCTTCAGTCGATGTAGTGTCGCCAGCCTGCTTTACGGCGGTAGGGAGCAGCACGTAGGAGATGTCGCCAGTGGTCTTGTCGGCCCATGTGCCCACTATTCCGTAAACGTCCACGTTCACAGAGTCGTTCTTTGCAGAGAATCCGCCCATGCCGCTCTGGCAGCCAGCAGAGCCGCTCTTGTCGGTGATGGTGCGGTTGAGGTATGAGGTGGTGGCGCCCTTGATGACTACATAGTGGGCGAACATGTCTTTCGCAATGTCGCTCACTTGAATCACTTCGGCTGCCACGGGAGTGTTGCTGCCTTTTTCGAGGCCGCTGTTGGCATCCACCTTCAGCTCAGGTTCACCCTTGTAAGTGGTCTTCTTACCGTTGAAGCCGGCGAGGATTTCATCACCATTCTTGAAGGTCTTTCCAGTGTTGCCGTAGAAAAGGGCGTAGCCAGTGTTGTCTTTCACGTAGAGGTTGTTGCCGTTTTGTGCGAGCACGGTCACTGGGTTGCCGAATACGGCTTGGGTTTCGTCGGCAATGGCTTGGTATGCGGCAATGTTGGCTACTTCGGTGGCTTCACCCATTACATATTCTGCTGATGCGATGTCGCTTGCCTTGCCATTGAGCACAGCGAAGGCCTCTACAGTGGCAGATCTGGATATGGCGATAGGCGCGCTGTATTTTGCCGATGCGGTGGTGGGGTCGGTGCCGTCGGTGGTGTAGTAGATGTCTGCGCCAGTGGTGGCAGTCCTTAGCTCCAGGTTGAATGGGCTGTAGAAAGTGCCGGCGGCACGGCTGAATGTGGGCTTGCTCACAGTCACCTCGCCAGCTGCGCCAGTGGTGATGGTGGCTTTGGCAAAGCGCCATTGTCCGGAGGTGGAAGCGTTGCTATACACGGTGAAGGTGACAGATGAGGCATTTCCCGTCCAAGTGAGCACGCGAGTGGAGGTGTTGAATTCTACTGTACCCTCAGAAGCTTTCACTTCAACCCATTTTGAAGAGAAGTTGGATCCGCCGTCAAACACCATCTTGGTCATAGCTGTGGTGGCGGTCACAGTCATTGTGTTGCCGTCGAGTGGAGAAGCCTTTGGTCCACCATATAGGCGCATCTCTTTTGCGGGAGCAGAGGTGGAGGTGGAAATGAAGTAGGCTGGTTGTGTGCCAGAGTTGCCTTTCTCAAACGAGAACGAGAAAGCCCCAAAAGATACTGGGGTGGCTGGCTGCACAGTCTTGTCAGACTGATACAGGTTTTCAAACACGATGGTGGTTTCATCGGCAAAGGCCGTGCCTATTGCCAGCACACACATCGCTAAGAGTGTAAAAAATCTGTTCATGTTGGTTATAAATTAAGTTGTTTTATATTGTTAGTCAGTATTGTGTATACGCACATATTACGGCATTATATGCGCAAAATTACACATATACTTTTATATATTCATATTTTTTTAAATGTTTTTGCGCGCAAATTCTTTAAAAAACGTGTGGATATGTAATCCTTGAGGAGAAATATATGTTATTTTTAATATTCAGATAGTGAGTGTGTTATCGATTTATGCTGTAATTCTGAAGAAAAATGTTGCGAAAAAATTTGGTGGATAATGGAAAAAGCTATAACTTTGCACTCGCAATTCAGCAACAATGGTGCCATAGCTCAGTTGGTAGAGCAAAGGACTGAAAATCCTTGTGTCCCCGGTTCGATTCCTGGTGGTACCACAGAAATCCCTTAAGCGGAATCCCGCTCGAGGGATTTTTTTTGTTGTAGGCATGGGCTTTGGCCAATCATGGCATGTGTCTCTTCTTGGTGCATGATTGGTGGAAATGGGGTGAAAGTTAGTCAAAAAAGTATAATAAGGCAAGGACGCATCATCTATTAGCTGAAAAATGAGTAACTTCGCAGTTTGTTAAGTGCGCTTATGGAGCAATTGATGCAATATGTGTGGCAGCACCGGCTGTGGCGGTCGGAGAATATGGTCACCAACACCGGGAAGAAGGTGAGGGTGGTGGACCCTGGACTGCTTAATACAGATGCAGGACCAGACTTCTTCAACGCCAAGGTGGAGATCGACGGCCGTATGTGGGTGGGCAATGTGGAAATCCACTACCGCGCCACCGACTGGAGGCGGCATGGGCATGACACTGACAAGGCCTACGACAGCGTGATTCTGCATGTGGTGGCTAAGGACGATGCACCCGTGCGCCGCACCAACGGGGAGCTGATTCCGCAGATGGTGCTGGAGGTGTCGCCGCAGTTCAGCACCGACTATGCGGCGTTGGTAAATGCCACCCGCGAAGTGCCTTGCGCCTCCAGAATCAGGCAGGTGCCGCACCTCACCATAGTGGAGTGGGTGGAACGCCTGGCCTTTGAGCGGCTGCATGGCAAGGTGGAGCGAATCCGCCACTTGCTCGAGAGCTTCAACGGCAGCTGGGAGGACGTGTGCTATGTGACACTCGCGCGAAATTTCGGTTTCGGCATCAACAACGACGCCTTTGAGCGACTGGCCCGGCGCACACCGCTTCGCCTGCTTGGCAAGCACAGCGACTCCATTCTGCAAATAGAGGCTCTGCTTTTCGGGCAGGCCGGTATGCTTGAGCCACAGCGGCCCGGAATGGATGGGTATTATAGCCAGCTCTGCACGGAGTATGCGTTTCTCGCCCATAAATTCCAGCTCACGCCTATGGAGCAGGAGGCGTGGAAACTCTTCCGCATCCGTCCGCAGAATTTCCCATATCGCCGCATTGCCATGCTCGCGCGGTGTGTGGAGGGTGGCTTTAGGCTGATGAGCCGTATTTTAGAGGCCGATGGCGAGAAGGATATGCGCCGGCTCTTTGATGTGGAGCTGAGCGGCTACTGGACCACGCACTACACGTTTGGAAAGCCCAACGGGCGCACCTCCGCCACATTGAGCAGGCGGTCGGTAGATATTGTGCTCATCAACACCGTGGCGCCACTGCTCTACGCCTATGGCGAGCTCACCGACAATTACGAAATGACCGACAAGGCCATTCGCCTGCTGGAGGACCTGCGACCAGAGAACAACTCCATCGTCACGCACTTCGTGGGCTGTGGCATTGAGTGCCCCGACGCGCTCACTTCGCAGGCACTGGTGCAGCTGAAGCGCGAGTATTGCGAGGCTAAGAAGTGCATCTACTGCAAAATCGGGCATCACCTGCTGAGCCAGGCGGCGCATGTGGGGGAGTGAACAGGTGGCGGCTCACACTGACTAAATGACTTTGTGTAATCGAATATATAAAAACTGTAAAATATAACGAGAAAAACATTTTTTGAAAAATGAGAAAATTCACTCTTATGATGGCTACGATTGCCATCTTGGCCTTTAATGTGAAGGCAGAGAAAGTGGAGCCAATCAAATTTGGCGATTTCGAGAATTGGGTCACCCGTGTGATTAAGGAGTCGGGCGTGATTGGCGGCGCCACCAAGAAGGTGTACGAGATTGCGCCAAATGCCACAGTGAACGGAGCAAAGGCATATCATAATATGGGCGGCTCGCACTGGGGCACCAGCAATGTGATGGCTAAGGTGATGGGCGTGGTGAAGACCAGCAACGCCGTTTTCCCCGACAAGCACGGCGCGGGCCGATGCGCCAAGCTCACCACCATGCTTGAGCATGTGAAGGCGGCTGGCATCATCAATATGGATGTGCTGGTGTCGGGCACCATATTCTTGGGCAGCATGCTTGAGCCTGTGAGCAGCACCAAGAACCCATACAGCAAGATGGATATGGGTATGCCCTACACCAAGACCCCTAAATTCCTCCAGTTCGACTATCGTCTGGTGGCGCCTGCTGGCGCACCCATCTACTCCAGTGGCTTCGGCAGCAAGAAGAAGATGAGCGGACGCGACAATGCCGAGGTGTTTGTGCTGCTGCAGCGCCGCTGGGAAGACGCTAAAGGAAATATCCACGCCGAGCGTGTGGGCACTGGCCGTGAGCGCTTTGGCAAGACCACTATGGGCTGGGTGAACAAGCACCGCATTCCCATCTGGTATGGCGACATTCGCCGCCATGCCGGCTACAAGTCGTTCATGGGTTTGATCTCAAAGGAAAAAAGCTATTATGCCCGCAATTCCAAAGGCAAGATGAAGCCTGTGATTGAAGAGAAATGGGCGCCAGTGGGCACAAAGCCTACCCATGCAGTGGTGATGCTCTCCAGCGGCTGTGGCACAGCCTATGTGGGCACAGTGGGTATGACACTGTGGGTTGACAACGTGGCGTTTGTTCATTGATCGCAACGAGAGATACACGACGGCGCCACGCCCGTCACCTCTGGCGAAGCCTTGCGTGAAAGTGGATTTTCTACAAGTGAAATGTGGAAAATCCACTTTTTTAGTGAATGGTGTGGGATATGTCGGCGTTTTTAGCTAATATTGCATAAAAATAAACATCACATGAATATGAAACTGAAATTTTTAGCTCCGCTGATATTGCTTGCCATGGTGGCTTGTAATGGCGGTGGCAAGCAAGAGGCATCGAGCTCTGAACAAAGCTCGGAAGCACTCGACACTACGTTGCTTGAAGTGAAAACAGGCTCAAAGGTGCCCGACGACTTCTATTTTGTGGAGTATGTGAACCCGCGTTTTGCATTTCGCTGCCAGTATCCCTCGTTTCTCGACAAGGGCGAGGCTCCAGCCAATGGCGACGGGCGTATGTTCTCCAACCATGAGCTTACCGTCACGGTGTATGGTGAGTACGACGAGCTTGGTAACACCGACATCAAGCACGCTTTTGCCGCAGCCAAGAGTGGCACCGACACGCTTCAAGTGCAGAAGGCCAACTGGTTTGTGCTTTCTGGCAAAGACGCTCATGGCAATGTGTACACCCGTAAGGTGATGGAGGTGGATGGTGCGTTTGTGACGGTGCTTGCCACTTATCCTTCACAATTCACCAATTCCTACGCTCCCATTGTGGAGAAGGTGGTAGGCTCGCTGGAGGCGATGAAACCAGAGGAGAAGTGACATTCTTTTTGCCGTGTGCGGTGCGCACAATGGCTGCAATGGCCACCATTGATGATGGTGGGATTGCTTATTTCACGAAAAATTCCGGGCGGTATTCAAAGTGCATGGTGTCGTAATGATACCAGCGTCCGCCCCACACGAACCCGTGGCTCTCGAATATTTCCACCAGGAGGCGTGGAAATTTGTTGCAGTAGGGAATGCCTTTAGTGGTCTCGCTGTGGTTTTTTGTCTTCCAACCCCAGTAGTCGCTTTTTGCCACGGCAATGTCGATGGTCATTCCGTAGGAGTGCGCACTCAAGCGTTTGGCAAAGCGCACATTTCGCCAGTAAAACGATCCGCTTGACTTCACATATTTTCTCAGTTCGGGGTGACGTGCGATTTCAGCCGCCACTTTCCGCAGGGCGTCGGCTGCGCCGTTCACTTTGGTGAAGCGCACATTCTGCCCAAACCATTTCACCGTCACAAGCCTTTTCTGCACCGCAGCGGCACTCGTGCCATACATTTTTTTGTAGAGAGCCTCGCAGCGAATGCGCCCGGGGTCGTGCAGGTAGCCGGGGTGCCAGTTGCTCCGGTCGTAGGCGATATGGAACATATCCTCTGGGTCGGCGTTGTTCAGGCGCTCCTCAAACGTCTTTTTCTTGCCGTCGTCGTAGAGGATTCTTGTGCCGTCGCTCATCAGCAGGTAGCCAGACTCGTAGCCCTTCACGAAGTCAGGATAGGCTTTCATCAGCGCTTTCGCCCCAAAGGGTATAGCAGGCGTGACCTTGCCAGTGGGTGCTGTCGCTGCCGCTGTAAAGCTCACAAGCAAGAAAATAGCGAGCAGTGCCCTATTCATAACGGCGGAGAAACTCAATATTGTATTGCTCCACCTTGTTCAATTCTTTACTGGGCACCGACTTGCGGTAGCCGCGATACCAGTAGAGGCTGTTGAAATAGGCGCGGAGTGCCGAGTCGCGGAAAATGTAGCCATGGCGAGCGTAGATGGAGTTTTTCAGCACGCGCACCTGTCCACGGTCTAAATAGCGAATATCGGAGTAGGTGACATACTGCCGTGACAGCCAGTCGTATTCTGTGCCCCACACCACGCGTGATGAAGAGCGTTTCTTGACGGTAGTCTTGCGGGGAATAGATGGAATACCGGCGCTTGCGGAGAAGTCGCCGAATGAGAGCGCGCATACCAGCAGTATGGCGAAGGCTGCAATTTTCTTTGATAATGCGTTCATATGACCGTTGCTTTTGAAGTTGCTCATTCAGAGTGATTTCTATTTTTTTTGCAAAGTTATGGAAATTCATGTTGATTTAGGGTGAAATCCGAAAAAATCTTTATCTTTGTGTAATTATTCTTGCAGGATGAATATGAAAATAGCCATTATTAACGGGCCAAACTTGAATTTGGTGGGCATTCGTGAGCCAGGGATTTATGGCTCTCGCTCGCTCGACGAGTATCTTCGTGAGCTTGTGGACAAGTATCCACAAGTGCAGTTCACGCTCTTTCAGAGCAATCACGAGGGCGCGATTATTGACGAACTACAGCGAGTGGGGTTTGACCACGACGGCATTGTGCTCAACGCCGGTGCCTATACCCACTATTCCATTGCCATAGCCGACTGCATCCGCGCCATCACCGCCCCGGTGGTGGAGACCCACATCAGCGATGTGCAGACTCGTGAGGCGTTCAGGCATGTGTCGATGATTAAGGATGCCTGCGCCACCGTGATTGCCGGCTTTGGACTTGACAGCTATCGCCGAGCCGTGGACTGGCTGATAAACAATAACGCAACGAAGTGATGACAGAGCAACTCGAAGACTACATACTGAAGCACATCGACGCAGAGCCTGACCACCTCTACCGTCTTGACCGCGACACACACATTAAACTGCTGTATTCTCGCATGTGCTCCGGGCATCTGCAAGGGCGGCTACTGAAAATGCTGGTGCGCATGATCAAGCCCAGGCGCATTCTTGAATTAGGCACTTTCTCGGGCTATTCAGCGCAGTGCTTGGCTGAGGGGGTGACCGACGACCAGGCGCAGCTTCACACCATTGAGATAGAGGACGAGCTGGAGGACTTTCTGCGCGAGCATTTTGCCATGTCGCCGATTGGCAACCGCATTCATCTGCACATTGGCGATGCCGCCGAAATTTTACCGAGGTTAGGCGAAACGTTCGACTTGGTGTTCATCGACGCCAATAAGCGACAGTATCCGGAGTACTACGAAATGGTGCTTCCCCATGTGGCTCCGGGAGGCTTTATCATAGCCGACAACACACTGTGGGACGGCAAAGTGGCCGACCCCAACACAAAGCACGATGCTCAGACCACTGGCATCATGCGCTTCAACGATATGGTGGCTGCCGACGAGCGTGTGGAGAAGGTGATAGTGCCGCTGCGCGATGGCCTCACCATTATCTATAAAAAGCCATAATCTCATTCCTCTTGAATAGAATTAAAAAGCGCAGAAGAGAGTAATTAATAAAGTGAGGCGTATGTGGCTGCCACGTACGCCTCACAGGAGTTCAAATCTTCAAATTTTCTATGTCCCTACTATGGTTATTCGTTCTCATCTTCGCGCTGACGTTTTCCTTCTGTATATCCATCGGAATATCCACACACATAACCATCTTGGTATTTGGTCTCATAGTAGTTGTAGTATTCACTTGAGTCATCGTAGCCATACCATTCTTCATGCCCGTTGACACTATCCTCTACCCCTTGGTCATATCCATTTCTATACCCCTTATCGTAGGCATCGTCGGGTGTTTCCGCCCTGCTACGTCTTTGCTGATGCTCTGCTTCCTGAACAAGAGGGTAAGAATAAGCAGGAGGTGCAGATTGAATCTCTTGAACGGGGGGGCGGTGCTGTCTTGGGCAGAAGTGCCATAGTTGCTGTCTGAGCTTCCCGAG
Organism: Porphyromonadaceae bacterium UBA7572; assembly: GCA_002476625.1. Taxonomy (GTDB): domain Bacteria; phylum Bacteroidota; class Bacteroidia; order Bacteroidales; family Muribaculaceae; genus Sodaliphilus. The sequence goes on along the minus strand of DLLC01000025.1, from coordinate 21,410 downwards.
TAGATGGCCATTGCCATAAATCCCAGCATTTCAATGCCAACGGCGTAGTATTCCCAACTCATAGTCAAATGTTTTTACTGGTTCTTTTTGTGGTTTAGGCTTGGTAGGATGACCCGTCGTAGTTGCCTCGTTCTATGAATGAGATGACGGGGGTCACTTCTTTCAGGGTTTCGGCGTCCACAATTTCTGTGGCGTCGATTCCTTTTGTGACCGACTTCTTTAGCCAGCTGCAGTTCCAAAGCGTCACATTCTTTTCGCCATCCACCACTTTGCAAAGCCGTGATGTGTATGGGCAAGCGCCACGCTTCTTGTCGCGCTGGTAGGTGATGTTTTGCAGCCATATTTGGAAGTAAGAGGAATTGGACTGAGCTCCAAGTTGCTGGCACACGAGATTGAAGATGTCCCATTTCTCTTGTTCGTCTGCTATGGAGTTAACAATTCGGCTCAACACTCGGAGTGCGTAGTGGCCTCGGTTCACGTTCTCCAGGGCGATTTTTAAGCAAATTGCCGCCATGGCCCGCTCGCTGCCTCCCGGGAGGCGATTTTTGGGATGGTATATTTTGACCATATCGAAAATGGAGACAGAAGCCGTCTCTTTTTTTGCTGGCTTAGCTTCTTTTTTGTCGGGCTTATCCTCTTTTTTATTGGACTTTTGATCTTTTGAGTCGGCAAATAAGTCGGCAAAGTCTTGACGAAAATGTCTAAATTTGGTTTTTCCAGTATCTGCTTTTGAGGACTCTGGTGTTTCAAGAATGTCGGTTATGCGCTTGTCGAGTTCGGAGAGCAGCGTTTGCACGGTGCCGCTGTTAGGGTGCTTGCGGGCAAACATCAAGATGAAGAGCAGCTGCTTTTCTATGCTGTCGAAGTCGTAGCCTTTTTTGTTTTTGATGGGCGTGTTGTAGATATAGGCGAGTTTGTCGGGCTTGATAGAGTCTGCCACCAGGTCTTCGGTCAGCTTCGTTTTTTTGCTGTTCATGCGGAAGTTGAGCTGCTCGAGCACACCTTGCAGCAGGTATGAGATTCTCTCCAATGCGTCCTTGTCGTTGCAGAAGATGCGGTAGTCGTCGCGGTAGCGAATCACCTCGTAAGAAGCGGTGATGCCTTCCTTCTCGATGGCCTCGTGCAGGAGCAGGTCGGCATAGCCGAGAATGATTTCCGCCAAGAGGTCGAAGATGGCACTGCCTTGCGGAATGCCGATGCCGCGCCCTTGCTGGAACGCGCGCAGATACTTCTGTATATTTTTAGGTATGGTGCTTTGGGCATCTCTCTCGTGCTGTGTTCCTTTAAACGAGAATGCCCAGTCGAATGCTTGTGGATTCACAGAGCCATAGCAGTTGGAGATGTCGGTGACAAACATGTAGCGGTATTCAAGCGACAGCTCAACGCTTCGCTGCTCCACGCTGTTCCACCAGTTTAATATGGTGGTGGCTTTTGGAAAATTCTCTTTTTTCTTGTCGTCGGGAACGACAGGCAGCGCACACGATGTGATATGTGGCACTTTGAAAGTTTTGAACAGGTGTTTCACTACCGGCCAAGAGTCATTGCTGCAAATTTCTCTCACAAGAAAGTAGTAGAGAAAAGGATTGGCCAGCATAATGGGGCGGACGTCGTAACGCCCGTCTTTGTTGAGCAGAATGTTGAAATTCACGTCGGAGAGCTGCTCAGGCGATGCGCCTTTTGCGATGCATTTATCATAGGGCGTGTTGCCCACAGCATCTTTCACTTTTTCAAGCAGAGAGTCGAATTTGTAGTAGTCGGGTAGCTCGAATCCGTGGTATTGGTTCGATTTCAAGAAAAATTCAATAGCCTCTTTAGAGTTCAGGCTCAGAACGTTTTTTGCATTTTCTGCCATGATGATGTATTATTTTTAGTCGTTATGTTTTGGGATACGGATTTTTTCAGGAACTGCTGCGATGGGGAGGCGGTAGTTGCCTTCTGCGTCCTTGCTGATGAAATAGCTGGCGGCGATGTCGTCGTTGAGGATAACGGAGCGCACAATCTTCTTGATGCGTGAAAAGTTTTGGTTCAGCCTGTCGGGCTGGAGCAATGCGTCCACGCATTGCTCCACATAATTGCAGCCGGGATGCACTTCCTCGTATATGCCGATAATCTCGGTGCGGTGCTTCGTCAGGTCTTTCAGCCTGCTGCCTTGGGGGTGCGTCAGAAACCAGATGTAGAGCGTGCGGCTGGCTGCACTCATTTTTAGTTCCATCTCGTTGTATTCGGGCAGAATGATTTTACGGTCGTGGTTCACCACCAGCATAGGTGATGTGTTGACAATGTATTTTCCTTGTAGGGAGTTGCTTATCAGTTCAGAAGGGTCGGCATGGTATTTTTGAATGAATTCGAATATGAGCGATTGAATTAGCCGGAGGTCGCGGTTGCGCTGGAGCTGTAAAGAGTTGGCATACTCATCTTCCTCGGAATTTTGCCTAATGATTTCAATTCTTGCGTCTTCCTCTTTTTCTTCTGTGGTGTATTCAGGTTCCACCAGTTCGGCTTCGGTGTCTTCTGCAGTAGCCGCATATATTGCATCTGGGTTTTTCTCAAACAGCTTCGCAACCATTCCAAAGAAGCCTTTATGTGCGGCAGTGTTTAGCTGTGCTTTCTTTGGCCTATGGCAAGAGTGGTCTTCAGGAATTTTCTGGCAGAAGACTTCTTCTTTTAGATATGGCTTTGGCCTAAGCTTCCACACCGCCGCGCCCTCTGTTGGGGTGATGGTGGTAATGACTGCGCTGTCGCCCTCACTATCCTCCTCTATAGAGAGGAAGTTGTGAAAAAAGGTGACCACCCCGTCGCTCACACTGCCCATGTCTGTAATGCAACAAGCCAGCGCAGCATACCTGCCTACATTGCCGGCGTTGAACCTTCTGGCGGCTATTATTAGGCTATTCCCACGCATTTTGTGAGGCTCAGTCGGCACCTTTTTTATCTCCATAAGCTTTTTGCTGATAGAGGAATTGCTTACAAATGTGGCCAGCACTTCTTCTGTTGCTTGTGGCAAAATCTCGCTGCTGGCGAAGAGATACAATTTTCCGTATTCTAAGTGGTCAAGAAGGTCGATGTCGAAATTGTTGTTCATACTGTTATAACGTGTTTTGTGCGTGTATGGCGGGTATAGGGAGTGGCCGCCACACACGCACAAAATGATTAGGCAATAATCGTGCCAAAGTCTCGATAAGAGTAGGCAGGAGCTTATAAATTAGTTATAATTCCAGCTTTTAGCAAGTAAAAAGAGCGAGTAATAGCCCGACTATGCAGCCATTATTGACGCTCCACGGAATGGACATTGTCCATTGTCGGCCAGTCCTTGCGCACGGAGAAATTCCATTGCTTTTGGATCTCCGACAGGTTCCATCATAAACAATCGTCTCATAGCGGGGTCGTCTTCAAAAGCCACATAAAATTGAATGTTGATTTATATTAGAATCGGAAAAATTTTTTAGAGAGTGATCTTTTTCTTTCCAGCAACTCTCCTTTGCTGATTTGGCCATCTCTTTCTTCCTCCATGAGGGCCATGACCTTGTCGTCGTATGCCTTCATGCTTTCGTGCAGGCGGTCGGCCATCTGGCGTGTGCCTTCCTCTGTTTTTTCGAATAGTAGGGCGTTGTCGATGGATAGGCTGAACGCCACGCTCTCCACATCGTGGTCGGCGCCGATGTAGGCAAACATCCAGCCCTCTTCCTTATAGGCCTCAATAAGGGCCTTGATGGCTTTGGCGGAGAATTCGCGCGAGGCGTTCTCGTAGCCGTCGGTGATGACGGTGACCATCACGCTGGCGTTCTCGCAGTCTTTTACAGCTTGGTGCAGCCGGGTGCACACGTTTCCTATGGCGTCGTAGAGTGGGGTGCCACAGCATGGCTCATAATCGCGCCTGGTGATGTCGCGCACTTCTTCGATAGGCGTGTTTTCGTAAATCACTTTTTGCTCGCAGGCGCAGAATGCCACCAGAGTCACCAGCTGCAACTGGTCTGGGTTTTTCTTTCTGAGGCTGCGGATGCAGCCGAATGTCTCGTTCACACTGTCGATAGCCACTCTGCGAATGCTGCTCATGGAGCCGCTCTTGTCGAGAATCACTACGTTGTAAATCTTGTTTTTCATTTTTCGCTGTGTTTTGATATTTTACAATTCAGTTAATTAAGATGTCGTGACCATGATGTCACGGTGCAAAGTTACAGCCACATTTTAGAGATGTGCGATTTCTGCAACCTTGCATTTTTCAAGGCCAGCGTGGTGGTATTATATAGAGGTAGGGTGACAGTGACGAATGGGTGGAATTTTAGTGGAGCATGGAGTAGATGAGCCAGGCGAGGAGCACGAGCAGCAGAAACGAGGGCAGGCTGCATGTGCATGATCGCATTTTGGGCATATCGCCATTTTGTTGTGCCTGGCGTAGCCGCTCAAGTTGCTTCTTCAGCAGTTGGTCGGTTTCAAATGTGCGCTTCACGCCTGATGGCAGCCCTGTGTTGTGGGGAATGAGGATTTCCCTTGGTCCACCGGTGAATGGCCCCACCACTCCGCGCTGCTCAAGTTCGCGCATCAGCTCTGTGGCCTCTTTCTCCTCAATGCTGAAATACCGCATGAGCATGGGTATGGAAATGGCGTTGCAGGTGGAGATGTATTCCACTGCCTTGTCGTAGAGCGTGGCTGAGGCGGAGTCTTCGCCTATGATGTTTTCTTTAGAGAATGGCGGTGGCGTTTCGCCCTCGGCGGCTGGCTCGACAGGTTCAAAGGTCTGGTTCTCTGTGGGGATATAGAGAAAGTCGCCGTCGGCTTTTAGCACCGACTGGCATTCTGGGCACACGATGGAATTTCCCATAGCTGTGAGTGCTTGTACGTCGATTGATATTTCGTGTCCGCATTTAGGACAAGTGTATTTTTTGATAGCCATGAGTTCTTGGTTGGTTATATTTTGTCGAAAATTAGTCCTATTAACATGTAGAGCAAGAAGAAGCCTGCGGTCACACCTATGGAAATGACCACGCAGCCGCCTCGAGTGATTGACGATTGGCCGTTGCCGGAGGTGTTGGGCTTCCGGTTTGCCGTGGTCCGTGGAGCGGTGCTGCTTCGGCGAGGGCGTGAGGCTGGTGCATTGCTGCTTCTGCCTTTAGGTGCGGTGCGCATTGCGACCGTGCCACTGCTTCGGCGCACAGGCGGCTTTGGCGGTGCGGCTTGAT